>CAINDO010000368.1 GCA_903847385.1 uncultured Myxococcales bacterium
GACATCACGCTCGAGACGCTCGCCCGGGCATGGGACGTGCCCCTCGTCCTCGACCCGATCCTGGCGGACATCCTGCACGCCCACTTCGGCGCCCGCATCACCGACGACCACCTGCGCATGGCGCGCGTCCCCGAGGGCACGCGGCTCGTCTCCGGCGGCCCCATCGCGTGGCCCGTGATGTGTTTCGGCAACGTCTACATCCTGCCGGGCGTGCCCGAAATCTTCCGCGCGAAGTTCGACGTGATTGCCGATACATTTCAAGGCCAAGCGTTCTACTTGCGGAACCTTTACTTGAATTCGGACGAAGGGGAGATCGCCCCCCTCCTCCGGCGCATCGAGGGCGCGTTCGCCGTCCAGATCGGCAGCTATCCCCGCATCGATCGCGCGGACCATCGGGTCAGGATCACCGTCGAGGCGCGCTCGGCGGCGCCGGTCGACGCGGCGATGGAGGCCCTCGTCGCCGGCCTCACGGTCACCGAGATCGTCCGGGTCGATCCGCCGCTGAACACGCGCTGACCCGCACGGCGAGCGGTTCAGATACCCTTCGGCCTTGCGGAGGGGCCCACCCGTGTGTAGAGTTATGGGGCCAGTTCCGCACATGGAGGGACCCATGGCATCTCAGATCCAGCAGACGCTCGCCAAGCCCGCGGCCCCTCAGGCCCGCCCGACCCCGCCGCAGTCCCGCCCCGGGACCGCCGAGGCGCCGGACGCGCGCGCGCAGTCGACCAACACGCAGACCACCCGCGCGACCCGCGACCCCGCCCCCGTGCAGGGGCAGGAGCCGCGCCGCAACACCCCCGCCCAGGCCGACCGCCGGGGCGACCGGGTCGAGGTCCAGGGCCGCGACGCCCGGGAGCAGGGTCGGGCCATCCAGACCCGTGGCGAGGCCGTGACCCGCCTCCAGTCCGCCGGCCAGAAGGTCGACGCCGGGCGCCAGGACCTTCAGCGGCTCGGGCAGATCGCCCAGCAGTCCGCCAACGGAGGCCCCGAGGTCGACCGCGAGGCGCTCGACGAGGAGGCCCAGGAGATCGGCGGCCGCCTCGCCGAGACGGACCGCGATCCGGACGTGCAGAACGCCCGGGAGTCCCTGCGCCAGGCCAGCCTGGAGCGCGACGCGAGCCAGGCCCGCACCGAGGCCACCCGCCTCGACCGCCAGGCCGAGGCCGCCTCGCGTCCGCCCGAGCGCCGCCCGCCGACGCTCGTGCTCGAGGCTCGCCAGCCGGACGACGCGCAGGCCCAGCAGCGCGCCGAGCAGGCGGACAAAGAGGCCCAGGACGCCGAGAAGGCCGCCGCCGAAGAGCGCCGCAACGCCCAGCTGCAGGGCAACGACCCCGCCCAGGGCGGCGGTCGCCCCGAGAACGCCGAGCGCCCGGAGCGCGGTGGTCGCGCCGAGCGCGGTGGTCGCCCCGAGCGCGGTGGTCGCCCCGAGAACGGCGAGCGCCCCGAGGACCGCCAGAACACCTCCATCCGCCCCGAGCGGGTCGATGTGAGCTCGCCCGAGGCCGCGCGTGAGACCGGCCGCTCGGTGAACGAGGCCCAGGGCCGCGCCGACCGCTTCCGCGCCGACATTCGTCAGGCCGAGACGGACGAGAGCCGCCGCGCCGAGGAGACCGCCCAGGACGCCTCGCGCTCGACGGGCGCGCGCCGCCTGACCTCCGAGGCCGAGGGCCGCCAGACGGCGGACCGCATCCGTCAGTCCGCCCAGTCGGATCCGCGTCGTTTCGTCGACGCCCAGGCGCGCGTCAACTCGGACGCCGCCGCCCGCCTGCTCGCCTGAGCGGCGCCGACCGCTTCACCGATTGCTGGTGAAGTAGTCCTCGCGGTCACGGAACAGGACGTTGAAGGACGTCAGGCTGCCGTAGCAGCGCCGGATGTAGCCGCACATCGCGTCGGCTTCGTCCGGGCCCACGTGCGGGTGCGCGCCGAGCAGCGCCTCGAGCCCCATCAGCCGGTCTCGCAGGACACACAGGCGGTGGAAGAACAGCTCGATGGTCTCGGTGATCGTCTCGCTGTCCCGCACGTAGCGGGCCTCGCCCCCGGACCAGCGCTCGCCCAGGGCCGGCGCGCGCGCCGTCAGGCTCTGCCGCTCGGCCTCGAGGCGAAGCGTACGCAGAAGCTCCGCGGCTTCACCCGCCGCCCCCACGCCCGATCCCCGCTCGAGGAACCCGCCGGCGAGCCGCGCGACGGCCAGGTAGGCCAGCGAGACCTGTCGTTGCAGGTCGAGCTTCTCGCCGTCCTGCAGATGCTCGTGACTGTTCACCTTCTGTTCCATGACACGAAGGTTGTCCCGAATCATCACGAGCTTGTGGAAGAAGGCTTCGAGCGGCACCTGCTTCGGCTTCAGCTCGTCCTCGCGCGGGGCGAGGAGCAGTTCGCCCGCCGACCAGGCCCGGCCGAGGTCCGTGCCTTGAGACATGCACGCGAGGCACAAGGCATCGCTCAGCACGGCCCGCAGTTGTTCACCCGACAGATTGCCGAGCACGGCGGCGAGCGTGCTCGCCGACACCCGTGACGGCGCCGCCGACGGCGTCGAGAACACTCGCGCCGGCGCGCGCGATGAGCCACTGGACCCATGCGACGGCTCGATGCTCTCGGCGCCGACGCGCGAGAACGACGGACACGCCCGCATGCCCTCGTGGAACACACCCATGACTTTCGACAGTCGGCACTCTCCGAGGCGGCCGTCGTCCCTCTCCCGGCTCACCTTGAAAAAGCGGCATCCCCCGCAGGTCTCATCCATGGGCACCCCCTCCTCGGGTGTCTGAACAGCACTGCGCTCCGGAAAGCACCGTACCCGATGGTCCCGCCGCTTACCATCCCTCCGGATACGGCCCCGGGCGCCTCCCGCGTGATTTTCGCCCCGGTTCGCGCTATGGGGACGCTCTCGACCGCCCCCCGGAGTTGACCCATGTCGGATGCCTCTCTCCAGACCGCCGCCGCGCAGACGGACGCCGATCCGCGCGCCCCCCTCGTGACCGCCGCCTTCGCCGACCGCAGCAGGCTGCCCGCCGCCGCCGAGGCCGTGCGCAGCGTGCTCGCCGACCTGGACGCGGGCCGCCTGCGCGTCGCTACGCCCCCGGAGGCACCGGACGGCGAATGGACGGTGCACGGCTGGCTGCAGCAGGCCGTGGTGCTGGCCTTCGCGCTCTTCGACATCCGCGCCATCGAGGGCGGCGACCTGCTCTGGCAGGACCGGCTGCCGCCCAAGCGCCTGACCGCCGCCGAGGGCGTTCGCGCCGTGCCCCCCGGCGTGGCGCGGTACGGCAGCCACCTGGAGCCCGGCGTCATCCTCATGCCCGGCTTCGTCAACATCGGGGCCTACGTCGGCCGGGGCACGATGGTCGACACCTGGGCCACGGTGGGGAGCTGCGCGCAGATTGGCCGCGACGTCCACCTGGCCGGCGGCGTGGGCATCGGCGGCGTCCTGGAGCCCCCGGGCGCGCGGCCGGTCATCGTCGAGGACGGCGCGTTCCTCGGCTCCCGCTGCATCGTCGTCGAGGGTGTCCGCGTCGGCCGCGAAGCCGTGCTGGGGGCCAACGTGGTGCTCACCGCCAGCACGCCCATCATCGACGTCACCGGCCCGGAGGAGCGCATCGTGAAGGGCCACGTGCCCCCCCGCTCCGTGGTGATCCCGGGCACGCGCCCCAAGGTCTTCCCGGCCGGCACCTACCAGGTGCCCTGCGCCCTCATCGTCGGTCACCGCAGCGAGAGCACCGACCGCAAGACGAGCCTGAACGCCGCGCTCCGGGGGTTCGATGTCCAGGCCTGAGCTCGGGCAGGTCGGACATCACTGCCTGGCGCTGTGCGAGATCCCCAGCGTCATCGGCCACGAGGCCGCGCTGGCGGACTTCGTCGCCGAGCGATACGCCGACCGCTGGCCGATGCGACGCCTGGGCAACAACCTGGTCTTCGGCGGGCCCACAGCGCCGGGTCGCGACCTGGTGGCGTTCTTCGGCCATCTGGACACGGTGCCGGGCGATCCCCACCCGCCCCGGGTCGAGGCCGACCGGCTGGTGGCTCTGGGCGCGAGCGACATGAAGGGCGGCCTCGCCCTGATGACGACGCTGATGGCGAAGCGGCGCCCCGGCGAGGGTCCGGTGGATCTCGCGTTCGTCTTCTACGACCGGGAAGAGGGTCCGTACCTGGAGAACGGACTTGGACCGACACTCGAAATGATCGAGTGGAAAAGTCTGATCACACTGGCTTTCTGCCTCGAACCCAGCGCCAACCGATTGCAGTATGGCTGCCTGGGGACCCTCCACGCCCGGCTGACTTTCCAGGGCCGCCGCGCCCACTCCGCCCGCCCCTGGGAGGGCGAGAACGCCATCCACAAGGCGGGCTCGCTGCTCTCGGCGCTCGATGCCCGCCCGCCCGTGGACGTCCACTTCGGCGGCCTGCGCTACCGCGAGGTGATGAGCGTGACGGTGGCCGAAGGGGGCAAGGCGCGCAACGTGGTGCCGGACCGCTTCGTGCTCAACCTCAACTATCGCTTCGCCCCGGGCAAAGGCCTGGAGACGGCGGAGGCCGAGATCCGGACCCTCGTCGCCGAGGTGGCGGAGATCGAGTTCGTGGATCGCAGCCCCTCCGGCGACGTGCCGCCCCCCCACCCCTGGCTGGACATCCTGACCGGACCGCTCGGCCTCGTGCCCGAGCCCAAGCAGGCCTGGACGGACGTCGCCCGGCTCTCGCAGTGGGGCATCCCCGCGGTGAACCTGGGCCCCGGTGAGCCCTCGCAGGCGCATCAGGCGGGCGAGTGGATCCCCTGGGCCAACCTGGACGCCGGCCTCGCGCTGTTCGAGGCGTTCCTCGACGCGCTCGGCTGAGCGCGGGACGCGCTCACGGGCAGCCGGCGGAAGCGCAGCCCTCGAGGGTCAGCCGTGCCGCGAAGCGCTCGGCGCAAGGCTCGGCGAGCAGCGCCGACTCGGTGAAGTCGGCCTCGGCTCGGGCGATGGTCGTGCCGGCGGCGTCGAGGCCCAGCAGCGTGACGTGCGCCGGTCCAGCGGGGATCTCCGGCAGCTCGGCGCCGGTCGCCCCGCAGAGCCACGCGCCACGCACGACCGGCGCGCCGCCGACCCGCACCAGCGCCTCGATCTGAACGACACCGAGCCCGCGACAGTCCTGCGCCTCGGCGAAGTCCCACGCGAGCGCGAGAGGCCGCGGCCGCAAGCCGAGGAGCACCGGCCCGCCCAGGCCGTCCTCGGCGTCGACGCGGACGATCCTCGCCGCGTGGGTGCCGCACCCCGCCGGGTCGCGCCCCAGGAGCGCCAGCGTGTACTCGCCGGGCGGGATGGCCTCGAGGGTCAGGTGACCGGCCGCGCACGCCGCCTCGACGTGCTCGATGGCGGCCACGCGCCCCTGCTCGAACAGATCGGCGTGCACGGTGTCGACGTTGGCCCGCGCGCAGTCGCCGGTGCCGAAGCGCCAGGCGACCTCGACGTCCACGGGGCCCGCGGACTCGCACGCGGCGCTCCCGCACACGAGGGCAACCCACAGGATGATGGCGGTATCGGCGCGTCGCACCGCCGCAAGGTAGGCCCCACGGGGGTCGCCCGCAAGTCGGCCGCGCGTCAGTCGAGCTCGAGCACCTGGTCGGGCATCGGGCGGTGGATGCGCGTGTTCGGCAGGCGCTGCATCAGGGCCGCCTCGAGCCAGAGGCGCGCCGACTCCTCGCCGTGCACCAGCACGATGTGCCGCGGCGCCATGGCCGCCGCCGCCGCGACCAGGTCCGTCCGCCGCGCATGGGCTGAGAACGGCACGGACTCGATGCGCGCGGCCCCGGGCCGACCGCCGCCCCGCAGCTCGTAACCCGGCGTGTCCGGGTCCAGGTAACCCACGAAGATCACTGCGTTTTTCGAGTCAGGCATGAGCTGATCGGCCATGGTGCCGGCCAGGCTGCCCTCGGCCAGCATGCCGCTGCCGACCAGAAAGATGGCCGGCCCCGACGGCGGGTGCGTGGCCATGGCCGGCATGAGCGGGCGCACGGGGACCTCGTCCAGGGTCAGGTCCGCGTGGCGCCGCGCGTCGTGGGGCGTGTATCGCTCGGCCAGCGCGTTGACGCGCGCGGCCAGGCCGCCCAGGTACACGGGCACGTGCGAGAGTCGCCCGGCGCGCCGCAGACAAGCCAACTGGGCGAGCATCTCCTGCGCCTTGCCGAACGCGAAGACGGGCAGGAGCACCTGACCGCCCCCGGCGAGCACCGACTCGAGGAGGTCGGCCAGACGGGCCTCGAGCGCGGGCTGCTCGACGTCGTCCAGCGTGGGGTTCGCGCCGTGGGTGCTCTCCATCACCAGGACGTCGATGGGCCCCGCGGGCCAGTGCGCGCCGCGCTGCCAGACCCGCGGCGCCAGGTGCGTGTCCCCGGTGTAGAAGAGGCGCCGGCCCGCGTGCTCGAGCAGGACACCCGCGGCGCCGGCGATGTGTCCGGCGTCGTGGAGCGTGCAGCGCGGTCCGCCCGTCCAGAGGTCCATGGGCAGGCCGAACGGCCGAACGCTCCAGGGCAGGCCGAGCCGCTCGGCCTCGGAGAACGGCAGTCCCCCCTTCCCGGCCTGCGCCCGCACGCGGCCGAGGTGATCCCGCAGCGCGAGCCCCGTGAGCGCCCGTGTGCCCGCCGTGGCGAAGACCGGCGTGTTGGGCAAACCGCGCAACATGATGGGCAGGCCGCCCGAGTGGTCGAGGTGGGCGTGGGACAGCACCACCGCGCGCGCTCCGGCCGCCTGCGCCGCCCGCGGAGAGGCCACGGCGCCGGTCTTGGGGTGGCAGCCCGCGTCCAGCAGGACCGCCGCCCGCTCGAGTTCGACGAGGTGCGCGCTCTCGCCCATCGTCCCCGCGGCGCCCAGCGCGCGATAGCGAATCATCGCGCCGCTCGGTAGACCGGCTGGCCCGCCACGTATGTCGCCACGATGGCGAGCGTGTCCCAGCCGGCGGCGGACAGCGTCAGCGGGTCCGCGCTCAGGATGGTCAGATCGGCGTCGAAGCCCGGAGCGATGCGGCCGCGGCGGGCCTCCTCGAAGCCGGCGAAGGCGGCGTCGGCGGTGAAACCCCGCAGGGCCTGCTCGGGCGTCAGGCGCTCCTCGGGGTACCAGCCGCCAGCCGGCGCGCCGCGGGCGTCCGCGCGGGTGACGGCCGCCCGCAGCCCGGGCAGCGCGTCCGGACGCTCCACGGGGAAGTCGCTCCCGAGCGCCAGCAGCACGCCATCGCGCCGCATGCTCTGCCAGGCGTAGGCCCAGCGCACGCGCTCCGGGCCCAGGCGACGCTCGGCCCAGTCCATGTCGCTCGTCGCGTGCGTGGGTTGCATCGAGGCGATGATGCCCAGGCGGGCCATCGCCGCGCGGTCCTCGGGGCGCACCACCTGCGCGTGTTCGACGCGGAAGCGGCGGTCGTTGCCCGGGGTCAGGACGGCAGCGTAGGCCTCGACGACGTCGTGCGCGGCCGCGTCGCCGATGGCGTGCACGGAGACCTGGAAGCCCGCGTCTGCGGCGCGTCGCACCTGCGCCCGCAACGCCTCGCCGTGGACGATGGGGATGCCGCTCGTCTCCGGGGCGTCGCTGTAGGGCGCCGAGAGCCACGCGCCGCGGCTCCCCAGGGCGCCGTCGGCGAAGATCTTCACGCCGCGGACGGACACGAAGTCCCCCGCCTTCGGCCCGGCGGCGAGGCGCGCGGCGTTCGCCGGGTCGTCCGCGTCGAGCATCACGTGGACCCGGAGCGGGAGCTCGCCCCGGGCGGCCATGGCCTCCATCACGCCGAGCTGCGCCGAGCTCGCGCCGGCGTCGTGAACCCCGGTGAGCCCAACCCGATGGCACGCCCCGAGGGACGCCTCGAGCCACGCGCGAATCTGGCCCGGCGTCGGCTCGGGCATGCGGCTCGTGACGAGATTCATCGCCGCATCCACCAGCACGCCCGTCGGGGCGCCGCTCGCGTCGCGCAGGAGCTTGCCGCCGGCGGGGTCGGGCGTCTTGGCGTCGATCCCGGCCAGCCGCAACGCGGCGGCATTCACCCACAGCGCGTGGCCGTCCACGCGCCGCAGCGCCACGGGCCGCTCGGGAAAAGCCGCAGACAAGGGCCCGTGCTCGGGGAACGCCTGACCCGGCCAGTCGTTCTGGTCCCAGCCGCGGCCCTCGACGAACCCCTCGCGGGGGCCGTTCGCCGCGGCGAGCCGCACCCGTTCCACGGCCTCGTCGACGCTGTGCGCGCCGTTCAGGTCGACCTCCATGAGCGCCTTGCCCAGACCCGTGAGGTGCGCGTGGGCGTCCACGAGGCCGGGCACGATGGTGGCGCCGGGGTAGTCGTGCTCGACGGCTTCGGGACCGGCCGCGGCGCGCGCCGCGTCCCGCGGACCGACGAACACGATGCGGCCCGCCGACACGACGACGGCGTCCGTCGCCGCGCCCCCGGGGGCCTGGGGCGATGCCGGCCCGGCGAGCGTGACGACGTGGGCGGCGGTGAGGACCACGGGCGGCGACATGGGCGCTCCTTCGGGCGGTGGGCCCTCGATCGCGGCGGGCCCGCCGCAGGCGACGGACAGCGCCACCGCGACGCTGGCGATGGCGGCCGCGCGGTGCAGGGCGGTGAGCGGGTTGAACGGCATCGGGGGATTCGGGCGAGACGGCATGCCGCCTTCTACCCGACGCCCGCGCCGGCGGGAAGCGCGACCCGCGCGGGCCCCGTGGCGGTCGGGCGGACTTTGGGGCATCTTCCGCGCATGAAGGCCCGCGTCTGGGCGCCGTCGACGGCACCCATGAAGAAGAACACCTTTCGTCGGCACGCCGAGCAGTTCTGGGACGAGATCCCGGCCCGCTACCGCGCGGGCGCCGTTCTGTTGGTACACTGGGAGGCCGAGCCCGACGAGGAGAACCCCGGCGTGTGGCTCATGGGCGCCTGCGAAGCCGCCTTCGGCGCCCTGGACGACGCCCTCGACGCGACGGGGGGCCAGAGCCCTCTGGACCGCCGGAGCCTGGTCCACCTCTGGTACGGCTCTTTCGTCGCGACCGCCCGAGAGTCCGAAGCCTTCGACTGGGAGGGCGAGATCGAGGAGACCCTGCTCCACGAGCTGACGCACCACTGGGAGGGCCGCGCCGGGCTCGACGGTCTCGACCGCTTCGACGCCGCGCAGATGGTGAACTTCCGCCGGGTGCGGGGTCTGCCGGTGGACGCGGGCTTCTGGCGCGACGGCCACCCCCTCGGCCCCCACCGCTGGGAGATCGACGGCGACCACTTCGTCGAGCTGCCCGGCCCGCCGCCCTGGACCTACGACCCGGAAGATGGCCTCGGCCCCGTCACGGCCGAGCGCGATCCCGAGGCCGACTTCGCGACCATCCCCGAGCGGGGCGGCTGGCTGGACGCCTTTCGGGGCGACCTGGTCTTGGCCCGCCGCCCGCCGGCCCCCGTATCCTGGTGGCGGCGCCTCTTCGGCCGCCGCTCCGACCCCGAGGAGACCCCATGACCCCCTTCACGCTCCCCGTCGCCCCCGCGCGACCCTACCTCATCGGCATGGTGCACCTGGCCGCGCTGCCCGGCGCCCCGGACTTCGCCGGAGATCTCGAGGCCGTGGCCGAAGCCGCCGCGGCCGACGCGCGGGTCCTGGCCGACGCCGGCTTCGACGCGATCATGGTCGAGAACTTCCACGACACGCCGTTCTTCAAGGACGACCTGCCCCCGGAGACCGTCGCCGCGCTCACCCGCTGCGCCTGGGCCGTCCGCCAGGCCGCGCCGGCGCTGCCCCTGGGCATCAACGCCCTGCGGAACGACGGCCTCTCGGCCCTCGGCATCGCCGTGGCGGTGGGCGCCCGCTTCATCCGGGTCAACGTGCTCACGGGCGCGATGCTCACGGACCAGGGCATCATCGAGGGCTGCGCCGCCCGCCTCCTGCGCCGGCGCGCGGCGCTGCGCAGCGATGTCGCCGTGCTGGCGGACGTGCTCGTCAAACACGCCGCCCCGCTCGGCCCGGTGGATCTCGTTCAGTCCGCGCAGGACGCCGTCCATCGCGGCGGCGCGAGCGCGCTGATCGTGTCCGGCACGGGCACGGGCGCACCGACGGATCCCGAGCGGGTCGCCGCCCTGCGCCGCGCCGTCCCGGGGACCCCGGTCGTCGTCGGCAGCGGCACGACGGTCGAGAACCTGCGCAGCCTCGGCGCCGACGCCTGCATCGTCGGGACGGCGCTGAAGCGTGACGGCCGCGTGGACCTCGAGCTCGCCCGGGCGATGGTCGCCGCGCGGGGCTGACTACTCGGTCACGTTGTTCTTGAACACGCCGGCGCCACCGGTCACGCCGCCCTGAAGGTCGACGAAGCCAATGCGTTCGAAGGTGCTGTAGACGTCGTCGCAGTCGAGGTTGCCGTTGGCCCGAGCCGTGAACGACGCCGTGGTGCCCGCGCCCTCGCTGTCGAACGAGTACCAGAAGAAATGGGGGTCATCGATCGAGAACTGGAGCTTGTGCCAGGTCAGGTGATCGAAGGCCGTCGCCAGCGCCGGGCACCGCATGTTGCCGTTGGCGCAGCACTCGTTCTCGCTCGGAGTCGCGCTGACCGGGCCGGGGAAGGTCGCCGCGAGCACACCACCGGCTCGGCTCGTGGCGTCGGCCTGGTAGGCCGTGATGGCGCCATCGAAGATCCGGCGGATGTTCATGGTCGCCTCGGAGGTCTTGCTCCGGCGGATGCTCTGCATCAACGCGGGGATGGCCAGCGACGCGAGGACGCCGATGATCGCCACGACGATCATCAACTCGATCAGCGTGAATCCGCGGCGTCCACGCATCGGAACGAATCCCCCAGTCGGTGTGCTCTTCAGGCTACCACGGGCTTGTGTCGCCTGACGAGTAGAATCAAAATGCCCCGCCAGAGGCGCCGGTACGGGCGCCCAGGAAGAGCCCCCCACGATGAAGACGCCCCTCGCCCTCGCCCCGCTCGACACCTTCGCCCGCCGCCACATCGGCCCCACGCCGGCCGAGCAGCAGAGCATGCTCGCGTCCCTGGGCCTCGACAGCCTCGCCGGGCTCGTCGAGCAGACCGTGCCGGCCGCCATCCGGCTCGGTCGCGAGCTGGACCTGGGCGCCGGCCTCGCCGAGAGCACCCTGCTCGCCCGCCTGGCGTCGATGGCCGAGGGCAACGCCGTGCTGCGGTCGTACATCGGCCTCGGCTACCACGGCACGATCACGCCGGGTGTCATCCTGCGGAACATCCTGGAGAACCCGGGCTGGTACACCCAGTACACGCCCTATCAGGCGGAGATCTCCCAGGGCCGCATGGAGATGCTGCTCAACTACCAGACCCTGGTCTCGGACCTCGCCGGCCTGCCCGTCGCCAACGCGTCGCTGCTGGACGAGGCCACGGCCGCCGCCGAGGCGATGGCCCTGTGCGTGCGGGTCCGCACGGCCTCCGGCCCGGCGAGCTTCTTCGTCTCCGAGGCCTGCCACCCGCAGACCATCGAGGTCGTGCGCGGCCGCGCGGAGGCCCTGGGCATCGAGCTCGTCGTGGGTGACCACCGCACCGCGGACCTCGCGCGCGGCTTCGTGGGCGTGCTGGTGCAGTTCCCCACGACGGACGGCGTGCTCTTCGACTACCGCGACTTCTTCGCCCGCGCCCACGCGGCCGGCAGCTTCGGCGTGCTGGCGGCCGACCCCCTGGCGATGACGCTCTACGCCCCGGCCGGCGAGGTCGGCGCGGACGTGGCCATCGGCTCCACGCAGCGCTTCGGCGTGCCCATGGGCTTCGGCGGACCGCACGCCGCCTACATGGCCACCACGGACGCCTTCAAGCGCCAGATCCCCGGCCGGGTGATCGGCGTGTCGAAGGACACGGCGGGTCGGCCCGCGCTGCGGCTCTCGCTGCAGACGCGCGAGCAGCACATCCGCCGGGACAAGGCCACCAGCAACATCTGCACGGCCCAGGTGCTCCTGGCCAACGTGGCGGCGGCCTATGCCGTCTACCACGGCCCCCAGGGGCTGACGGACATCGCCCGCCGCGTGCACCTGTTCACGGCGACGCTCCGCGAGGGCCTGCGCGCCGGCGGGGCCACGGTGCCCGACGGGCCCATCTTCGACACGCTGCGCGTCCGCCCCGCCCCCGGCGCCGGGGACGTGCTCGCGGCGGCCCTGTCGCGCGGCATCAACCTGCGCGACTTCGGCGACGGCAGCGTCGGAATCGCGCTGGACGAGACCGTGACGGTCAACGACCTGCGCGACCTGCTGGCGGCCTTCGGGCAGCCCGCGGCGGACATCGAGGCGCTCATCGCCCGGGCGGACGTGGGCCTCGGCGCCCTGGGCCGTCAGGGCGGCTTCCTGGGACATCCGGTGTTTCACCAGCACCAGTCCGAGACGGAGATGCTCCGCTACCTGGCCCGCCTGGAGAGCCGCGACCTCTCGCTCGTGCAGTCGATGATCCCGCTGGGCTCGTGCACCATGAAGCTGAACGCCACCACGGAGATGCGTCCCGTCACGTGGCCCGAGTTCGGCAGCCTGCACCCCTTCGCCCCCGCCGACCAGGCCCGCGGCTACCACCGCCTGTTCAAGGAGCTCGAGGGCTGGCTCTCCGAGATCACGGGCTTCGACGCCGTGTCGCTCCAGCCCAACGCCGGCTCGCAGGGCGAGTACGCCGGCCTGCTGGTCATCCGCGCCTGGCACCAGAGCCGCGGGGACGCCCACCGCAACGTCTGCCTGATCCCGGTCAGCGCCCACGGCACCAACCCGGCCTCGGCGGCGATGGCCGGCTTCGAGGTCGTGGTGGTCAAGTGCGACGCCCACGGCAACGTGGATCTCGCCGACCTCGAGGCCCAGGCGGCGAAGTACGCCGACCGCCTCGCGGCGCTCATGGTCACCTACCCCTCGACCCACGGCGTCTTCGAGACGCGCATCAAGGACATCTGCGAGATCGTCCACCGCCACGGCGGCCAGGTCTACATGGATGGCGCCAACATGAACGCCCAGGTCGGCCTGTGCCGCCCCGGCGACATCGGCGCGGACGTCTGCCACCTGAACCTGCACAAGACCTTCGCCATCCCGCACGGCGGCGGCGGCCCGGGCATGGGCCCCATCGGCGTGCGCGGCCACCTCGCGCCGTTCCTGCCGGGGCACCCGGTGGCCCACGGCGTCGGCGGCCCGCAGGCCATTCACCCGATCTCGGCCGCCCCCTGGGGCAGCGCCAGCGTGCTCACGATCTCCTGGGCGTACATCGCCATGATGGGCGCCACGGGCCTGCGGAACGCGACCGAGGTCGCCATCCTCAACGCCAATTACATCTCCCATCGGCTCGACGCCCACTACCCCGTGCTCTACAAGGGCGAGCACGGCTTCGTGGCGCACGAGTGCATCATCGACCTCCGCGGCCTCAAGGCCGGCTCCGGGATCGAGGTCGAAGACGTCGCCAAGCGCCTGATGGACTATGGCTTCCACGCGCCGACCATGTCGTTCCCCGTGCCGGGCACGCTCATGATCGAGCCGACGGAGAGCGAGTCCAAGGCCGAGCTCGACCGCTTCTGCGACGCGATGATCTCGATCCGGGAAGAAATCCGGGCCATCGAGCGCGGCGAGATGTCCCGCACGGACAACCCGCTGAAGAACGCGCCCCACACCATGGACGCCCTCGTCACGGCCGAGTGGACGCACCCCTACAGCCGCGAGCAGGCGGTCTTCCCCTCGCCCGCCACCCGGAATTTCAAGTTCTGGCCCACGGTCGGCCGAGTGGACAACGCCTACGGCGACCGCAACCTGGTGTGCACCTGCCCGCCGCTCGAAAGCTACGCCAACTGACCCGCCGCGCCAGGGGACTTGAAATTCCCGACGCGCCTCGCGAGGTTCTGGGCTGAGATCCATGCGACGCCGACCCGAACCCCGAGCTTCAAATCACCTGCTGGCCCTCGCGGCCGCGGTCGGGGTGCATCTGCTCGTCGTGCCCGAGGTGCTGCGCTTCATCGTGCACCCGCCGCACCACAAGATGGCGGCCAAGCCCGCGGAGGACACGGCGACGCCGGGCCAGGACGCGAGCGTCTCGGCCACGTTCCTCACGGAGTCCGAGCTGGAGAAGCTCCTGGGGCCGACCCCGCCCGCCATGGCCGCGCCGCAGCCGCCGGAGGCCCCCGCCCCGCCCACGGAGCCGCCCGCCCCGCCAAGCAAAGCCCCGGACGAGCGCCCCGACGGCCAGATCGTGTCGATTCCGCCGCCCCCGCGCGAGGAGATCCCGGACCGGGCGGACAAGGTCAGCGAGTTCAACAGCAAGACGGACCACGAGCAGGTCAGCGCGCTCAACGGCGTGCCGCAGCCGGACATGAGCAAGGGCAACGTGCCCGTGGTCTCCGCCGGGGACGACAAGAACGGCAACACCACGGACCCGAACACGGCCACCAAGGAGAAGCCCGAACCGGCCCGCGCGCAGGCCGCCCGCAAGATCCCCGGCACGGGGGACGCGACGGACGACCCCAGCAAAGACCGCGGCCTGCCCCTGCCCGCCCAGAAGGCGCAGCCGGGCCGCGCCGCCCCCGAGAGTCCCACGGTGGACGATCCCTTCGGCACGGCGGCGCGCGCGGAGCCGAGCGAGGGTGACCAGACCGCCAAGCCGGAGATCATCGCCGGCGGCGCGGGGCCCCTCGGCGGGAACCCCGGCCCCCGGGACTTCCGCTCGCTCCTGCCGACGATCGGGCCCCAGGACCTCGCCCGGCAGGAGGGCAACGTCGACGACCTCGACGACATCGACAAGGGCAACGGCACGTTCCTGAACACGCGGGCCTACAAACACGCGTGGTTCTACAACCGACTGAAAGAGGAGATCTACGAGCACTGGAACGTCGTCGGAGCCTACCGTCGGCACGACCCGTACGGACGCGTCTACGGCGTGCGGGACCGCATCACCGTGCTGCGCATCGAGTTGAAGCTCGACGGCAGCCTGCAGGACGTCTACGTGCTCCGGAACTCGGGCGCGGCCTTCCTGGACGACGTGGCGCTCCAGGCGGTGCGCGAGGCGCAGCCTTTCCCCAACCCGCCCCGCGGCATCGCCGACGACGACGGCATCATCCGCATCACCTACCGGTTTACGCTGGACATCGAGTCCGGGGGCTTCAAGCTCTTTTAGCCGGGTGTGCGCAGCCCCCGCGTTTCACTCGTTTGCCGCGAGTGCCGTTGGGTGGTTTGCGGATATGAGCCCCCCGAGCCCCAGCCCCGTCGCTTTCCACCCGCTGAACCACGGGGCCGCGGTCCCGCCTTCGCCTCGGGACGCCCGCGATGCCGAGTCGCCGTCGGCTCGGATCGAGTTCCTGGAGCACGCGCTCGACCGCAAGCAGCGCGAGCTCGACGACCTGCAGCTCGAGGTGGCGCGCACCGCCGACTTCATCCGCGAGGTCAACCGGGTGTTGCCCGGTGCGCTGGTCATCGTGGACGCCCGCGGCTTCGTCTTCAGCGCCAACGACCAGGCCCTGCGCCTCCTGGGCTACGGCCGCGACGAGATCCTGGGGAAAGCGTTCGCGGACATCCAGGTCGAGCACGCGTTCACGGGCGAGGCCCTGACCGCCCTGCTCGGCGAACGACAGGTGGTGTCGCAGGAGCGCACCTGGCTCGATCGCGAGGGCCACCGCATCCCGGTGCAGACCTCGCTGGCCGCCGCGGGCCGCCCCGACGAGGCGCCGCCGATGTACATCTGCGTGGCCGCCGATCTGCGCGAGCGCCGCCGGATGGAGCTGGAGATCCGGCAGAAGCAGAAGCTCGAGGCCGTCGGGCAGCTCGCGGCGGGCGTGGCCCACGAGATCAACACGCCGGTGCAGTACGTGGGCGACAGCCTGCACTTCCTGCGCGAGTCGTTCGAGGCCATGACGCTCCTGACCCACGCCTGCCGCGACACCCGCGAGGGTCTGGCGAGCGGCGCCGTGTCGGGTCCGGAGTTCGCGCGGCAGCTCGACGCCCTCTTCGCCGAGGCCGACCTCGAGTTCGTGATGGAGAACGCGCCGCCGGCCTTCGTGCGTGCCGTCGACGGCATCGCCCGCGTGGCCGAGATCGTCGGCGCCATGCTCGAGTGCTCGCACCCGGCGCAGAAGGCCCGCGCCGCCACGGACCTGAACCGCACGGTCCACAACGCCCTGACGGTCGCCCGCAGCGAGTACAAGTACGTCGCGGACGTGGCGCTCGACCTGCGCCCCCTGCCCCTGGTGAGCTGCCACGGCGGCGACATCGGGCAGGTGCTGCTGAACCTGATCGTCAACGCCGGGCACGCGATGGCGGACGTCTTCCGCGCCGAGCAGGTGCGCGGTGTGCTGACGGTGCGCTCTTTCGTCGACGCCGGGGACGTCGTCGTCGAGATCGGCGACACCGGCGGCGGCATCCCCGCCGAGGTCCGCGAGCGCATCTTCGAGCCGTTCTTCACGACGAAGCCGGTGGGACGCGGCACCGGCCAAGGCCTGGCCATCGCCCGGGCCATCGCCGAGCGACACGGCGGAACTCTTCGATTCGACACGACGCTCGGCGCGGGCACGACGTTCACGCTGCGACTGCCGACGGACGCGACGACCCTGACGAGGTGACCACGATGGCCGAGGTGAAACCCAAGATTCTGTGCGTCGACGACGAGTCCCACGTGCTCGAGGGGTTCCGCGTCAACCTGCGCAAGCTCTTCGAGGTCCACACCAGCACGGACGGTCGCCAGGCCATCGAGATGCTGCTGCGCGACGGGCCCTTCGCCGTGATCGTCTGCGACCTGCGCATGCCCAACATCGGCGGGGTCGAGGTGCTCAGCGAGGCCGCCCGGCGCGCCCCCCAGACCGTACGCATGATGCTCACCGGCCAGGCCGATCTGCCCACCGCCATGGCCGCCATCAACGACGGCCGGATCTTCCGGCTGCTGCTCAAACCCTGCCCGCCGCAGAACCTGATCGAGGCGCTGACGATCGCCGCGGAGCACCATCGACAGCAGGCCGAGGAGCGAGCGTTGGCCCAGGCCACGCTCCTGGGAAGCATCAATGCGCTGACCGGGACGCTGGCGCTGAGCCGACCCGCGGCGCTCAACCGCGCCAAGCGCGTTCGGGACCACGCGGCCGAGCTGGCCGCGGACCTCAAGCTGCCCGACCGTTGGGCCATCGAGCTCGGCGCGATGCTCTCGCAGCTCGGCGCCGTGGCCCTGCCCCCGGAGATCGCACGCAAGGTCTACGAGGGCACGGAGCTGAGTGACCGCGAGCAGGTCGCCGCGGACAGCGTGACCCTCGTCGCCGCCAAGCTCATCGCCAGCATGCCGCGGACGGAGGAGATCCGCCGTGCGCTGGAGACGCTCCACCTGCCCGCCGCCGGCGCCGATGGCCCCAACGGGCGCCGCGTGCCGCCCCCGAGCGCGCGGGTGCTGCGCGTATGCATCGACTTCGACGTCCTGGCCGTGGGTGGCCTGCCGCCGATGGACGCGCTCTGCGAGATGTCGTTCCGCGAGGGGGTCTACGATCCCGACATCCTCGGTCGCTTCTCGGCGCTGCGCCGCGCCGAGCTGAGCAACATGGAGCTCGCGGACATCGACGCCGCGGCCGTCACGCCGGGCATGATGCTCGGCGAGGAGTTGCGCCTGCCGAGCGGCCACGTGCTGGCGCCCCGCGGCACACGGGTGACGGACGAGCTGATCCAGCAGATCCGGACCCTGCTCCACAAGGGGGCCGGCGATACCGTCAAGGTGATGCGCCGGGCGGCGCCGAAGGCCGCCTGAGCGGCCCGCGCCTCAGAGCGTGGCGAGGTAGGCGTCGTACTCGGCGGCGCTCTTGAGGCCGGCGAGGGCGTCCGCGCCAGCGGGGCGGATGCGGACGATCCAGCCCTGGCCGTAGGCGTCTTTGTTGACCTGCTCGGGGGCGTCGCGCAGGCCGTCGTTGATGGCGACGATCTCGCCGCCGCACGGCGCGTACAGGTCGCTGACCGTCTTGACGGACTCGACCACGCCGAACGTGCCCTTGGGCTCCACCGACTTGCCCACGGCGGGCAGGTCGACGAAGACGACGTCCCCCAGGGCGTCCTGGGCGTGATCCGTGATGCCGACGGTGATCGTGCCGTCCGCCTCGAGGCGGGCCCACTCGTGGTCGTCGGTGTAGCGAAGGTTCTCGGGGCTTCCCATTGTGCTCTCCTGCGTCGGCGTTCGGTCGGGGCGCTGTGCGATCAGCGCTGGAGGAAGGGCGTCTTGACGATCGTCGCGGCCTCGGCGCGATCGCGGATCTGGATGCGGATCTCGCTGCCGATGGCGTCCTGGCCCACGGGCACGTAGGCGAGGCCGATGCACTCCTTGAGGGTCGGCGAGAAGCTGCCGCTGGTCACGGTGCCGATGGCGGCGCCGGCGGCGTCCACCACGGGGTAACCGTGCCGCGCGGGCAGGCGGCCGTTCATCTTGAACCCGACCAGCTTGCGCTTCAGGCCGGCGGCCTTCTGGGCCTGCAGGGCCTCGAGGCCGATGAAGGCCTTCTTGTCCAGCTTGGTGACCCAGCCCAGGCCCGCCTCGAGGGGCGTGGTGGTCGAGTCGATGTCGTTGCCGTAGAGCGCCATGCGCGCCTCGAGGCGCAGCGTGTCGCGGGCGCCGAGGCCGATGGGCGAGAGCTGCCCTTCCGCGGCGGCGAAGAGGGCGTCCCAGACCTGGGCCGCGCCGTCGAGCGGCAGGTAGAGCTCGAAACCATCCTCGCCGGTGTAGCCCGTGCGGCTGATGATGGTGGGGACGCCGGCGACCTGGCCCTCGGTGAACCAGTAGCGCTTGATGGGCGTGAGGTCCGTCTTCGTCAGGCGCTGCACGAGCGCCGGGGCGGCGGGACCCTGAACGGCGAGCTGCGCGAACTCGTTGGAGCGGTCGACCGCCTTGGCGTCGCCCGTCAGGTGCTCGGCGATCCAGGCGAAGTCCTTCTCCCGGTTCGCTGCGTTGCAGCAGATGAAGATGTGCTGCGTCGAGTACCGGTAGACGACGAGGTCGTCCACGATGCCGCCGTCCGGCTGGCACATGCAGGTGTACACGGCCTGGCCGTCGGCGATGCGCTCGAGGTCGTTCGTGATCAGCCGGTTCACCGCGGCGAGCGCCTCGGGCCCCTTGATCTCGATCTCGCCCATGTGGCTGACGTCGAACAGGCCGGCGGCGTTGCGGACGGCGTCGTGCTCGGCCTGGATGCCGGCGAACTGCACGGCCATCTCCCAGCCGCCGAAGGACACGAAGCGGCCGTTGGCGGCCTTCACTTTCTCGTAGAGCGGGGTGCGAAGCAGGGACACGGGACCTCCGCGGGATGCGTTGGGGGGAGGAGAGACGCGAAAACGGCCGGGACTGTAACGCGTTTCACGGCGCCGGGGAACCGGCCCCGGTCAAGCGGGCGGCAGGCGTCGTTCGGCGGCGCGGCAGACGTTCTCGAGCAGGCAGGCGATGGTCATCGGGCCCACGCCGCCGGGCACGGGTGTGATGGCCGAGGCCACCGAGACCGCCTCGGCGAAGGCGACGTCCCCGCCGAGTTTGCCGTCGGGCAGGCGGTTGATGCCGACGTCGAGGACGACGGCGCCGGGCTTGAGCCAGTCGCCGCGCACGAGGCCCGGCCGACCGACCGCGGCGACCACGATGTCCGCCGTGCGGACGACGGCGGCGAGGTCCGGGGTGCGGCTGTGGGCGATGGTGACCGTGGCGTCCGCGGCGAGCAGGAGCATCGCCATGGGCTTGCCGACGATGTTCGAGCGGCCCACGACGACGGCGTGTTTGCCGCGCGGGGAGACGCCGGCCTCGGCCAGCAGGCGCATGCAGCCCGCGGGGGTGCAGGGCACGAAGCCGGGCTCGCCGATCATCAGGAGCCCCTGATTGAAGGGCAGGAAACCGTCGACGTCCTTCTCCGGGGCGATGCGGCGCTGCAGGGCGCGGCTGTCCTCGGCGCTGATGCCCGGCGGCAGCGGGAGCTGCACCAGGATGCCGTCGACCTCGGGATCGGCGTTGAGCCGGTCGAGCTCGGCGGCGAGCGTGGCGGCGGACACGTCCGCGGGGAAGCGCAGCGTGGCGCCGCGGATGCCGCACTCGAGCGCGGCCTTCTCCTTGTTGCGGACATACGTCGCGCTGGCCGGGTCCTCGCCGGCGAGCAGGACCGTCAGGCCCGGAGTGACGCCGCGGGCGACGAGGCCCCGGACACGTTCGGCGACCTCGGCGCGGACGCGCGCCGAGACGGCCTTGCCATCGATGATCTGGGCGGACATGGGCGGCCCCCGGGGGGCAGTGGGAGAGCGCGAGAGACGCTCAGATGGTGGCGAGATAACTCTGCAGCGTCCGCGGATCAACCCGCGTGAAGCGACAACCGAGCGTGAGCCCGTTGTTCTCGGTCCGGCGTACGTGGACGACCTCGCAGGTCGTGTCCAGGTGGGGGGCGCCGTCCGTACCGTCGACGATGAGGCGGAACTCCTCGGGGATGAGGCGCCGGGCCGGGTTGAAGCCCGTCACGAAGGCGCCGCCGAGGCTGAGGTTGCGCACCATGACCGGCGTGTCCTCGGCCTCGAGGCCGCCCTGGATGCGCGCGGAGAGCTCCACGGGCTTGCGCGGGAAGATGCGCAGCTCGGGGCCGCTCGCGGCCGCCGCGGCCTGGGCGAGCGCCGCCGCCGTGCTACCGGGTTTGCGACCGCGCCGACGGACCTTCTGGTTGTCCTCGTAGGTCTGGAGCAGCTCGTTGGCGATGCCGTGCTCCTTCATGAAGGTCAGCACGCTCTCACGGTAGATGCGGCGCTCGTTCGAACGGGGCAAGCGGAATCCGGCGAGTTTGCCCTCGTCGAACCACTTGATGACCGTGTTGATGTTCACGCTGAACACGCGAGCGACCTGGCCCGTGGTCATCACCTTGTTCTGAACGTCGGTCACCTGCATACGATCCCCCTGATGCGACCTGGGTGCTTCCGCGATGCCCCGAAGGCTGATCGTCACGGTAGCGAAGAATTAGCAGAATTAGAAGAGCGGTAGAATTGAGAGAAGTCGAAATCCGGTTCCAGTTCCATATAGGCACAACGCCGACAGAAGAACTCCGGATTCGTGAATCGTTGCGCCTTGGCCCGCAGCGCGGCCGTGGCCTCGTTCAGGCGCAGGAAGAGATCGAGCGTGTAGAAGGACTCTTCACCGCGCGCCTTGCCCGTGACCTTCCAGAAGATCGACCACGTCGGCACGATCCCGCGGGGGATCAGATACTCCGCGGCGGCGAGGTTGCTCTCGAGCGCTTCCTCGGCGCTTCGAAAGGCTCCGTCCCCTTCGAGCTCGGCGCCGCCGACGAAGGCGGACATCACGTTGCCGGGGCCGAAGACGTCCACGGCCTCCTCGAGCGAGGCGAGCCAGCGGTCGCGGCCGACCGTGGCGTTCTTGCCCGGGCAGATGCGGGCGAACTGCGCCGGATCCCAGACCTCGAGGTTGAAGCAGGCGCCGCGCACGCCGGCGTCCTTCATCTGCTCCATGTGCCCGCGCTCGATGGCGCCGGAGCCGCAGGCCACGTAGTAGCGGTCGGTCAGACCCTGCTCGGCCAGGTGCCGTGAGATCTGCAGGTAGCGCTCGCCCTCGGCGGCCATGCTCAGCATGCTGCCGCCCACCAGATACAGGTGGCGGGCGTGGGTCTCGGGGTGGTGGCAGGCCTCGGACACGCGGTCGAGCGTCTGTGTCGGCAGGCCGGCCTCGTAGAGCTTCTGCCCGAGGGCGTCGAGCCGCTGCGGATCGGGCACGCCGTACAGACAGAACGTGCAGCTCATGTTGTCCGTCTTGCCGGCCATCCCGACCTTGGGCACGACGAAGTACTCGCAGCCCGGCGCGACGTTGAGGACCAGCATGTCGCCGTGCTGGACGAGACCGCTGGCCCGCATCGGCGTGCCATCGTGGGTGAGCGCCTCGGCCCAGGGCAGTTTCGGCTCGAAGGTCAGCGAGGTGACGGGTTTGCCGTCCTCGAGCAGCGTGAAAACGCGGTCGCCGTCGCCATCGACGATGCGGAAGCGGCTCTCGCGCTTGACCCGCAGGCGGGCCTGCGTGTCGTCCGGAAATCGGATGAGCTGCGGCGTGTAGAACTTGTTCTGACCGTTGTGAAGCGGCTCGCCCGGCAGCAGCGTGATGGGCATGTGACTGGGAAACGCCCACTCGCCCGCGCGCCCGGGACACGGGTCGTAGTCGACGCCGTGAAACAGAAGCGCCGCCTTGAGTCGCACGGCCGCCGGCGTCAGCGGGTGCGCTTCGGCGAGGCTCTCCAGAATGGACATTTTCTCACTCCCGGTCAGCGCGCGGAGCATGTGGGTATCCCACGACTCAGCGCAAAATCATAGGCGGAACGGACTTATGCGGCCACATTAAACACGCGGTTTTCCCTCACCGGCGGCCACCTGTGCGCGGGCGGCGCGAAGGACCTCCGCGGCGGCCTCGTTCATGCCGTTGCGGATGAGGAGCTGCGCGAGGTTCGTCAGGAACCCGGCGGACACGGGCCCGGCCTCCATGACCTTCTCGTACCAGCGCAGGGCCTCCTGGTCCTCGCCGGCCTCCTCGGCGACCTGGCCGATGGCGAGGGCGATGTCCGGGAGGACCCGTGTCGCGGGCACGTCCGTCCAAAGGCCGACGAGCAGATCGTAGGCGGACTGGGGACCCGCCTTCTCGTGCAGGAAACGGGCGACCTGCAGGGCGACGTGGTGCTCGGTCGGTCGCAGTTGCATGTATCGCAGCGTGAACGCCGGCACGCGGTCGAAGTCTTCCTGATCGCAGGCGAGCTCGACGAGCCGGGCGGCGATGGGCACGACGTCGTCGTGGCCCTCGGGCATCTTGTCGGCGATCCGGCAGTAGTGGGCGTAGGCGTCCTTGCGGAGGCCTTCTTCATAGTCCATGTCGCCCAGGAACTTCTCGGCGCGCCAGAGCTGGATGCTCCGGTTCTGCATGCCGATCACGCCGTAGCCCGTGGGCTCGACCTCGAGCGCCTTCTGCAGGTAGCGCCGGGCGTTGGCGAAGTCGTGCTGAAAGATGTAGCCGAAGGCCGTGTGGTACCAGAGGTCCGGGTTGTCCGGGAACCGGGCCAGGCCGCGGTTGCCCACCTCGATGGCCTGCGAGGTCCGGCCGGCGTCGGCGAGCGCCCGCACGTAGCCGACGTAGCTGAACGGCACGGGCAGGTTGCGGATGACCATGCTGTAGCCGCCGGGGTTGCGCTCGAAGAGCTCCACCACCTTGCCGAACGCGCGCTGCGTGGGCTCCAGGCGGCCCGCCGTGGCGTGCTGGGAGCCCAGGTAGAACCACGTCAGCAGGTCGTCGGGTTTCTCCTTGAGGCGCGACTCCAGCAGCTCGATGTTGCGGGCGTCCTTGGCCTTCTCCTTCATCACCTCGGGGTCGGCCCCGTAGTGATCGAAGTTGATGTCCAGCCGGTAGTCGGTGGCCACGTCCGCCCGGTCGCCACCGACCTCCTCGTGTACGCGCCCGTGGAACTTCATGGTGGGCACGTTGCGGAAGAGGCGCCCGCTGAAGCCGTCGCTCATGAACCGGCCCGTGCGGGTGTAGTTCATGATCCGCACGCAGATGACGCGGTGGGGGTCGCCCCCCTCCTCCATCACGGCGCGCACGGACGAGAACGAGCCCTTCTGCAGCCGCTCGTCGGCGTCCAGGCAGAGGACCCAGTCGGCGGTGGCGTAGGACAGCGACGCGTTGCGGGCGGCGGAGAAGTCCCCCACCCAGGGGAAGAACTCCACGCGCGCCCCGGCGCCCCGGGCGAGCGCGACGGTGTCGTCCGTCGAGCCGGTGTCCACGACGATGATCTCGTCGGCCAGTCCCGTGACCGACTCGATGGCCCCGACGATGAACTCGGCCTCGTTCTTGGCGATCATGCAGACGGCCAGGCGCGGCCGGGGGCGCGTCTTCGCCTCCGTCAGGATGCGCTCGATGGTCGTCAGGACCGCCGCCGGCGCCGGCTTCGCGTTTCGCGTGGCGTTCCGGGCGTTCTGCATGCTGCCCGCCAGCGGCGGGTAGTCCGGATCGATGGTGGCCAGGTGCTCGAAGACCCGCAGCGCCGAGTGCGCGTGGCCGAGCTCGTACAGCGCCACCCCGAACAGATTGAGCATGTGCGGGTGCCGCGGATGGAGCGGCAGGATGCGCGACAGGCTCTGGACGACCTCGTCGCGGCGACCGGCGTCCAGCAGCGCGAGGGCCTCGTGCCCGGCCAGCGTGACGCTCTCGGGATCGAGCTGCAGCGCGGCCTGCCACAGGCTCAAAGCCCGGGGCTTGTCCTTCTCGCGCAAGGCGATCGCCTTGACGTATTCGGCGGACTGCGGATCACGGACGAGGGCAAGGCGCATCGGCATGCGCACATTGTGCCACAGCGTCGCCGGAAACGGGAATTCTGCGCCGCGGCCTGCTCCGGCGAGTCCTCAGACCGCGACCAGGTATTCGGACTTGTTCAAGGGCTCGGCGTCGCCCGTGGCCGTCTGCGCGGCCGCCCAGGCGCGCGCCTCCTCGCGGATGAGCGCCCAGTGCGACTCGTCGATGCTCAAGAACGCGTCCACGCAGCGCGGGTCGAGCTGTGTGCCCGAGACCCGCTGGATCTCCGCGCGGGCAGCGTCGTCCGACTGCGCCCGCCGGTAGGGGCGGTCGCTGGTGATGGCGTCGAACGTGTCCGCGACGGCGAAGATGCGGGCGCCCAGGTAGATGTCCTCGCCCAGCTTGGCCTTGGGGTAACCCGTGCCGTCCCAGCGCTCGTGATGGTCGCCCACCAGCCGCGCGGCGTTGGCCAGGAAGTCGATCTTGCCGATCATATGGAAGCCGATGCTGGCGTGGCGCCGCATGATGACCCACTCCTCCGGCGTCAGGCGGCCGGGCTTGAGCAGGATTCGGTCCGGCACGCCGATCTTGCCGACGTCGTGGAGCATGGCGCCCCACTCGATGTCCGTCAGCTCCGGCTCGGGCAGGCCCATGTGCTCGGCGATGGCGCGGGTGAAGAGGCTGACGCGTTTGCTGTGCGCCATCGTCTCCTCGTCGCGGTAGTCCAGGCAGGTCACCAGGCTGCCGATCACCTGCTCGGTGCGCTGCGCGACCTTCTGGTCGAGCGTGTTGTTCAGCTCGGCCAGATCGGCGGCGTGCTGCGCCACCAGGCGGTTCAGGCGCTCGTTCTCCCGCGCCAGACGGACGCTCTGCACGGCCTCCGTGAGCGTGCCGATCAGCAGCTCCCGCTTCCAGGGCTTGGGGATCAGTCGATAGATCCCCACCTGGAAGGCGTCCACCGCGACCTCGAAGTCGTGGTGCGCGGTGATCAGGATCCGGTGGGCGCCGGGGGCCAGGCGCTGCACCGCGCCGAGGAGCTCCAGGCCGGTCATGCCGGGCATCCGGTAGTCGCTGCAGACCACCTCGACGCCGTCCGGATTCTGTTCGAGCCAGGCGAGGGCCTCCTCGGGCGACGACACCGTGATGGGGTCGAATCCCGACAGGCGGACGATCCGGCGGAACGCATTGAGGACGAACGGTTCATCGTCCACATACAAGATCCGCGGGGGGTTGGCTTCGTCGAACACGGATCGTCTCCTTCACTGACTTCCGAGCGGCTCACGCGCTCTTCTCTTTCCCATACGGCGTCGAAGAAAGTGTGCGTGAAGGGTGGGTCAGTTTATGCTGCGTGAACGATTTCCCCAGGCTCGGGGGTCGCCGCGAGGGAGCGCTCGGTGCAGCAGCCGGTACCGTTCGGAAAATACATCCTGCTCGAGCGCATCAGCGTCGGCGGCATGGCCGAGGTCTTCAAGGCCAAGTCGTTCGGCGTCAAAGGCTTCGCCAAGATCATCGCGATCAAGAAGATCCTGCCGCAGCTCGCCGAGGACGTTCACTTCGTCGACATGTTCGTCAACGAGGCCAAGACCTCGGTCCAGCTCACGCACGCGAACATCTGTCAGATCTTCGACCTCGGCCGCGAGGGCAACGATCACTACATCGCGATGGAGTACATCGGCGGCAAGGACCTGCTGTCGCTGCACAACTACTTCCGGCGCACCCGCGTGCGGATGCCGGTGCATCTGGTCGCGTACATCGCCGCGCGCATGTGCGAGGGCCTGGACTACGCCCACCGCCGCAAGGGTCAGGACGGCGAGCCCCTCGGCATCGTGCATCGGGACGTCTCGCCGCAGAACGTGATCGTCTCCTACGACGGCGGCGTGAAGATCATCGACTTCGGCATCGCCAAGGCGCGCACCCGGAACTATCAGGAGACCCAGGCCGGCGTGCTCAAGGGCAAGTTCGGCTACATGTCGCCCGAGCAGATCGAGGGCGCGCGCGAGATCGACCACCGGTCGGACATCTTCGCCATCGGCACCGTGGTGCACGAGCTCTTGACCGGCAAGCGGCTCTTCCTGGGTGACAGCGACTTCGCCACCCTGGAGATGGTGCGCAACGCCGAGGTCCCCGCGGCCAGCATGACCAACCCCGAGGTGCCTCCGGAGCTGGACAACATCCTGTTCCGGGCCCTGACCCGGAACCCGGACGACCGCTACGCCTGGGCCTCGGACATGGCGGACGACCTCAACGAGCTCGGGCACGCGATGGGCCGGGCGTTCAACGCCCAGGCGCTCGGCGAGTGGATGGTGGAGCACTTCGCGGCGGACATCGCCAAGGAGAAGGCCCGCCACGAGATCTACGCCGAGATCGACGGCACCAGCTCCCCGGACGACAGCACCGAGCTGGACGCGACCAAGGTCGACGACCCGCTCAACGCGCCGATGATGGGGTCGCTCAACTCGATCGAGGAAGAAGAGGAGACCGCCCTCTGGGAGCCCCTGGAGGAGAAGCAGCTCCCCCCCGCGCGCCCGCAGCCGCGCCACATGCGCCCCACGGTCGATGCCCTCCCCGCCGTCTCGCGTCAGCCGGCGGCCGCGCCCCCGGCCGCGGCGGCCACGGTGGACGCGCGCCCGCCCCTGGCGATGACCACCGAGCGCCGCAGCGGCAACAGCACGCGCCGCGATCTGCTGGTGGCCCTGGCGCTCGTGCTGCTCGCCGGCGCCGGCGGCGTGCTGGCCTATCGGGCGCTGGACGCCCACAAGACCGGCGGCCCCACGGCGGGGCTGGTGGTCCGGGTCGATCCCCCCGAAGACGTCACGATCTACGTGGACAACCAGGTCGTCGCCGGGCGCAGCCCCTTCGTGCAGAAGGAGCTGGCCGTCGGCCCCCATGCGCTGCGCGTGGAACACAACGGGTACCAGCCCTGGGTCGGCACCGTGGACGTCCGGCAGGACGAGGTCACCGAGAAGCAGGTCAAGCTCGCCCCCGTGGCCGCCGTGCCGGCCCGCGTGCTGTTCGTGATCAGCCCGCCGGACGCCGCCCTCACGGTCGACGGACACGTCGTCACCGCCGGTGAGCTGGCCAGCTACCTGAGCGTGCCCTCCGGTCGCGACGTCGTCGTCGAGGCCCGCCGCGAGGGCTACGAGACCCATCGCGAGACGCTGCGCGCCGATCCCGGCGTGTCGCGGACGCTCAACGTCGCGCTCGTGCCCACCAAGGGCTCGCTGTTCGTCGACAGCAATCCCCCCGGGGACGTCGTCGTCGACGGCCAGCGCCGCGGCCGCACCCCGCAGAGCCTCCACGATCTGGACGTGACGCGAGAATACGTCGTCCGTGTGGAGCGTCAGGGATACGAGGCCCACGAGGAGCGGGTCCGGTTCGGCGAGCGGCGCGATGTTCAGGTCGAGCCCAGGCTCAAGCCCGCCGGCCGCCGACCGTAAGAGAACCCCGAAGCTCCGCCTCATCATCGAAAGGAACCTTCATGGCCCGCACGCGCGCCCACCTGCCCGTCTTCATCGCCGCCGCCTTGTCGTTGACCCTGCCCGCCGTCGGCCTGGCCGCCGGCCCGGCCCCCGCGAAACCCGCCGTCAAAGCGGCGCCCAAGCCCGCCGCCAAGACGGCCGCCAAGCCGAAGCCCAAGAAGAAGGTCTCGAAGAAACGCGGCGAGACGAAGACGAACGACGACGAGGAAGAAGAAACCACCTGGGCCATCGGCCTGACCGGCGGCGCCAACCTCGCCAACGTCGGCGGCGATCCCCTGCTCGGCAACGACAGCATCGAGACCAACATGAACGTCGGCTTCTCCGCCGGCATCGTGGCGCTCTACAACCTGGCGAGCTTCGCGGACGTCGAGTTCGGCCTCGGCTACTCGACCAAGGGCTACTCCTCCGAGGCCGAGTCGGACCAACCGGAGCAACTGACGACCGTTACGGTCGACACGACCCTGAGCTACATCGAGATCCCCATCGGGATTCGTCTGAACTACCCCGCCGGCAGCATCCGCCCCTACCTGGGGCTCGGCATCTACGCCGGCTTCCTGGTCGGCTCCGACCAGTCGACGACGACCGATGACGACTACAAGGAGGGCATCGGCGCCTGCCCAACGGCCAATGACCTGGCGCGCCAGTCGAAGACCTGCAGTTCGACGGCCACCTCCGAAATTGACGGCGCCAACACCTTCGACTTCGGCTTCAAGGTGCAGGGCGGCGCCGAGTTCGACGTGACGGACGCGATGAGCGTCTACGTGGGCGCCGGCTACTCGCGCAGCTTCACCGACCCCGTGAACGAGACGAAGGACGGTGGCGGCATCGCGTCGATCACGAAGGCGGCAGCCACGCCCGCGATGACCGACATGGCCGATCCCGCCGCCGGGACGGACACCGCCCCGACGACCCAGGAGAAGCTGGAGGACGCCAGCCAGGCGCACAGCGTCATCCAGATCGTCGGCGGGATCATGTACGCGTTCTGAGGCGCCCTACGCCGGGTCCGGCGTGTGGAGCACACAGGCCACCGCCACGGCGGTGAGCGCGCAGATCACGAAGACGCCCCAGCGGCGCGTCCTCGGCGCGTAGTCCGGGCGATTCGCCGCGGCGACCAACACGACGGCGTCGGCGAGCGAGAGCGCGGCGATCTCTTCGCGGCGGAGCATGCGCTCCCCCAGGGCGGCGATCTCCGCGCCATGGCGCGCGCGAATCTGCGGCCAGAGGGCCTCGACATGCGGCGAGGCGGTCACCCGCTCGGCGGGCTCCATGCGCGCGAGGCGCTCCAGACAGGCCGGCACCCGGTAGCGTTCGATCCACAGGAACTGGCTGGCCCCGGAGATCAATGTGCCGAGGGTGAGCAGCAGGTAGAACGGGTCCATGCGTCGCAGGACGATGACCGTGGTCAGGTAGGCTGCGGCGAAGGCGACCGCCGACAGGCGCAGGGACCACGTGATGCGGCGGGCGGCGCGGACCTCGGCGTCGAGCTCCGCGCGCAAAGACTCCGGGGTCATGCGTCCTGGTTGCCGTTCAGACGCTCGAGCACGCGCACGTGCTGGCGGGCCTTGTACAGGCTGTGCCGGTTGTCGCCCGTGCTGTTGCTCTCGTCCGTGATGCGGTCCATGAGCTGAAACTCGACGAGGCTGAAGACCACACGGCCCCACTCGGGGCGGTAGCCGGGCATCTCCTCGACGATGTCGTCCACGCGGACGGGCATGTCGACCACGAAGTTGATCATCTTGAAGCCGGCGGCGCTGAAGATGTTCTGCCGCGTACGGTCCAGCTTCTCTTCGAAGTCGACGGGCAACTGCAGCAGGTCCACCAGCGCCGAGAGCTGCGGGTCCCCCTCGAGCGTGCGGCGGAAGTCGACCAGGTCGTTCCGCGAGGCGCCGGGCACCACGTAGTTGAACGGGAAGAGGTGGTTCGACAGGTAGACGAGCGCGGCGAAGGCGTCCGAGAGGTCCTCGGTCACCACGCGGAAGCGCAGCTTGTCGTGGACCTCGGCGGCCAGGCTGTCCCGGCGCGCCAGGAGCTTGGTGAGGATGGAGTCCGCCGTCTTGCGGCTGCCGCTGAACTCGGCGACGCGGACACCCATGGCCTTCATGCCGTCCAGCGCGCGGAAGACGCGCTGCTCGACGCGGTGGAACAGCTCGGAGAGCGCGATGGGCATGCGAAACAGGAGCTCGCGGCCGTCCACGTGATGAATCACGTGCATCACCTTGAGGACCCGGCAGGCGTCCCGCTGCGCCGGCCCCGGCTGGCTGGCCAGCAGGAAGAGGTCGCGCGGATCGTCGAGCTCGAGCACGCCCTCGTTGAGCTGCAGGCCGAAGTTCCGTGTGAGGTAGTCGAGCGCCCGGTTGTGCACCGACTCGAGCTGGATGCGATCCTGGGCGTCCGCCAGATCGAAGCCGCTCACCCGCAAGAAGGCCTCGACCTGGTCGTGCCGGGTGAAGGCCAGCCGCCGCCAGTCGATGACCGAGGTGCCGTTCAGGAGCGTCCGGATCTGCTCGACGTCCTGCAGATTGAAGGCCCCGGGCACATCGGCCAGGGTGGCCTGGAAGACCAGCGGCTGTTCGTCGGCCATGGGTGGGGCGCTCCTGGAAAGTCGCGCAACCTAGCCGACCCGCCGCCCCGATTCAACGAGTCTTCTGGAGGTTCAGCGTCGACAGGAAGAGCGCCGTCGTGACCGAGAGGGCCGCCAGGTTGCCGATGATCATCGCCGCGGGACCGCCCGCAACCGCCGCCGTGACCGCACCCGCACCGCCGAGAATCGCCAGCGTCTTCATCGTGTCCTCCAATGGAGTCAATTGACGTACAATGTAGGCAAACAATCATACATGTGTGACGGCTTGTCAAATCCCCTCGTGACGATTCATGCTGCGGCCATGTCGACCCCCCTGCCCCTGCCCCCCATCGCCGCCGAAATCCGTGAACTGCCCAATGGCCTGTGCGCCGTGGCCCTGCCGATGCCCGAGACAGCGACGACCCTGGTGGCCGCCGACGTCCGCGTCGGCGCGCGCTACGAGTCGCCGCGCGACGCCGGCCTGAGCCACTTTCTGGAGCACATGGTGTTCCAGGGCTGCGCGGTCCATCCCACCGCGCAGGAGGTCAACGAGGCCGCCGAGCGCATGGGCACGGCCCTGGACGCCTACACCTCGCGCGACAGCACGCACTTCGAGCACCAGGTCAGCCCCGAGTACACACGGGACGCCGTTCGACTCCTGGCGGCGGTCCTCGGCACGCCGGCGTTCCACGACATCGAGTCCGAGCGTTCGATCATCATGGAGGAGGCCCTGGACGAGGTGGACGAGCGCGGCCGCCTGGTGGACGCCGACACGCTCTCTCGCCAGATTCTCTGGCCGGACTCGCCCCTGGGGCAGAGCGTGGTGGGCAACCCCCGCAACCTCGAGCGGTTCGACGCGGGGGACCTGCGCCGCCACCACGGTCATCACTACGTGTCGGGGAACCTGGTCGTGACGGTGGCCGGCCCCCACCCCGCCGGCGAACTCCTCGACTGGATGAGCGAGGCCTTCGCGGCGTTCCCCGCGGGCGAGCGCCCTGCCCTGCCGCCCGCGCCGCAGCCCGTGGCCAAGCCGAGTTTCCTGCACGTGGACGACGCCCGCAGCCAGGTGGACTGCCGGCTGGTGTACCGCACGCCCGGCGGGCTCGACCCGACCTCACCGGCGCTGGCCATGGCCCGCATGGCGCTGGACGACGGCCTGGCGAGCCGCCTGCACCGCCGTATGGGCAACGACCTGGGCCTCGCCTACGACCAGTGGGCCAACTGGGAGCGCTACCCGGACGTGGGCGCCTTCGAGATCGGCGCGCAGGTCAGCGCCCCCAAGGTGCCGACCTTCTTCACCGAGGCCTTCGCGCTCTTCCGGGGTCTGGTGGAGGATCCGCCGCGCGGCGACGAGCTGGCGCGCCTGCGGTTCCGCGCGCGCTTCCACCTGCGCTCGATGGTCGAGCGCGCCGAGGGTCGGGTGCTGCTCGTGGCCGGGCACCGGGTCTACCCGGTCGACCCGCCCGACGTCGAAGAGCGCCTGCGCCGCCTGGACGCGGTGACCCCCGAGGCCATCGCCGAGGCGGTCCGCGGGCTGCTGGCGGGCCCCCCCGTCGGCGTGGCCGTCGGCAAGCTCGGCCGCACCGCGCTTCAGCGCGTGAAAGAGATCGTCAAGGACCCAGGCCGACCCACACCGAGCCGTCCGTCCTGATCTCCTTCTTGAAGATGGGGACGTCCGCCTTCAGGCGCTCGATCGTATAGGCGCAGGCCTCGAAGGCCGCGGCCCGATGGGCCGTGCTCACGGCGATGACCACCGCGGCCTCGCCGATCTCCAGCACGCCCAGGCGGTGGTGGATGGCGACGCGCGCGGCCGGAAAGCGCTCGGCGACCTCGTCCGCGATCTGCTCGAGCACACGCATGGCCATCGACTCGTAGGCCTCGTACTCCAGCCGCACGACGCCGTGCGGGCCCGTGTGGTCGCGGACCGTGCCGGTGAAGGTCACGAGCCCGCCGCGATCGGGGCCGGCGACGAGGGCCTCCACGGCGCGGGCATCCAGGGCGCCGTGGGTCAGGAGGACGCGGGGCGCGCCGCCGGAGACGGGCGGGATGAGCGCGACGACGTCGGCGTCGGCCAGGGCCGCGTCGAAGTCGCGGGTGAAGTGTTCGTTGCGGGCCCAGCGCACGTGGCGCTGCAGGGCCTCGAGCTCGGGGTGGGCGGCCAGGAGCGCGGCGCGCAGCGTGCCGAGGGTGGCGCCGGCCTCGAGGTCGAAGTGGGCGGCGTTCGCGCCGACGCGCTCCCGGGCCGCGGCGAAGAAGAGCACCTGGATTCGCATGGGGCGGCACACTAGCAGGCGACCCGCTTGCGAGCCAGCGCCCGCCCGGTCGATAGTGTCGCCGCTGCGCGCGCGGGCGCGCCGCCTCTCGTCCCAGTCCTCACCCCGATCGGTGGAGATCCCGAAGTGCATCGGCTGCCACGGCTCACGAGCCGCAACTTGACCTTCGTCCTCGTCGCCGGCCTCGGCGGCTGCATGCTGCCCGACTCGCGCTCGACCGCGCGCTTCCAGTCCGAGACGCCGCCGGCCGGCGGCACGGACGCCACGAACCCGACCCCCACCGCGGACACCGGCACCGGCGGAGCGACCACCGACGCCGCGCCCCCGGGCACGGACGCCACCGCCGATGGTCAGGCCCCCACGACGGACGCCGGCGTGCCCGATGCGGCGCCGCTCCCCGATCTGGGGCCGCCCGTCGAGCGCCCCGCCGCGTGCGCGGACCCGGTCAGCGGCGCCGTGACGCACGTGGACGGCGGCACCGTCACCGCGGGCGACGCCGCCGGGGCCCTCGTCGGGGCGGCCGTCGCCGTGCCCGCGGACGCCATCGACGTGGACGCCACGCTGACCCTGCGCTGCGCCGACCCCATCGTGCGCGACGGCTTCACGGCCCTCGGCCCGGCGATGAAGGTCGAGGCCGACACCGCCGTGCATCTCGGGCGGCGCGTGCGCGTGACGCTGGTGTTCAGCGCGCCGGACAAGCCGGACCGCGTCGAAGACCGCCACCTGCGCCTGTTCTGGAAGCCGGACAACTACAACTACGTGTCCGAGCCGCCGGTCATGGACCTGCACCACGACCTGCGGGCGGGTGAGTTCTCGTTCGAGACCCCTGCCCTGGGCACGTTCCAGATCGGCTACGCCGACGACGCCGGCGAGATGGTCGATCGGCGCTTCACCTACCGGGCCATCGCCGGCGTGAGCATGGGCTCCGGCGGCGCGGCCTACCTGGGGATGAAGTACCACGACCGCTTCGACTACCTGGTGCCCCTCGGCGGCCTCACGGACCAGCCCTACATCCTGAACTACATCGCCGAGCGGCTGATGAACGGCTTCTGCCGCGCCGGTGAGGGCGACGGCATCGGCTCGTGGTGCGGCCTGCCCGCGCCCACCACGCCGGGCGAGCACGACAGCACGTACCTCAACTGGCACTACGACGACACCGAAGGCGCCGGCGGCAACTTCGACCGCGACGAGTACATCAGCATCTTCCAGGATCTGGCCTACGCCTACGGCAACCTGCTGCTCTACAACCCCGAGAGCCCCTACCTGCCCCCGGGCACCCCGCCGGAGGATCTGCGCCTGCCCCGCGAGATCCGCTGCTCCGCCGAGTGCCGGGGCGACGACTGCCAGATCACGCCGCCCCGGACGATCCCGGCGGGCGAGTTCCCGGACGACGAGTTCAACCCGAACGCCGAATACCCGGTCATCGCCTACTGCGACGGCGAGGACGGCGATCCGCGCGGCTACCTGTCCGGCGAGCAGCCCAACCGCATGCCGCTCGAGGTGGCCTACGCCGTGGACGTCAACGGGAACGGCAGGCGCGACCTGAACGAGCCGGTCATCCGCAACATGTACGAGCCCTACCGCGATCACGGCTGCGACGCCGTGCCCAGCGTGGACGAGCCCGGCTACGACGCCGAGGCGAACCCCGATCCGGACGGCGACGACTACGACTGGTACCGCAACCCGAACGGCACCGAGGGCAACTTCCTGTACGACGACTGCGGCATGGGTCAGGCCGAGTCGTACGACGACTTCGGCATCGACGGCGTCTCCGGCTCCCGGCAGTTCGAGGGCGGCGGCTACGACCACGGCGAGGGCAACGGCCGCTTCGACTACAACCCGAACGTCGCCGTGTACCTGGAGCGCAACCCCGGCCACATCTTCCGCAACCTGCCCGTGGAGGAGCGCGAGCGCCTGCGGGTGTGGTCGGACGGCGGCGTGCGCGACATCTTCAACTTCGCCATCGACACGGCGCACTTCTCCGGCCACCTGCAGGCCGGCGGCCAGAACGTCCGCGTCTACAACGACTTCCCGTCGGTGTTCCAGGGCAAGGTGGCGCCGGGCGCGGCGTTCTTCCCGGACGCCACGAAGCGCGACACCTTCGGGCCGCGCGGTCAGAGCATCTTCCTGCCCTACGGCAACCCCGAGGCCTCGGAGTTCGAGATCGCCCAGGGAGACGGCGCGCACGTCGGCACGGTCATCCAGGCGCTCAACCGCTTCATGTCGATGTTCGAGTGGATCCACAACCGGTGGCCCAACGGGAACTACGACCCCATCTTCGGCGCGTTCAACCGCGAAGACTCCGTCGTTTTCTTCAACTCCCGGCGCTTCGGCAAGGCCTACCGGTTCGGCATCAGCCTGCCCCCGGGCTACGGCGAGCCGGGCAACGAGGAGCGCTACCCCGTGCTGCTCGTGCTGCACGGCTATGGCCAGGGCCCCGAGGACCTGCCCGTCACCGGCTCCATCCTGGCCGCGCAGATGGCCAGCGGCGCGTGGCAGAAGTCCATCGTGGTGTTCCCCGAGGGGTTCTGCGGCAACGCCAGCAAGTTCCAGTGCAACGACGGCGTGGACAACGACGGCGACGGCACGGTGGACAGCGCCGCCGACGGCTCCCTGCGCCGCGTTTGCGAGTCGGACGCCGACTGCGTGGGCACCTACCGCTGCGAGAACGGCTGGTGCTGCTCGGCGGATCTGCAGTTCTGCGGCCCGCCGGACGCCGACTGCGGCAACAACCGCGAGGGCCACACCGAGGGCGCCGCGGTGACGCTCTGTTCGGACGGCATCGACAACGACCGCGATGGCCGCGCCGACACCGAGGACCAGGGCTGCCTGGGCGACCCGGCGCAGGACACCGAGGCCGACTGCAAGCAGGGCGGCTTCTACACGCAGCACGTGGCGGCGCCGGACGGCACGCCGGGCGGTCCCGACTTCGAGGGCGCCATGCTCGACATGCTCGACTACCTGGACGAGAACTACCGCACCAAGCGCCCCGAGACGCTCAGGGTGCCGCGCTGAGCCTCGAGACCTCGGTCTCGGCCCAGGCGATGATGGCCCGGGCATCTGCCATCGGCGTCAGGCCCGGCGGCAGCGCCACCTGAAAGCCCCCCTCCGGCGTGGGCCGCGCGGCGAGGCGCCAGGCGCACTCCCGCACGGCCTGGGGCTGCTCCGCGTCGTCCGCCAGCGCGTTCAGGTGGTGCATGAACGAGGTCCCGTAGCGCTCCTGCGGCGCCAAGGTCAGCCAGGCCTTCAGGCCCATGCCCGCCGCACGGCGCGCCCCCACGCGCCCCTTGCCGGCGTTGCCGCTGCTCCACGCTGCGTCCGCGCCGGCCAACTCCGGGTCGATCTGCGCCCACCAGAGGGCCGCCCCCTCACGTTCGTTCGTCGACACAGCGTTCTCTCTTTCGGTGCGGGCCGCGCGGTCAGTCGCGCTTCGCCGCCCGCTCGATCTGGCGCCGGGCCTCGTAGTACGCCACGGCGGCACACTGGGCGAGGTTCAGGCTGCGGACGTTCTGATTCTCGATGGGGATGCGAAGTCGCCGCTCGCGCGGGAATGCGTCCATGACCTCGGCGGGCAGGCCCGTGGTCTCACAGCCGAAGACGAGCAGGTCGTCCGGCGTGTACTCCACGTCGTAGAACGAACGGTCCGTGTGGGTGGTGAAGAACCAGGCCGGCGCGCCCTCGGGGAGCGCGTCGCGCCAGTGGGGCACGACCGTCAGCGGCACCCAGGGCCAGTAGTCCAGTCCGGCGCGCTTCAGGTAGCGGTCGTCCAGGGAGAAGCCCAGGGGCTCGACCAGCACGAGCTCCGTGGCCGTACCGGCGCACAGCCGGCCGATGCTCCCCGTGTTCTGGGGGATGAGCGGGTTGACGAGGACGATCTTCACCCGCGCGTGGTTAGCGCAAATCGGCGGAAAAGGCGACTTCAGCGGGTGAGCATCGCGGTGGCGCGGCAGTCGAGGCCGGCGCGGTTGACGGTGTCCAGGATGGGGACGAGGTCCTCGGCGTCGAAGCCGAGGGCGCCGAGGGTGTTGGTGTCGCCACCCAGCATCTCCTGGCTCATGTCGAAGACCTGACCGACGGAGAGGCCGGCCAGGGGGCCGTGGGCGAGGCGCACGGAGGCGAAGGAGCGGCTGCCGCCGAAGCCGTGCTCCGAGAGCGCGATGTTCAGGCCGAGGGCGACGACCTCGGAGGCGAAGGTGCTGACCTCCGTGGCCCAGGGGTCGATCTGGTCACTGGCGAGGGGCGCGGCGGCGCTCAGGCCGGGCAGCGCGCGCTCGAGGGCGGCGGCCGACGTCAGGCGGAGCGACTTGGTGCCGCCGACGAGCAGGCCCTCGGTGCCGAGGAGCGCGTCGAAGTGGCCGCGAAGGATGCACGGCGCGGCGCCGAGATCCGTGGCGCAGGCGTCGCCGAACTGAGCGGCGGTGAAGGTGCAGACCTCACCCTCGTCGAGGCCCGGGACGGCCGGCGGGGCCGAGGTGTCCACGGGCGGGGCGGCGTCTTTCGGCGCCGAGGCGATCCACGGACGGCTGGGGCCGGCGCCGGGGGCCGAGACGTCCGCGACCGGCGCGACGAAACCGATGTTGCGCGTGGCGGCGGCGATGACGTTCGGCGACTCGAAGGCCACGGGGGCGTCGCTCTCGGTGTCGGCCGCCCCTTCGTCCGCCGGGAGCGCCGCCGGCAGCGTGGGCGCGAGCTCGTCGGCGGTCCAGTGCTGCGGCAGACCCGGCGTCTGACCGGTGCAGGCGGTGGCGGCGAGGGCGAGGGCGGCGAGGGCGAGCGTGGACTTGGGGGACATGTTGGGCTCCGTTTCTTCCGCGCAAGCGGTTCGAGGCGGCGCCTGGACGGGATCGCCGCTTGGTTTCGAATACCGAAACGGCAGAAGATGCAGAAGCAATGAGAGGATTCGAAGACCATGAGTCCGGGAGAACCCGGACGCCGCCTCACTCGGCGATGTCGGTGAGCAGCGCGGGCACGGACGTGGCGTGCGCGGTATAGCCCACCACCACGTACACGGTGAGCGGCAGGTTCACGGCGTTCGCGGAGATCGTGATGATGTCGGAGACGCAGGCGATCGCGGTGCTCGGGATCTGCGCGGGCAGTGACGGCATGATCATGTGGACCACCGGCGGGTCGCCCAGGCCGGGGTCGTGCGAGTACAGATAGGGCACCGCCCGACCGCGGAAGTTGATGCTCGGCCGGTCACAGACGGTGCTGCCGTCGCTGCCCATGTTGCCGCCCAGAGAGAAGTTCACGGCGCGGTTGTCCCCCGGGTTCTGCGGCTCGATGCGCAGGCGCCAGATGTTCTGGCTGGGGAAGTCGCTCGACAGTCGGATGGGGAAACCGCCGACGTTGTAGTTCCGCGCACCGGCGGAGGGGTCGAGGGCGACGCTCTGGTTGTTGAAGGTCACGGTGATCGGGTTGCCGTAGCCGTCGAACGCGTCCCCCCCGCCGTCGCTGAAGCCCGCGGCCGTGAGGTCGGCCTGCTGGAGCGAGAACCCCCGCGGATCGGCCGGCAGCGCGATGTTGCCGCCACGGCTGGACCAGAGGCCGCCCGCAGCGCCGCAGCCCGCCCCGGAGATCCGGTCGGGATCGCCGGGCAGCGCGAACTCGCCGGCGTCGACCACGCCGTTGAAGCAGCTGCTGCGGATCTTCTGGACCTGGGTCGTGCCCGCAGGCCCGATGCCCGGCGTCTCGTTGCCGCCGAACAGGTACAGGTCGCCGTTGAGCGCCGCGGCGGCCTGGAAGTCCCGCGGGAGGAAGAGCCGGTTGTTGGTCGGGAGGAACGCCGCCTGTGCGACGTCGTAGTTGAGCGCGCGGGCCAGGGGCGCGCCCTGGGCGTCCCGGCCGCCGATGAGCAGGACCTGATCGTCGTGGACGCGCAGCGCCGCGGCGTAGGCCCCGGTGAAGTTGCCGCCGGCGGCCTCCCAGGCATTGTTCCGCAGCCGCAGGATCGGCGCGACGAGCGCATTGCCCGCGTCGTACCCGCCGAAGAGCAGGATCTGACCATCCCGGGTCGCGGCCACGGCCCCGCTGCGGGCCACGGGCAGGACGGGGCCGTTGCGCCAGGTGTCGTCCGCCGGCGAGTAGATCTCGACGGACTGGAGCGCGGCGCCGTTGAACCCGCCGATCGCCCAGATCTGGCCGCCGACGGCCAGAACGGCCGGGAACTTCCGCGCCGTGTTCATGGGCGCCAGGTTGGTCCAGGTGCCGGCGATGGGGTCGAACGCGCGCATCGTGGGCACGGAGAGGCCGAACTGGTTGGCGCCGCCGATGGCGTAGAGCAGGCCATCGAGCGCCACGACCCCCAGGCCGTTCTGCACGCTCGGCAGCGGCGGCGCGTCCTCGTAGCGCTGCGTCTCCGGGTCGAAGGACCACACGGCGGCCTCCTCCTGGAAGTTGCGACCGCCCGCCAGCCAGATCCGGTTGCCGATCGCCGCCGCGCCGTGGGCGAAACGGCCGTCCGGCAGGTCCGCCAGCAGGCGGTCGAAGTCCTGTTCGACCACGAAGTAGCTCATGTCGGGCGTCAGGTTGGACGCCGTCAGGCCGCCGATGATCCAGGCGCGCGACTCCTCGGTGTCGGGCAGGCCGATACCCGAGACGGTCACGCCCGCCGTGCTGTGGCGACCCTCGGGCAGCGGTGTGCGCGTGCGCCAGACGTCGTCGCCCAGGATGTACTCCTCGACCACCGTGGTCGGCTGCCCGCCGGCCACGCGACCGCCGGCGACGACAATCCCGATGTAGCCGTCGGCGACGGTGCCCAGGTTCGACTGGAGCATCACGGCGGGCCAGGTCCTCGGCGTCGGCAGCGCGGCGACCTGCGACCAGCGATTGGCCAGGGGTTCGTACACGTCCACCTGCGGGATCGGTCGGCCCGCCGCGTCCTCGCCGCCGATCAGGAAGATCCGGTCGCCCACGGTCAGCGCGCGGGCGCCGTAGCGCACGCGCGGCAGGGCCGCGATGTTGTTGGCCCAGACGTTGGTGGCCGTGTCGTAGGCCTCGGCGACGTCCAGCACCCGGTCGCCGTTCGTCTTGCCGCCGAACGCGAAGATGCGGGTCCCGTGGACCGCCGCGGCCAGGCCGAATCGGGTCGTCGGCATGATCGCCCGGGCCTGCCAGGCGCCCCCACCGGCCTGGAATCGCTCGACGAGGTTCAGTGGCAGGCCGTCGTTCTCGCCGCCGATCGTGTAGACGTAGCCGCCGACGTTGACGACGGCGTTCTGCGCTCGCGCGACGCCGAGGGCCGGGAGGTCGAGCCAGGCATCCGTGGCCGTGTTGTAGGCCATGGTGCCGGCCTGAACCGAGTGGCCGTCCGAGCCGCCGACCACGTAGATGGACTCGGCGAGCGCGGTCACGCCCATCAAGGTCAGGGGTTCGGGCAGCGTCGTGCCCGGTGTCCAACCGTTGCCGTCGCCCGTGATCTCGAAGCGCGCCTCGACGACCTGCGCCTCCCAGTTGCCCGCCGGATCCCGCGCCCGCAGGCGCAGGGTGGTGTGGTCGAAGATCCGGAACGACCGCACGGACTGGAACGAGTCGCTGAACTCGTCCGGGGTGCCGCCGTCGGTGGTGAAGTACACTCGCGCCGGCTCGTCCGTGGCCGCCGTCGCCGTCACGCCGTTGAGGTACAGGCCCCCTGGCGGGTTGACGCGCGTGATCGGCGGGGTGATGTCGTACACGATCCGCACCTCGACGCTCTCGCTGCGCACGCCCCGGTCGACGGACCGGATCTGGTAGACGTTCTCCCCGGGGCGCAGGTTCAGCATCAGGCTGAAGTCCGTGGCGGGGCTCTCGGGCACCGCCGCCTGCCCGTCGATCTCGATGGCCGAGCCGGCCGGCTTCGTGCCGGTCAGCGTCAGCAGGGCGACGTTCGTCGGCGTGACGTAGGGGTCGATGTGCGGCGGCTCGATGCAGCCGGCGACCCGGGCGCTCACGCAGATCCCCCGAACGCAGGCGTCGGACGTGCAGCCGTTTCCGTCCGTGCAGCGGCCGTTGGTCGGCGCGTGGCCGCAGCGGTTGCGAACGAAGTCGAACGTGTCCTCCGTGCAGGGGTTGGCGTCGTCGCAGAGCGCGGCGTCGTCGAGGTCGACGCAGGCGCCCACGCGGCAGATCTGGCCCACGGGACAGATGCCCGTGGGGTTCTGGCCGCTGCAGCCGGCGCCGACGTCCACGCAGCTCCCCTGCGCGCACACCAGGCCCTCGGCGCACAATCCGATGGGATTCTCCGGGGCGCACAGGACGGCGGGATCGCGGCAAACGCCGTCGACGCAGAGCTGGCCCGCCACGCAGTTGCATGCATCCGCCAGGCAGCGCCCGGCGGCGTCGCAGTGCGTGCCCGCGGCGCAGGCGCCACAGGAACCGCCGCAGCCGTCGTCGCCGCAGCTCCGACCGTCGCAGACCGGCGCGCAGTCCGGGACGCACTGCCCCGTCGCGGCCTCGCAGTGGCTCACGCCGGGCATGCAGGCCCCGCAGCTGCCGCCGCAGCCGTCGTCGCCGCACGGGCGGCCGAGGCACTGGGGCACACACACGGCCTCGCAGGCGCCGGAGACGCCGTTGCACACCGCGTCGGGCCCGCACTGTCCGCAGACGCCGCCGCAGCCGTCGTCGCCGCACGCCCGACCGTTGCAGGCCGGCGCACACACGCAGACCCCACGCATCGCATCGCAACTCGTGCCCGCGCCGCAGCCGCAGTCGGCGGGGCACGTCGCGCAGCCCTCACCCTGACCGGCGTCGCAGGCGCCGTCGCCGCAGCAGCGGCCGCAGTCGGCCGGGCACGTGGCGCAGTCCTCTCCCTGGCCCGCAATGCAGGCGCCGTCGCCGCAGCCGTTGGGCGCGCCGACGCAGGCGCCGTCCGCAGAGCAGACCTGCCCGTTCGCGCACGCGCCACAGGTCCCACCGCAGCCGTCCGCGCCGCACGCCCGGCCGTCACAGGCGGGCACGCAGAGGCACTGCCCGTCGGCGGAGCAGACCTCGTCGTTGGCGCAGCGTCCGCAGGTGCCGCCGCAGCCGTCGGACCCGCAGGCCTTGCCGCCGCAGTCCGGCGCGCACACCGGCACGCAGGCCCGGGTGTCGGCGTTGCAGGCCTCGCCCTGATTGCACCGACAGTCGGCGATGCACGTGGCGCAGTTCTCCCCCTGCCCCGCCACGCAGGCGCCGTCGCCGCAGCACGGCCCGCAGTCCGCCGGGCAGTTGCCGCAGTCCTCGCCGCCGGCGGCGTCGCAGGTCTGGTCGCCGCAGCGCGCCGGGGGCGCCCCGCACTGGCCGAGCGCGTCGCAGACCTGGCCGTCGGCGCACGCGCCGCACTGGCCGCCGCAGCCGTCGTCTCCGCAGACGCGGCCGTCGCAGGCCGGCTGGCAGTTGTTCATGCACGTCCGGGACCCGCCGTCGCACACCTGGCCCGGCCCGCAGACGCAGTCGGCCGGACAGGTCGAGCAGTTCTCCCCCTGACCGCCGCCGCAAAGGCCGTCGCCGCAGCACGCGCCGCAGTCCGCCGGGCAGGTCGCGCAGTCCTCGCCCGCCGCGGCGTCGCAGGTCTGGTCGCCGCAGTCCGCGGAGCGGGCCACGCACTGTCCGGTCGCGTCGCAGACCGTGTCGCCCTCGCAGGCGCCGCACGTTCCGCCGCAGCCGTCCTCGCCACAGCTGCGCCCGGCGCAAGCCGGCGCGCACCCCTGCACGCACACACCGCGCTCCGCCGCACACGTCGCGCCGTCGGGGCACGTGCAGTCCCCGGCACAGGTGGCACAGTTCTCGGTCCCGCTGCACAGGTCGTCGCCGCAGACGGCCATGGGCGTGACGCACTCGCCCTCGGCGCAGACCGTCCCCGCCGGGCAGGTGGCGAGCGGTGTGAACACGCCGCCGGCGCAGACCTCGACGCCGGCGTCGCCGCAGCGTTTGGTCCCGTTCTCGCACGGCGCCCCGGCGGCGTCGGGCCCGGCCGCGGCGTCTTCCCTGGGGCCGACGCCGCCATCGGCGAGGCGCGAGGCGTCGGGCGCGGGCCCCGACGCGGCATCGCCGCTCGCCCCGCCGGCACCGCCGCCGCCGCCCGCCGAACACCCGATCGCGAGGGCCGCGACCGCGACCCGCCAAATGTTGCGCATGCTCGCCTCCGATTTCCCGTGCGGAAAGCCGGAAGAGAGCCCCGCGAACGGGGTCAAGTCAAGGCAGACGAGCCCCGCGCGGGCGCGCCCGCCTTACTTCAGCGGCGTGACGCTGCTCTGCGGTCTGCCGGGCACGTAGACCGCCGCCTGGCCGGCCTCGTCGACGCCCACGGCCACGTTCAGGACCGGCTCGAGGCTGCGCCCCGGCGTGGCGGTGAACGGCCCCGAGGGCGTCCAGCGGAAGATCGTCAGCCGCTTGTCGCCCCGGGCCACGAGCTCGAGCTTGCCGTCACCGTCGACGTCTGCGGGCTGAAGCGAGAAGAAGGTGAACTCGTCCGCCGAGGCGCCCAGCGTGTCGACGGAGACCTTGCCCTTCACGAACCGCGCACGCTTGAGCCGGGCGTGGGCCTCCTTGCCGTAGTTGGCCACCCAGCCGTCGCAGAAGTAGAGCGCCGGCGCGGGGTCGTCCCCCAGCTTCGCGATGACCACCGACTTGATGCCGTTCTCCACGGGCACGGGCTCCAGGCCTTTGCCGCGGTCAACGCGCAGATCACCCGGCAGGTCCTTGGCGTCGCCGTACACGCGCCCGAGGACCTCGTCGACCTTGCCGTCGGCGTCCAGGTCGCCCCACACCCGTGTCGTGGCCATGCGGATCTCCGGACCGTCGCCCAGGCTCGCGCCGCCGGCCTTCAGGTGCCGCGTGCGCACCATGTACTTCGAGGCGTAGTGCGAGAACGCCAGCTCGTCCCGTCCGTTCCGGTCGACGTCCGCGATGGCCAGCGTGACCGGTTCGTTGCGCTCGGCGTCGTTGCGCCAGAGCTCCGTCGCCTGCCCCGTCGCCGGGTCGAGGGACTGAAGCACGAGCGGGGCCTGCAGGAAACCGCGCCCGACGCCGCGCGTGACATAGAACCGGGCTCCATCCCCCACATCGCCATACACGATCTGGTGGACGACCCCCTCACCCTCGACCCGCCACTTCTCCGCGCCGCGTTCGCCCGGGGCCCGCGCCCAGAGGGTCTTCCCGTCGGCGCCGAGCACCAGGCCGCCGGCGAAAAAGATGCGATCCGCCGGGGGCAGCCGTGCGGGGTCCACGGGCGCCGGGGCCTCGGTGGCCGGGGCCTTCGAGGCCGGCGCCGAGCGCTTCGCCGCGGCCGAGACCGGGGCGCTCGGCGTCGAGCTCGGCGTCGAGGCGTCCGGCCCCTTGGTCGTGCACGCCGCCAGCGCCAGGGTCAGCAGCGTCAGCCCACGCTTCATCGATTCGCCTCCATCAACGTGCGGAAACGGGCGAAGAGGTAGTTGGCATCGTGCGGCCCCGGGCTCGCCTCGGGGTGGTACTGCACGCTGAACAGCGGGTGCAGGCGGTGCTGCAGGCCCTCGTTCGTGCCGTCGTTCAGGTTCACGTGCGTCGCCTCGACGTCCTCGGGCAGCGTCGACAGGTCCACCGCGAAGCCGTGGTTCTGGCTGGTGATCTCGACCCGCCCCGTCGTGTTGTCCCGCACCGGCTGGTTGCCGCCGCGGTGGCCGAACTTGAGCTTGTACGTGCGCGCGCCGAGTGCCAGCGCCGCGATCTGGTGCCCCAGGCAGATGCCGAACACCGGCACGCGCCCCACCAGCGCCCGCACGTTCGCGATGGCGTAGTCGCAGGCGGCCGGGTCGCCAGGGCCGTTGCTCAGGAAGATGCCGTCCGGCGAGGTCGCCAGGAGGTCCGCGGCCGGCGTGCGCGCCGGGTACACGGTCACGTCGCAGCCGTGGTCGACGAGCAGCCGCAGGATGTTGCGCTTGATGCCGAAGTCGTAGGCGGCGACCTTGAAGCGGTGATCGGGCGGCACGGGGGGCGGCCGCAGCTCGGCCTCGCCGTGCAGACGCGTCAGGCCCTCCGTCCACACGTAGGGCGCCGTGCAGCTCACCTCGCCGGCGAGATCCCGGCCGGACATGGCGGGCTCGCGGGCGATGACCTCTTCATAGCGGCTGCGGGCGGCCTCGCCCGTCACCAGCGCTCCGCGCATGGCCCCCCGCGTGCGCAGGTGGCGCACCAGCGAGCGCGTGTCGATGCCCGTGAGGCCGATGACCTTGTGGCGGCGCATCCAGGCGTCCAGCGAGCTCGACGCGCGCCAGTTCGAGGGCTCGTCGCACACCTCGCGCACGATGAGGCCGGCGGCCTGCACCGCCCCGCTCTCCGCGTCGGCCGGGTTCACCCCGTAGTTGCCGATGTGCGGGTAGGTCATGGTCACGATCTGCGCGCGGTACGAGGGATCGGTCAGGATCTCCTGGTAACCCGTCAGCGAGGTGTTGAAGACGACCTCGCCCGAGGTCTCGCCGCGGGCCCCGAAGGCCTGCCCGGCGAAGAAGCGACCGTCTTCCAGCAAGAGCCCGGCCGGCTCCCGTTGAGTCATCGAACGTTCTCCGTGGAGCGATGGCGAACCTCGCCCCCCACCAGCGTGAAGCGGACGAGGCCCGGCAGGGCCTGCCCGAGGAACGGCGTATTGCGCGAGCGGCTGGAGAGGTCGGCGCCGGCGACGCGCGCGCGGGCGGCCGGGTCGAAGACCACCACGTCCGCCGGTCGTCCCGCCGCGAGCGAGGCCTCGCGCCCCAGGACCCGCGCGGGCCCCGTCGTGAGCGCCCGGAGCGCCGAGACGAGCTCGACTCTGCCCTCGAGCACGAGCCGGAGCACGAGGCCGAGGGCCGTCTCCAGGCCCACCAGGCCCGGCTCGGCCAGGTCGAACTCCAGGTCCTTCTCGACGGGCGACTGTGGCCGGTGCCCCGAGGCGATGGCGTCCACGGTGCCGTCCAGCAGGCCGGCCAGCAGCGCCTCGCGATCGGCCTCGGCGCGGAACGGCGGGCGCGAGCGCAGCTGCGGACTGTACGCCGCCGCCACGGCCTCGTCCGTCAAGTGCAGGTGCGCGGCCGTCACGGCGCAGGTCACCGGCAGGCCGTCGGCCTTGGCCCGGCGCACCGCCGCCACGCTCTCCGCAGCGCTCAGGGGCCCCAGGTGAAGCCGCGCGCCCGTGGCCGCGCAGAGCGCCAGGTCCCGCACGACCACCGCGACCTCGGCCACGGCGGGCACGCCGTTCAGGCCCAGGCGCGTCGAGACCGGCCCCTCGTGCATCACGCCGTGGCCCGCCAGGCTGGCGTCCTCGGGCTGCTCGAACACGGGCAGGCCCACGGCCCGGGCGTACTCCAGCGCGCGGCGCAGCAGGCCGGCGTCCGCGACGGTCACGTCCGCGTCCCCCAGCGCCACGGCGCCGGCGTCCCGCAGGTCGTACATCTCGGTCAGGCGTCGACCTTCGCGCCCCTGGGTGAGCGCGCCCATGGGGAGCACCCGGCAGCCCTCGAACGCGGCCGCCCGGCGCACGATCATCTCCGTCACGGCCCGCGTGTCGTTGACCGGCGTGGTCTGCGAGCCCACGACGACCGTGGTGAACCCGCCGCGCACGGCCGCGCGACCGCCGCTGCGCAGGTCCTCTTTGTGTTCTTCGCCCGGGTCGCAGAAGTGCGCGTGCAGGTCGACGAACCCCGGGGCGACGACGCAGCCCGTGGCGTCGAGCACCGAGTCGCTGGCGCCGGCCTCGACCTCACCCGTCGACGCGCCGGTGATGCGGCCGCCCTCGAGGATCAGCGTGCCGGGCGCGTCCAGGCCCGTCGTCGGGCAGAGCAGGCGCCCGCCCCGAATCAAAGTGCGCGTGTTCATGCGTCGCCTCCGCCGCCGCCGGCGCAGTGGTAGAGCACCGCCATGCGGACCGCGATGCCGTTGGCCACCTGGTCGAGGATGATCGACTGCGGCCCGTCCGCCACGTCCGGCGCGAGCTCCACGCCGCGGTTGATGGGCCCGGGGTGCATCACCAGCGCGTCCGGACGAGCGCGCGCGAGGACGTCCCGATCGAGCCCGAAGCGCTGGCTGTACTCGCGGTCGCTCGGGAAGAGCTCCTCGGTCATGCGTTCTTTCTGAATCCGCAGCATCATCACCACGTCGGCGTCCCGCACGGCCGTGTCGCGGTCCGAGGTCGCCCGGCAGCCCAGGGCCTCGATGCCCGGCGGCACCATCGTTGGCGGCCCGCAGACCCAGACGTCCGCCCCCAGCTTGCCGAGGGCGGCGATGTTCGAGCGCGCCACGCGGCTGTGGGCGATGTCGCCGATGATGGCGACCTTCAGGCCGGCGATGCGCTTCTTGTGCTGGCGGATGGTCAGCGCGTCCAGCAGGCCCTGCGTGGGGTGTTCGTGGCCGCCGTCACCGGCGTTCACGATGCTGGCGTCGATGTGGCGCGCGAGCAGGTGCGGCGAGCCCGAGTGTTTGTGCCGCAGCACGATGATGTCCGGGGACATCGCGGCCAGGTTGCGCGTCGTGTCCAGGAGCGTCTCTCCCTTGACGACGGAGCTGGTGCCGCCCGCGATGCTGAGCGTGTCCGCGCTCAGGCGCTTGGCGGCGAGCTCGAACGAGGTGCGCGTCCGCGTCGAGGCCTCGAGGAAGAGCAGCACCACGGTCATGCCGCGCAGGGCCGGGACCTTCTTGATGCGGCGGTGGCTGATGTCCTGGAACGACTCGGCCAGGTCCAGAAGCTCCGTGATTTCGCGGGCTTCCAGCGGGGCGAGCTCGAGCAGATGGCGTCGGGTCTGCGTCATGGGGCTTTCCTCGCCTCTCCGTTGGCGCGCTCCGGCGTGTCGAGCAGGTGCACGGCGTCTTCACCGCCGGGCCCCGCGTCGATCTCCGTGAGCGAGACCTTGATGGACTGCCCCGCCTGCGTCGCCACGACCTGGCCGACGTAGTCGGGCTGAATCGGCAGCTCGCGGTGGCCGCGGTCGACGAGGACCGCGAGCTGAATGCGCCGCGGCCGCCCGAAGTCCATGAGCGCGTCCAGGGCGGCGCGCACCGTGCGCCCGGTGAAGAGCACGTCGTCCACCAGGACGACCGTCTTGTCGGCGACGTCGAACGGCAGGTGGGTCTGCCCCACCGCGACCTTCGAGCCGCCGGTGAAGGCGTCGTCGCGGTAGAGCGCGATGTCCAGCGCGCCGACGGGGACCTCGAGCCCCTCGACCTCGCGCACCACGGCGGCCAGGCGGCGCGCCAGGGGCAGCCCGCGCGTGCGGATGCCCACCAGGGCGATGGTGTTCAGGGGGCCCGCGCGCTCGACGATCTCGTGCGCGAGTCGGCGAACGGCTCGCCGAACGGCAGTGTCATCGAGGACGAGGCGGCGGTTCGGCGCGTCGGACATGGCGATTCTCCGTCCGGAGGCTCAGTCGCTGGTGCGGTGGACGGCCTGGCCCAGGCGATGCCAGCGGATCTTCTCCCACGGGCGCGACCAGGCTTTGCTCGAGTCCCAGGACAGCCAGATGAACATGGCCTTGCCCTTGATGTTGCCCATGGGGACGAAACCCCAGAAGCGGGAGTCGAGCGAGTTGTCCCGGTTGTCGCCCATGACGAAGACGTGCCCCTCGGGCACCTTCCAGGGCAGGCGGATGTCCAGGAACGCGGCCTCGGTGAAGGCACCGGTGCCGTCGCTGCAGTACTGCTTGCGGTTGCGCGACTCCCAGGACTGCGTGGCGCGGCCGGCCACGAACTCCGACCACGAGGCCGCCCCGAGGGCGTCGGCCTTGTGCAGGGTCTGGAAGCGCTGCTCGCCCAGGCGGGCGTCGAACTTGTAGATCTCGCCGCCCGGGCTCACCGGCGACTCGGCGGCGGAGTCGGGCCGCGGCTCGAAGTCCCGGTAGTCGGCCATGGCGCCCACGGGCAGCTCGCCCATGACCTGGCCATCGACCGTGACCACCCCGTCCCGGGCGATGTCGATGGACTGCCCGGGCAGCGCCACCACGCGCTTGATGTAGTCCACGGACGTGTCGCACGGGAAGACGAAGACGATGACGTCGCCCTGCCCCGGCGAGTCCCACTGCGTGACCATCTTGTCCGCGAACGGGATGCGCACGCCGTAGGAGAGCTTGTTGACGAAGAGGAAGTCCCCCACCGCCAGCGTCGGGATCATGGAGCCCGAGGGGATGGTGAAGGCCTCGACGACGAACGTGCGCAGCGCCAGAGCGATGAGCACGGCCACCCCGACCGACTCGAAGACCTCGCGCCACGAGCTCTTCTTGTACTTGCCCAGGTGGCGGTTGCCGGCGGCGTCGAGGGCCTTGAGCGCGTCATAGATGGCAAGCACGTCCCGCCCGAGCAGCGTGACCTTCACCGCTTCGAGGGCCGCGTCCACCTCGCCCTTGGCGGCCGGATCGATGCGCGCCCCGTGGCGCGCCAGGATATCCTCGCACTCCCGAATCGCGAGTTTCGCCCGCTTCTTCGCCTTGCCGAGCCGCACCACTGGGCCGAGGATCGGGCCGAGGACGGGGTGGCTCACGTCAATCGACCTTCAACACGGCGAGGAAGGCCTCCTGCGGGATCTCCACGTTGCCGACCTGCTTCATGCGTCGCTTGCCGGCTTTCTGCTTCTCGAGGAGTTTGCGCTTGCGGCTGATGTCGCCGCCGTAACACTTGGCGGTCACATCCTTGCGCAGGGCCTTGACCGTCTCGCGGCTGATGATCTTGGCGCCGATGGCGGCCTGGATGGCGACGTCGTACTGCTGCCGCTCGATCACGCTGCGGAGTTTCTCGCAGAGGATCTTGCCGCGGTCGTAGGCGCGGTCCTTGTGCACGATGACCGAGAGGGCGTCGACGTTGTCGCCGTTGAGCTTCACGTCCAGCTTGACGAGCTTGCCCACGCGGTAGCCGGCCATCTCGTACTCGAAGCTGCCGTAGCCGCGCGTCACGCTCTTGAGCCGATCGAAGAAGTCGAAGACGACCTCCGACAGCGGCAGATCGTAGTGGATGAGCATCCGGTTCGCGGTGGAGTAGTTCAGCTCCGTCTGGATGCCGCGCCTGTCCTCGCACAACTTCAGCACCGGACCGCAGTATTCCGACGGCACGTGGATGGTCGCCTTGATGTACGGCTCGCGGATCTCGCGGATCTCGTCCGCCTCGGGCAGGTGGGCCGGGTTGTCGACCTTGAGCTCCGAGCCGTCCTCCTGCGTGACCTCGTAGACCACGGTGGGTGCGGTCGTGATGAGGTCCATGTTGAACTCGCGCTCGAGGCGCTCCTGGACGATCTCCAGGTGCAGCAAGCCCAGGAATCCGCAACGAAAACCGAAGCCCAGGGCCGCCGAGGTCTCGGGCTCGAAGCTGAAGGCGGCGTCGTTGAGGCGCAGCTTCTCCAGGGCATCGCGCAGGAGGTCGTAGTCCGCCGGCACCACCGGGAAAAGGCCCGAGAACACCACGGGCTGCACGTCCTTGAAGCCGGACAGCGGCTCGAGCTCGGCGCGCTTCTCGTAGTCGACGATCGTGTCGCCGACGCGGGCCTGGCGGACCTCTTTGATGTTGGCCACCACGAAGCCGACGTCCCCCGAGATCAGCTCGGGCAGCTCGACGGCGCCGGGCATGAAGGCGCCGACCTCGAGGACGTCGAACGCCCGCTCGGTGGCCTTCATGTAGATCTTGCTGCCCTTCTTGAGCGTGCCGTCCATGACGCGCACGAGGGCGATGACCCCGCGGTAGTTGTCGTACCAGGAGTCGAAGATCAGGGCGCGCAGCGGCTTGTCCAGGTTGTCCGGCGGGGGCGGCACGAAGTCGATGATCGCCTGCAGCACGGTGTCGACGTTGAGGCCCGTCTTGGCGGAGATCTCGCAGGCGATGCTGGTGTCGAGGCCGATGCCCTCCTCGATCGCCTTCTTCACGCCCGGCACGTCCGCCGAGGGCAGGTCGATCTTGTTGAGGACCGGGACGATCTCGAGGTTGTTGTCCAGCGCCAGGTAGACGTTGGCCAGGGTCTGCGCCTCGACGCCCTGTGAGGCGTCGACCACCAGCAGCGCGCCCTCGCAGGCGGCGAGGCTGCGGGAGACCTCGTAGGTGAAGTCCACGTGTCCCGGCGTGTCGATCAGGTGGAACCAGTAGAGCTGGCCATCCTTGCCACGCCAGGGCAGGCGCACGGCCTGCGCCTTGATCGTGATGCCGCGTTCGCGCTCCAGGTCCATCGTGTCGAGGTACTGGTCGCGTTTTTCGCGATCGGACACGGCCCCCGTGAGTTCGAGGATCCGATCGGCCAGGGTGGACTTCCCGTGGTCGATGTGCGCGATGATCGCGAAATTCCGTACGTTTCTAGGCATCGAGTGAGCACCCCGAGCGCGCCCGAGCGCTAATGGCGGGCAAAAAATCCGGCGCATTATAGGCAGGCGGGGGGGGTTTTCAAGCGAGCCCTGTATTGACATCGACCCGCCCCCTCGCCGATGTACTGCACGTGTACCGGTCACCGACGCGTCGCGTCCGTGTGCCGCTCGCGTCCGACCTGCCCCCGGAGTACGTCGATGTCCTTGCGCAACCTGGTCTTTCCGAGCCTCGCCCTGGCGGTCGCCGCCTGCGGTGGCTCGCCCTCCCCGACCTCGTCCGAGGGCGGAAAGTCCGCGGAGAAGGGCGTGGGGCGGCCCTACGACATCAACGGCGACGGCGTGGCCGACGCCTGGCAGTACTTCGTGGCCCGCGGCGGCAAGGACGCCCTGGTGCGCAAGGAGTACGACATCAACTTCGACGGCAAGGTCGACGTCTGGCGCCACTTCAACGAGGCCGGCCGCCTGAACCGCGACCAGATGGACCTCGATTTCGACGGAAAAATCGACGTCACGAGCTTCTACGAGGGCGAGAAGCTGGTCCGTAAAGAGGTCGATCTCGAGTTCGACGCCTCGCCCGACCTCTTCAAGTTCTACGAGGACGGGCAGCTCGCGCGCCTCGAGCGCGACTCCGACAACGACTCGAAGGTCGACTACTGGGAGTTCTACGTCGGCGGGAAGCTCGAGAAGACGGGCGTGGACATCGACAAGGACGGCCAGCCCGATCCGGACAAGTGGAAGGTCGTCGGCGGTGCGCGGTCCGCGCCCGCCGAAGAGGCCCCCGCCGCGGGCAGCACGCC
>CAINDO010000369.1 GCA_903847385.1 uncultured Myxococcales bacterium
CGCCCCCAAGCCCGCCCCCAAGCCCGCCCGGCCCGCCACGGAGGCCCCCGCGCCGAAGGTCGCCGAAGCGCCCGCCGGCGCGCCCGTGGCCGTCGCGGTGGGCGATCGCGTGCGCCTGAGCCGCGGCCTGCTCGCCGGCAAAGAGGGCGTGATCACCGCGGACTCGGGCAAGGGCTACTACAAAGTCAAGGTCGGTACGCTCGAGGTCCAGGTCCTCGGCGCCGAACTGGTGAAGACGTGAGCGTGAAGAGCATCTCCCTGGGCGGCAAGGGCGCGGCCCGTTTGCGCCGGGGTCACCCCTGGATCTACCGCAGCGACGTCCTGAGCGTCGGCCCGGACGTCCTGGGCGGCGACCTGGTCTGCGTGCGCCTGCCCGACGGCAAGTTCGCCGGCTACGCCACCTGGTCCGACCACGGACAGCTCTCCGGGCGCATGACCCCCATCGGCCCGGACGTGGCCGATCCCGAGGCCTCGTTCCTGCACATGGTCACCCAGGCCGTGGCCCGCCGGAAGGGTCGCCCCGCCGCCTGCCGCCTCATCAACGGCGACGCCGACGGCCTGCCCGGCCTGATCGTCGACCGCTACGGCCCCGGCCTGTCCATCCAGGCCCTCACCCAGGCCGCGGCGCGCCGCCAGGACGCAATCGTCGAGCGCCTGCTGGCCTGCACGGGCGCCCGGGTGGTGGTCGCCCGCAACGACGTGAAGGTGCGCGCCTTCGAGGGCCTGCCCATGGAGCGCGGGGTCCTGGTGAGCGATCCCGGCGTGGACCCCGCCGACATCGTCGTCGAGATGCACGGCCTGCGCCTGCGCTACGACCTGCTCGACGGCCAGAAGACCGGCGGGTTCCTGGACCAGACGGACAACCGCGTGGCCGCCGCCGCCGTGGCCCACGGCGACGCGCTGGACTGCTTCTGCTACGACGGCGGCTTCAGCCTCCACCTGGCCGCCGCGGGGTGCAACGTCACCGCCGTGGACAGCAGCGGCCCCGCCCTCGCCCGCCTGACGCGCCGCGCCGAGGACAACGGCCTGGAGAAGAAGATCACCACCGTCGAGGAGAACGTCTTCGACCTGCTGCGCACCTACGAGCGCGACGGCCGCCGCTTCGACACGATCGTGCTCGACCCGCCGGCCTTCGCCAAGTCGCGCGACTCCGTGGACGCCGGTCGCCGGGCCTACAAGGAGATCAACCTGCGCGGCCTGAAGCTCTTGCGCCACGGCGGCGTGCTGGTGACCTGCTCGTGCAGCGCCCACATGGACCGCGCCGGCTTCGAGCACATGCTCTCCGAGGCCGCCGGCGACGCCCGCCGCTTCGTCCGCATCCTGGATCGGCGCTCCGCCGCGCCCGACCACCCCACCCTGGTCACGGCGCCCGAGACGGACTACCTGAAGGTGCTGATCGCCGAAGCGCACTGAGGGAAATGGGGTATTCTGGGCCCATGGCCACGGCCCAAGAGCACCTGCACCCGACCGCCTGGGCGGTGTTTCGCGCGCTGCGCGCCGGGGCCCACATCTCGCGGAACAAACACTTCGCGCTGTTCCAGGACGCGCGGATCCGCAAGGCCCTGCGGCTGCACCGCTACCTGACCTCCGTCGCGGCGGACGTCACCGCGCACCCGGACGACCTGCAGGTCGACTCGATCGACGACGACCACTGGCGTCTGCGCATCGAGGTCGCCACCCTGCACGGCCGCCGCATCGCGCATCTTACGGATTGGGAGCTCTCGCTTCTGGCCGAGATCTCCCCGACCGTGGCAGAGTTGCTCCGGAGTCGGGCTGGCATCGGCCGGCCCTGAGATGTTACAAAGCGCCGCTTTTCTGGCGAGGGAATCATGCGTCGAATGGGGATTCGATTCGGGTACGGCCTGACGCTGAGCGCTGCGGCGCTCCTCGGGCTCGTGGCCTGCGGCGACGGCGGCTCCAAGGACACGACGGTCGTCGGCGGGGACGCCGAGCCGGCGGGCGGCAGCGGAGGCGCCGGCGGCAGCGGCGGCAGCACCGGCGGTGTCGGCGGCGCGCCGAGCACGGACATGGGCACCGGGGGCCTCACCCCGGACGCGCTCGTGGCCGACTCGGGCACGCCGATCGAGGAGTGCCCGGCGATGACGGGTTACGGCTACATCGCCGCCCCCATCGCCCTGACGAGCGCGCCGAAGGGCGCCCACACGCCGCGCGCCGTCTGGACGGGCACGGAGTGGGGCGTGACCTGGTTCGCCGCCTCGGAGACCGAGGCCGACCTGGGCAACATCAAGTTCCAGCGGTTCAACACCATGGGCCAGCCCGTGGGGGACCAGCAGGACCTGGGCCTGGCCCGCCAGACCCGCTACGATCTCGTGTGGAACGGCGGCGGTTACCTGCTCGTGTGGCTCGGTGCCCGCGACCGCGCCGGCCAGGGCTTCGAGGGCATCCGCGTGCAGGCCCTGGCCGCCGACGGCTCCCCCGTGGACGTGGCCACCGACGTGCAGAACACCTTCGAGGCCGAGCGCGTGGCCTTCGGCTTCGCCCCGCTCACGGGCGGCCTGATCGTCTACACCAAGGGCCGCAACGGCGCCTCGGGCGTCTTCGCGCAGACCCTGGGCGAGGGCGGCGAGGTCTCGGGGCAGCCCGTGCGCCTCACGGCCGAGGGCGCCGGTGGCAACTACCCGGCCGTGGCCTTCGGCGACGGCACCTGGGGCGTGGCCTGGGCCGATCCCAGCGCCGCCACGCCGAGCGCGGTGGTCTTCAAGCTCCTGGACGAGCGCGCCCACGTGGTCCGCGAGGGCAACCTGCCCAACGCCATCGGCGCCAAGGGCAGCGTGTTCCTGGCCTACGGCGGCAGCGACACCTTCGGTCTCGCGTGGAACCAGGAGTCCGAGACGGGCAACCTGGAGCCCAAGCTCACGCTGATCTCCGCCTCGGACGCCTCGGTGCAGGTGAGCCCGGACGTGACCGGCCCCACGGGCTTCGGCACGGTCACGGACCTCGCCTGGCACGACCCGAACTTCTTCGGCGTGGCCTGGCAGGACGTCACCGCCGGCGTCCAGTCCGCGGGCATCACCCGCATCGACCCGCTCGGCGTGTCCCAGCCGCCCTTCGCGCTGACGCCCCCCGCGGGCGCCACCATCGCCGGCCTGAGCGCCGGTGGCACGGTGAGCAACCTGGGCGCGTTCTACACGCTGGACACCGACCCGACGCCCACGGGCTTCTCCGAGTCGGCGCAGATCTACCTGTCTCGCCTCGGCGCCTGCCGCTGAGCCCGGCTCCGGCCGCTCAGAGCGAGTAGACGTCCCCGTCCTCGGCGACGAGGAACCCTTCGGACCGCACGGCCTCGGCCCGCGCGCGCATCTCGGCCCCGAGGTGGGTGAGCAGAAGGCGGCCGACGCGCCAGCGTGCGCGCTCGCGCCGGTGGACCTCGAGGCTCAGGTGCGCCGGGTAACCGGCGACGACGTCGGAACACTCGCAGACGAACAGGTCCGCCCCGTCCACGAACGGGACGAGGCTCTCCTGCCAGCCCGTGTCCCCGCTGAAGGCCAGCACGCCCCCCGGCACCGCCACGCGCAGCGAGCAGGCGAAGTGGTCGGGGTCGTGCATCGCCGCCAGGGCCCGGATGCGCCGCCCGAGGACCTCGACCTCGCCGGGCACGGTGTATTCGACGACGGGCACGGCGTAGGTGAGCCCGCGCGCCCAGACGTCCGGATAGGCGCCTTGCATGAGCGTGGCCAACCGCGCGGCCGTGCCCGGGGGGCCGGCGATGGTCAGCGGCCGGGTGCGCCGCGCGCGGTACTGCTGGTCGATGAGCAGCACGGGCAGCCCGCCGATGTGGTCCCCGTGCAGGTGGGTCAGGTAGACGGCGTCGAGCGTCTCGGGGCTGCGGCCGTAACGGTGGCACTGCGCCAGCGTCGTGGGCCCGAAGTCCACGGCGAACGCGCCGGCCGCGTCGTCGATCCAGTAGGCGCTGTGGGCGCGCCCCCCCGCGTTGAAGGCGTCGCTCGAGCCGAGGACCGTCAGCCGCGGACCCGCGCCGGAAGCCGCGCTCACGAGGGCGAGCCGTCACGATAAGTGGGGAATGTCGCAGGCATCCGCATTGTCCCGTATAGTATCCGCCCAGATCCTGGGGGAAGTCGGCCCCACAGGTTTGTCCAAAGTTCTTGCGACCGGTCGTGATTCCTCACCGGGGAGGTGTCGTCTTGGCTCAGCGTCCTGCATTGTGGGCGACGTTCGTTGTGGCCGCCATGCTTCTTTGCGGTCCGGCCGCCATGGCACAGCAGCCCACGCCGTTCGAAACGCGCGTGACGACGGCGATCGACCGCGGTCTGGCCTGGCTGCGCAGCCGCCGCGCCGGGAACGGCAACATCTCGGACGAGTCGCCGACGGCGCTCGCCGTGCTGGCGTTCCTCGAGAAGCGCGCGACCGCAGACTTCGATTCCCCGCATGTGGGCTATATCGGCTCGTCGCCGGCGGATCAGCAGATCATTCGTGAAGGTCTGGTCTACGCGCTGCGCACCGAGACCGAGGCGAGCGAGCCCGGGTCGATGCTCCGCGGCCCCCTGGCCGACTCGAACTGCTACAAGACGGCGACGGCGATCATCGCCGCCTCGGTGTACCTGCGCTCCGGCGGCCCGGATCTTCGGGTCACGGCGCCGAACGCCAACCCGCCCATCGTCAACGGCGTGCTCATCTCGCAGGCCATCCGCAACGGCGTGGACGCGTTGAAGCGCAAGCAGTCCCAGGTCGGCGTGAGCGCCGGCGGCTGGGGCTACAACCTGCCGGACGACTCGCTGCTCTCCCCGGGGCCGAACCGGGCGGACGGCTCCTGCACGCAGATGGTCGCCGCGGCGCTCTCGGCGGCGCAGTTCCAGTTCCCGGACGCCGGCCAGCCCTTCGCCTCGGTGCCGACCTTCCTGGCCACCCGGGCCAACGGCAACGGCACCTACGCCTACATCGCCGAGGACCTGGCGCACGACAACCTGTCGAGCACGCTCACCGCCGCCGGCATCTGGACCTACCGCCTCGCCGGCGTGTCGCAGAGCGACCCCCGCGTGCAGCTCAGCATGACCTGGCTGCGCAACAACTACGCCTACCTGAACCACTCCCAGCCGCCGCAGCGCATCGAACCCAACTACAGCTGGATGCTCATCTACCACCACCTGTACCTGTGGCTGGCGCTCAAGGCCCTGGACCTGTCGCCGGACAACGGCCGGCCGGGCATCTACAACAACGACTTCATGGGCACGCGCAACCCCGCGGCGGACGGTTTCCCCCAGGAGCAGCGCGGCTACTACTACGACTTCGCCCACTTCCTCACGGACCGCCAGGTGAATGCGCCGGGCACGCCCGAGCACGGCAGCTGGCTCTACGGCGGCCAGCACCCCAAGCAGCGCACCATCGACACGGTGTTCGCGATCCTCGTGCTGGAGCGCTCGCTGGGCGGCGTCTGCGTCGACCCCGACCAGGATGGCGTGTGCGGCGACAACTGCCCGGACGTGGCCAACCCGGACCAGGCCGACAGCGACCAGGACGGCGTCGGCGACGTGTGTGATCTGTGCCCGGACGTGCCCGACGCCCAGAACGCCGACTCGGACAGCGACGGCGTCGGCGACGTCTGCGACGTGTGCCCGGCCGTCTCCGACCCGGCGCAGGCCGACGCGGACAACGATGGCGTGGGCGACCTCTGCGACAACTGCATCGGCGACAACGTCGGCCTCGGCGCCGATGGCGACGGTGACGGCATCAGCGACCAGTGCGACAACTGCCCCGCCGCCGCCAACCTGAACCAGGCCGACGGCGACGGCGACGGCCGCGGCGACGTCTGCGACGTGTGCCCCGCCCGCATGGACAACGGCGCCGACGGCGACCGGGACGGCGTGGGCGACGCCTGCGACAACTGCACCGCGGCCGCCAACGCCAACCAGGCGGACGGCGACGGCGACATGCGCGGCGACGCCTGCGACAACTGCGTGGCCGCCAACAACCCCAACCAGGCCGACGCCGATCGCGACGGCCGCGGCGACGCCTGCGACGTGTGCGCCGGGAACCCGGACAACGGCCCCGACGCCGACGGCGACGGCATCCCCGACGCCTGCGACAACTGCGACCGCAACCCCAACCCGGGCCAGGCGGACGCCGACGGCGACGCGGTGGGCGACGTGTGTGACAACTGCAGCGCCGCCGCCAACCAGAACCAGAACGACGCGGACCGGGACGGCCTCGGCGACGCCTGCGACAACTGCGACGCCGCCGCCAATGTGGACCAGGCCGACGCCGACGCCGACAGCGTGGGCGACGCCTGCGACAACTGCGACGCCGACGCCAACCAGAACCAGGGCGATCGCGACGCCGACGGCGTGGGTGACACCTGCGACAACTGCCCGGGTGTGGCCAACGCCGACCAGACGGACACGGACGGCGACGGCGCCGGTGACGCCTGCTGCGCCGGCGGCGGCGGCGCGGACATCTGCGATGGCATCGACAACGACTGCGACGGCCAGACCGACGAGGACGCCGCCGTCGGCGGCCAGTGCGACACCGGCCTGCCCCTCGGCTGCGAGATCGGCACGCTCTTCTGCCAGAACGGCGAGGAGGTCTGCGTGCCGCCGGAGCGCGACGACCAGCCGGAGCTCTGCAACGGCCGCGACGACAACTGCGACGGCCGCGTCGACGAGAACCTCGACGACTTCCGCGCCTGCGACACCGGCCTCCCCGGCGTCTGCGCCATGGGCGTGCATCGCTGCATCGAGGGCGCCGAGCTCTGCGAGGGTTCGGCCGACCCCCAGCCGGAGACCTGCAACGCCACGGACGACGACTGCGACGGCCTGATCGACGAGGACGGCGCCTGTGACCCCTGCCTGGCCGCCGGCCCCGACGCCGATCGCGACGGTCGCCTGGACGGCCTGTGCGACAACTGCCTGGACGCCGCCAACCCCGACCAGGCGGACGTGGACGGTGACGGCATCGGCGACGCCTGCGACAACTGCCCCGCCGACGGCAACCCCGACCAGGCCGACACCGACGCCGACGGCGCCGGCGACGTCTGCGACAACTGCCGCGAGCAGCCGAACGCCGACCAGAGCGATCGCGACGCCGACGGCGTGGGCGACACCTGCGACGGCTGCCCGGAGATCGCCGGCGGCGACGGCGCGGACGGCGACGGCGACGGTGTGCCCGACGCCTGCGACAACTGCAGCGACGTGGCCAACGCCGGTCAGGAGAACGCCGATCGCGACGCCACGGGTGACCTGTGCGACCCCTGCCCCGCCAACCCGCAGGGCACGGCCGACCGCGACGGCGACGGCCTCGGCGACATCTGCGACCCCTGCCCCCGCGTGGCCGGCACGGCCGCGGACGCCGATCGCGACGGCCTCGGCGACGCCTGCGACAACTGCCCCAACGCCGCCAACCCGGACCAGGCCGACACCGACGGCGACGGCGCCGGCGACGCCTGCTGCCCGGGCTTCGGCCAGCCGGACCTGTGCGACGGCCGCGACTCCGACTGCGACGGCATGGTGGACGAGGACGCCCTGACCGGTCAGCCCTGCGGCACCGGCCGCGCCGGCAACTGCGCCACCGGCGTGACCGTGTGCGTCGATGGCCGCGAGGACTGCCGCGAGACCGGCGACCCCCAGCCCGAGACCTGCGACGGCCGCGACGACGACTGCGACGGCGTGGTGGACGAGGGTCAGCGCAACGACTGCGGCAACTGCGGCGCGCCTCCCCGTGAGACCTGCGACGGCATCGACGACGACTGCGACGGCGTGGTGGACGACGGCGCCCCCTGCCCCGGCGACCAGGTCTGCGCGTACGGCGAGTGCCGCGAGGCCTGCCGCAACAACGAGTGCGACGGCGACACCTTCTGCGCCGAGGGCGTGTGCATCGACCGCTGCGTGGACGTGGAGTGCGGCTACGGCGACACCTGCGACCCCCAGGGCGGCGTGTGCGAGGACCCCTGCGCCGGCCGCATCTGCAACGGCGAGCTCATCTGCCACCTCGGTCGCTGCGTCGAGAACGACTGCCGCCTGACGGCCTGCCCCGAGGGCGAGAGCTGCGCCGGCGACACCTGCGTGCAGGACCCCTGCGCGGCCGCCGACTGCGCCGCCGACGAGTTCTGCCGCGGCGGCGAGTGCTTCGGGGCCTGCGGCGCCATCTCCTGCGGCTTCGGCGAGACCTGCACCGACGGCGTCTGCCAGCGCGACCCCTGCGCCGGCCTCGACTGCGGCGACGGCCGCCTGTGCGACGAGGGCGAGTGCCGCCGCGACCCCTGCGCGGACGTCGTCTGCCCGAACAACTTCGCCTGCATCGCCGGCCAGTGCCAGCCCCACCCCTGCGCCACGGTCCACTGCCCCTCCGGCATGGTCTGCGACCTCCAGGACGGCTCGCCGCAGTGCGTCTACCCCGAGCAGGCCGACAACCCGTTCAGCCCGCCCGACTACCCCGCCGCCGGTGGCGAGTCCGACGCCGGCACCCCGGCCGGGAGCGGCGACTCCGGCGTCGAACCCGACGCCGTGGGCGGCAACCAGAACTGCCCGGACGGCGGTGACTGCAACATCAGCCAGGGCGACCAGCAGACCCCCGCCGGCGACGGATGCGGCTGCCGCACCGGCGCCCGCGCCCCCGGCGGCGCCCTGCTCCTGCTCGTCCTGCCCGGCGTCCTCCTGCGCCGCCGCCGCGCCCGCCGCTGAGGCGGCCCCGCCTTCCCCGTTCTCCGAGCACTCACCCGATAATTTGCCGTCCGCGGCGAGCCGAACCATGTTCGTACGCCGTAAGATCACGGTCACGATCTCATCCGGAGGCCCCATGCGCCGTGTCCGCGCTCGTTCGTTTCGTTCTGCCGCCCTGCTTCTGGCGCTCGCCGGCCCCGTGGCCGCCCACGCCGAGGGCTCGGCCCAGCTCGGCCCCGAGAGCCGTGTCCAGAACGACACGCCGCTGCGCATGGACGTCGTCGACGCGGCCAACGAGCGCATCTCCTGGGCCGGCGCCGGCACCCTGACCATCGTCGCCCCGGACGGGGTGACCGCCGTCGCCACCCTGAACAGCGGCCAGCGGACCGGCTCCCTGGCCCAGTTCGGGCCCGGCGAATACCGCTGCACGCTGTCGACGGCCCAGGGCGCGAACCTGGCCGTGGCCAACTGGGACATCGCCATCGTCGATGGGAACGGCGTCGCCCTCCCGAACGCGGGCGGTCGACTCCACGCGGTCGACTGGCACATCAACATTGGTGAGCGCACGCAACAGCGCGCCTTCAACACGAGCTTCTTCGCCCTGGTGCCCGGCGGCCGCGCCGGCACGGACGCCGTGCTCGAGGTCCAGTTCTCGGGCGTCAACGGCAACTTCCACCGCATCAGCATGAACCGGACCGGCATCGATGGCCGCGTCGACGGCCGGTCGGGCCCCACGGGCTCGACCTACACGCCGCTGTACCCGCTGTACCTGGCGGCCCCGGCCATCCGGGTCGGCGGGGCGCTCAACCCGGGCCTCACCGAGTTCACGTTCCACGCCGCCGGCGAGGGCGCCGCGGCCGACCTCTGCCAGTCCGCCGTGGCCGGCGTGGGCGGCGTGTTCGAGTTCGACACGGACGTGAACGGCCGCTACCGCATCGTCTGCGACACCAGCGGGAACGGCACGCCGGACGTGACCGACCCCCGCGACCTGCTCTTGATCGGCGACACGCAGCCCGGCCACAACATCGTCCGCTGGAACGGCGGCGACAACGACGGCGTGCCCGTGCCCGTGGGGCAGTACGCCTGCGAGGCCTTCGTGGCCGCCGGCGAGCTGCACTTCCTCGGCCTGGACGTGGAGACCTCGTACCCGGGCATCCGGATGTACGAGATCACGCCGCAGGGCCCCGTGCCCGCGCCCATGTACTGGGACGACACGGCCCTGCCCAACGCGGACGTGCCCATGCTCAACGGGCAGGTCGGCCTGGTCACCTCCGGGCCGAACGGCATGCTGCCGAACGCGCGCAATCAGGTGCCCGTGCCCAACGTGAACGCCCGCGCCTGGGGCGACTTCGGCTCGAACGGCAAGCGCGGCAACGACGAGGTCACCGACACCTACACCATCGCCGCCGCCTCGGAGCGGTCGCGGTTCTTCCTCGAGGCCTGCGACGATCAGGACGCCGACGGCGTGCCCGACTGCTGCGACACCTGCCCCGAGGCCTTCGACCCGACCAACGGCGACGCCGATGCGGACGGCGCCGGGGACGCCTGCGACGTGTGCCCGGCCGTGGCCGATCCCGCCCAGGGCGACGCCGACAACGACGGCATCGGCGACGCCTGCGACAACTGCGAGCCCCCCAACGACCGCGTCGGGGCCGACGCCGACCGGGACGGCGTGGCCGACCGCTGCGACAACTGCCCCGCCGCCGCCAACGCCGATCAGGCCGACGGCGACGCCGACGGCCTCGGCAACGCCTGCGACGTGTGCCCCGCCGCCGCCGACCCCGCCCAGACGGACGGGGACGCCGACGGCCGCGGCGACGCCTGTGACAACTGCGCCGCCAACGCCAACGCCAACCAGTCCGACGCCGACGGCGACGGGCTCGGCGACACGTGCGACGACTGCCCGGCCGTGGCCGACGCGGACCAGCTCGACGCGGACAACGACGGCCGCGGGGATCTCTGCGATGCCTGCCCGTTCACCGCGATCCACGGCGCCGACGCCGACGGCGACGGGGTCCCCGACGGCTGCGACAACTGCACCCGCGCACCCAACCGGGACCAGGCCGACGCGGACGTCGATGGCGTGGGCGACGTCTGCGACAACTGCGCCGCCGACGGCAACGGCAACCAGACCGACACCGACCGCGACGGCGTGGGCGACGTGTGTGACACCTGCCCGGCCGCCGCCGATCCTGACCAGGCCGACGGCGACGCCGACGGCGAGGGCGACGTGTGCGACAACTGCCCCGAGCTCCCCAACCGCGACCAGGCGGATCCGGACGGCGACGCCCTCGGCGACGCCTGCGACAACTGCCCCGTGGATGCCAACCCCGACCAGACGGACACGGACGGCGACGGGAACGGCGACGCGTGCTGCGCCGGCGTGGGCCTGCCCGACCTGTGTGACGGCATCGACAGCGACTGCGACGGCGAGATGGACGAGGACGCCGCGGTCGGCGGCGCCTGCGATACCGGCCTGCCCGCCGGCTGCGACGTGGGCACCCTCGCCTGCCGCGACGGCGCCGAGGTCTGCGTGCCCCGCGACGCCGCCGGCGTCGACGAGGTCTGCAACGGCCTGGACGACGACTGCGACGGTGAGGTCGACGAGGCGCTCGACGACTTCCTCGCTTGCGACACCGGCCTGCCCGGCCTCTGCGCCCAGGGTGTGCACCGCTGCGTCGACGGCGCCGACCGCTGCGACCTGCAGGCCGATCCGCAGGTGGAGACCTGCAACGCGGCCGACGACGACTGCGACGGCGAGATCGACGAGGGCGACGTGTGCGACGCCTGCCTGGTGCCCGGCCCCGACGCCGACGCCGACGGCGACGTGGACGTGTGCGACAACTGCCCGGCCGCCGAGAACGCCGACCAGGTGGACGTCGACGGCGACGGCGCCGGCGACGCCTGCGACAACTGCCCGGCCGACGGCAACCCCGTACAGGCCGACACGGACGCCGACGGCGTGGGCGATGTGTGCGACAACTGCCGGGAGCAGCCCAACGGCGATCAGGCCGACACGGACGGCGACGGCGTGGGCGACCAGTGCGACGGCTGCGTCGCCCTGCCGGGCGGCGACGACCGCGACACCGACGGCGACGGCGTGCCCGACGCCTGCGACAACTGCATCGCCGCGGCCAACGCCGATCAGGCGAACGGCGACGCCGACGCGTTCGGCGACGTCTGTGACCTTTGCCCGGGCGACCCCGAAGGCACGGGCGACCGCGACGCCGACGGCCTCGGCGACGTGTGTGACCCCTGCCCCGAGCTGGCCGGCGACGCGGCCGACGCCGACGCCGACGGCTCCGGCGACCTGTGCGACAACTGCCCCGCCGACGCGAACCGCGACCAGGCCGACCGCGACGGCGACGGTATCGGCGACGTCTGCTGCCCCGGCCGCGGCGCCCCGGATCTGTGCGACGGCCTGGACTCCGACTGCGACGGCGAGGTCGACGAGGACGCCGTGTCCGGAGGCGTCTGCGACACCGGCGACCGCGGCGTGTGCGCCGGCGGTGTCATCGCCTGCGTGGGCGGCCGCGAGATCTGCGAGCCCGGCGAGGGCGGCTCGCCCGAGACCTGCGACGGCACGGACGACGACTGCGACGGCGTGGTGGACGAGGGTCAGCGCAATGCCTGCGGCGCCTGCGGCGTGCCCCCCCGGGAGCTGTGCAACGGTCTGGACGAGGACTGCGACGGCGATGTCGACGACAACGCCCCCTGCCCCGCCGGCCAGGCCTGCGCCTTCGGTGAGTGCCGGTTCACCTGCCGCAACAACGAGTGCGACGGCGACCAGTTCTGCTCCGAGGGCGTGTGCATCGACCGCTGCGTGAGCGTGTCCTGCGACTACGACGAGATCTGCGACCGCACCAGCGGCGCCTGCGAGGACCCCTGCGCCGGCCAGGCCTGCGAGGGCGGCCTGATCTGCTTCCGCGGGCGCTGCGTGGCGGACGACTGCCGCCAGAACGGCTGCCCCGAGGCGGAGGTCTGCGTGGGCGACGCCTGCCAGTCCGACGCCTGCGCCGGCGTGGAGTGCGCGGCCGACCAGTTCTGCCGTGGCGGCGTCTGTCTCGGTGCCTGCGGCGCCGTCTCCTGCGGCCTCGGCGAGAGCTGCCTGGACGGCGTCTGTCGCCGCGACCCCTGCGTGGACCTCGACTGCGGCGAGGGCCGCATCTGCGTCGACGGGGAGTGCCGCCGCGACCCCTGCGACGGCGTGGTCTGCCCGGACAACTTCGCCTGTCTGGACGGCACCTGCGCCGCGGACCCCTGCGGCGCGGTCCACTGCCCGACGGGCATGGTCTGCCAGGTCGTGGAGAACACCGCGCAGTGCCTTTACCCCGAGCAGGCCGAGAACCCCTACGAGCCCCCCGTGCCGACGCCGCCGGACCCGCAGTCCGACGCCGGCGTGCCCCCGCTCATGGAGGATGCCGGCAGCGCGAACACGGGCGACGACGCCGGCCCGGACGCCGGTGAGGCCTGCGCCACCGATGGCGGCGACTGCCCGCCGACGGACGACACGCTCAGCGGCGGGGGCGAGGGCTGCGGCTGCCGCACGGGGGCCGGGTCGAACGGCGCGCCCTACCTGCTGTTCCTGGCGCTCCCCCTGCTCGCCCGGCGCCGGCGCGACCGCCGCTGACGCCCCGGCGGGCCCGCCTCAGAACCAGCCGTGGAGCTGGAGGAAGGCGTCCGCCCCGCCGCTCCCCCCGGCCACCGTGGCCTGCCGGAGATCGAGCCGGGTGGTCAGCGACGGGATGGGCACCCACTCGACGCCGAACCCGAAGCGATGGATGTGGTCCTCTTTGACCTCGCGGTCGGGATCCCAGAAGTCGTACTTCACGTGCAGCGTGATGCCGTTGGCCGGCGTGTACGAGACGTCGTGATAGTGCGCGTCCTGGCTCGTGCTCTTGCCGCTGTAGGGGCGCTGCAGCGTGCCCCACGCCAGCTCGCCCAGGTAGGCGAGCGGCAGATTCTCGAGCCAGTACCAGGGGTTCAGGCCCCACTGAAGCGACGCGTTCGTCGAGTCGCCCCCCTGCCCCATCGGCTGCCGCCGGAGCAAGGCGCTGGCGCCGAGCTGCCAGCCCAGGTCGCGCCAGCCGGCGTTGACCGACCCACCGAAGCCTTCCTTCGCCTCGAAGGGGTTGTCCGGCCGGCGTGAGCCGGGGACCCAGGCCGCGACGTTGACGTAGGGATAGTTCGCGTTGAAGCCCACCTCGCCGCCGATGACCCGGTTCGCCGGATCCTCCTGGCTCAGGCCGAAGGGTCGCCGCGTATAGGCGGTGTGGTCGTCCAGGCGCCACCCGAACTGGGGCAGGAACCGCCCGGCGCGGGCGTAGGCGTTGAGCGGCCACTCGTTGGTCATCAGCCACAGATCGCGCACGCCGAACCGCGACTGTCCGTCCGGATCATCCGCGCCCGGGCCGCGGATGCGACCGCGAATGCCCACCGCCGTGGACAGCATCAGGTGCTCGACGGGGTGCACGGCGGCGTAGGCGTCCCCCTGCATGGGGAACAGCTTGCCGCCCTGAGTCCAGAACCCCAGCCGAAGATCCGCGCCCAGCCGGAGGAGCGGATCGGCGTTCAGGTCGCCGTAGCGGCCGTCGAGGAACGCCATCTCGGCGCCGCCGCCGTCGAGCGGGTGCCCGAAGGCCAGGCCGCCGGTGGGCTTGGGCGCGTCGGGCACCGCCGCGAGGGGCTGCGAGCCGGCTCCGGTCGCCTCCGAGAGCGGCTGGGAGCCCGCGCCGGTCGCCTCCGAGAGCGGCTGGGAGCCGGCGTCGCTCAGCGGCTGCGAGCCCGACGTCGTCAGCTCGGGTCGGTACTCGCCGTGGGCCTTCTTGTCGGCCCACGGTCGGTCCGTGGCCATCCACATGGGCAGCGTGCTGCGACCGAAATACACGCCGCTCACGGTGCGCAGGCCGCCGCCGCCGGGGTCGACGTGGCAGCCGCTGCAGCTCAGCGTGCACTTGCGGCGATACATCTCGGGGGGGTCGACCCAGTCGTTGGGCAGCGAGTGGCAGTTGTCGCAGGTGCGGCCCTCGCGGACCGTATACAGCGGCACCGCGTGGGCGGCCGGCAGGCCGAGCAGCAGCGCCAGGGCGAACATCAGGGCGCGCAGGCAGAGGGCGCGATCACGGACAGACATGGGACCCCGCCTTCCAGCGCTTGAGCGTGAGCACGTCCGCCGAGGGCAGCGTGTAGGCCGTCGGCGGTGGCATGGTCTTCTCTTCGAAGGCGGTCTGCACGAGCGAGCCCCAGTTGCGGAGCACCATCTCGCAGGTGTCGTAGCGGACCTCGCCGCCCTCGCCGCCGGCGTCCTTGGCGTGGCAGGCGGTGCAGTAGTCCTCCATGATCGGAGCGATGTGTTCCTCGTAGGTGGGCTCTGCCGGCGCTGCGCCGGGGTCGACCTCTTCGAGGGTGCCATCCCCCGCGCCGCAGGCGGGCAGGGCGACGAGCAGCGCGGCGAGCGCGAGGCGGGCCGGGGCGGTGGGGCGGGGGCGACCGGTGGGGGGGTGCACGGTGAGACCTTTCGACGGGAAGTGAGCGGCCGGCGCGGGGGGCCCGGCGCGGGTCCAGGGTGCCACGTCGGGTCGTGCCTTGAAAGGACCGACCAACCATTGCCAGCCGACCGTGCGCCGCCTATGCTCCCGCGCCCATGCACCGAAAAACGTCCGCCGGTACCGCCCTGCCCGCCCCGCGACGCCTCGCCCGCCGCGCGCTGCGGTCCCTGGTCCTGCTCTGCGGCCTGACGGCCTGCGGCGGCGCCCCGACGGCCCCGGACGACGCCCGGCCCCCCGAGGTCGCGACGACCCCGCCCGACGGAAACGAGCGCCTCGGCGCCCAGGTGCTGCCCCTGCGCTACCGCCTGGACCTGCGGGTGGACCCGGCCCTGGACACCTTTCGGGGCCGCGTGGAGATCGACGTGACGCTCGCCGCGGCCACGCGCGAGATCCGGCTGCACGGCGGCGCGATGACGATCCGCACGGCCACGGTGACCACGCCGGGCGCCGCGCCGCGCATCGCACGGGCGGTCTCGGGCCCCCACGGCGGCCTCGCGCTCCGCCTGGACACGGAGCTGCCCGCCGGCCCGGCCATGGTGGCCATCGACTACCACGCGCCCCTCGGCGAGGTCCCCGAGTCGCTCTACCGCGTCCGCGAGGGCGAGGCCTTCTACGCCTTCACGCAGTTCGAGCCCCTCGAGGCGCGGGACGCCTTCCCCTGCTTCGACCAGCCCGAGTTCAAGGTGCCCTGGGCGCTGACCCTGCGGGTCCCGGCCGGACAGCGGGCCTTCGCCAACACACCCGAGACCTCGACCCGGCTCGAGGACGGCCTGCAGGTCGTCTCCTTCGCCGAGACGCCGCCCCTGCCCAGCTACCTGATCGCCTTCGCCGTCGGTCCGCTGGAGACGCTCGACGCCCCCGCCGACGCCGCCTCGGTCCCCCTGCGCGTGATCACGACCGCCGGGCGGGCCCGTGAGGCGGCCTACGCGCTGGCGCAGACCCCGCGCATCCTGGCCAGCCTGGAGAAGTGGTTCGGCACCCCCTACCCCTTCGCCAAGCTGGACCTGGTGGCCGTGCCCAACTTCTCGTCGGGCGCGATGGAGAACCCGGGCCTGGTGACGTTCCGCGAGCGCCTGCTCCTCCTGGACGCCCAGAGCCCCGCCGGCTCGCGCGCCGGCATGTTCGGCGTCGTGGCCCACGAGCTGGCGCACATGTGGTTCGGCGACCTCGTCACGATGCAGTGGTGGGACGACCTCTGGCTGAACGAGGCCTTCGCCACCTGGATGGCCACCCGCACCGTGCAGGAGGTCGCGCCCGAGTTCGAGAGCGAGGTCGACCAGGCCGCCAACGCGTCCGGCGTCTACTCGCAGGACGCCCAGCCCTCGACGCGGTCGATCCGCCAGCCGATCACCGACGGCGGGGACGTCTACAACGCCTTCGACGGCATCACCTACGGCAAGGGCTCGCTGGTCCTGGGCATGCTGGAGCGCTGGCTGGGGCCGGACGCCTTCCGCGACGGCGTGCGGCGCTATCTGCAGCGCCACGCCCGCGGCAACGCCACCACCGCGGACCTGATTTCGGCGCTGACCGAGGCGTCGAAGGGCGCCCCTGTCGCCACGGTCGTGGACGCCTTCACCACCCGCCCCGGCTCGCCGATGGTGCAGGTCGAGGTGCAGTGCGAGGCGGGCAAGACCCCGGCCCTGAAGCTGCGGCAGGCCCGCTACCGGCCCCTGGACGGCGCCGCGCCCGAGGTCTCGCCCTGGACGATTCCCATGTGCGTGCGCTTCGGCGGCGCCGCGCCGACGCAGGCCGAAGCCCGCCAGTGTTTTCTCTTCGACTCCGCCGAGGCGGTCGTGCCCCTGACCGCGGCCACGGCCTGCCCGGCCTGGCTGCACCCCAACGCGGACGAGCGCGGCTACTACCGCTGGACGCTGCCCGCGCCGGCCCGCGAGGCCCTGTTCGGCGCCGCCCGCGACCGGCTGACGCTGCGGGAGCGCGTGGTCATCCCGGCGCACACGGGGGCCTGGCTCGAAGCCGGCGTGCTGCCCATCGACGCCGCCGCCGAGATCTATCTCTCCCTGGGGAACGAGACGCACCGGACACTGCTGAGCGGGGCCATCTGGGGCCTGCGCTCCACGTTCAAGCTCAACGGGGAGCGGCCCGATCCTCGCCTGACCGCGCGCCTGCGGGCCGCCTTCGGCGGGCACCTGACCCGCCTGGGCCTGGACGCGAAACCCGGCGAGAACCCGGACGTCCGGTTCCTGCGCAACTCGCTCATCTGGGCCTTCGCGGACATGACCGAGGACCCCGCGCTGATCGACGAGGCCCGGCGCGTGGCGGCGGCCTTCGTGGCCGCCCCGAGCGCGATGGACTCGGAGCGCGCGGGGGTGTTCGTGCCGCTGGCGGCCACCGTGGGGGACGCGACGCTGTGGACCCACCTGCGCGAGCTCCTGGACAAGCCGCTGCGGGCCGTGGACCGCGACATCGTCATCCGGGCGCTGGGCAGCTTCCGCGACCAGGCGTTGCTCGAGCGGTCGTTCGGCCTGGCCACGGACGAGACGCTGCGGGCGCAGGACGTCCGGGGCGTGCTCAACGCCGGCGGGGGTCGCGAGGCCACGCGCCGCGCCGCCTGGACCTGGCTGAAGGCCCACTACGACGCCGTGGTGGCCCGCATCGGCGACAAGTCCTCTCCGAGCCTGCCTTACACCGGCGCGGGCTTCTGCGCGGCCGAGGATCGCGCGGACGTGGAGGCCTTCTTCTCCGGGCCCCGGGGCGCGGTCGAGGGCACGGAGCGCAACTTGAAGCTCACGCTCGAGAACATCGATCGCTGCATGGCGTTCAAACGCCGGCACGAAGAGGCCGCTCGGGCCTGGTTGAACCGACAGGGCAAGTGATCCATGGGTAGTTCCGCAGAACTCGACGGCCATCGACGACTTCCGGGGCACGTCCGCCCGCTGCGCTGTGCGCTCCTGCTGGACGTCGACCCCGGTCGGCCGTTCTTCGAGGGCCGCGTCGAGATCAGCCTCGACGTGCGCGCCGAGACGCTGAACATCGACCTGCACGCCGAGCGGTTGGACATCGCGACCGCGTTCTTCGAGCAGGGTGACCGCCGCGAGGCCGCCGACGTGCAGACGGGCCCCAACGGCGCGCTGCGCCTCGCGCTGACGACCCCCGCGCTCCCCGGCGCGGCCCGCATCGTGGTGGACTTCTCCGGCCCCCTGGACGAGGTGCCCGAGGGCCTGTACCGGGTGCGCGAGGGCGACGCCTGGTACGCCTACACGCAGTTCGAGCCCCTCTCGGCCCGCCGCGGGTTCCCCTGCTTCGACGAGCCCGGGGAGAAGCCGGTGTTCTCCGTCCGGCTCCGCACGCCGGGGGACATGCTCGGCCTGGCCAACGCCCGCTGCCTCGATTCGCGCGACCTGCCCGACGGCCGGCGCGAGTTCACCTTCGCCGACACGCCCCCCCTGTCCACCTACCTGGTGGCCTTCGCCGTGGGCGACTTCGACCTGGTCGAGGCCCCGCCCGAGGCCGTGCCCGGCGTGCCCCTGCGCCTGGTCACCACCCGGGGACGCGGCCACCTGACGCGCTTCGCGCTGGAGTGCACGCCGCGCATCCTGGCCTCGCTGACCCGCTGGTTCGGGATGCCCTACCCCTACGACAAGCTCGACCTGGTCGGGGTCCCCAACTTCGCCGCCGGTGCCATGGAGAACGCCGGCATGGTCACGTTCCGCGAGCGCCTGCTGCTGCTCGACGCCGAGCGCGCGCCGGCCAACGACCGGTTGTGGGCGCAGGTGGTCATCGCCCACGAACTGGCCCACATGTGGTTCGGCAACCTCGTCACCATGCGCTGGTGGGACGACCTCTGGCTGAACGAGGCCTTCGCCACCTGGATGGAGATGGCCTGCGTGGCCGAGGTGGACCCCGCGCTCGAGGCCGGGCTCGAGGCCGTGCAGGAGGGCCTGCGGGTGATGGACCACGACAGCCTCGAGGAGGCGCGGGCCATCCGGCAGCCCATCGTCGACGGCGGGGACGTGATGAACGCCTTCGACGGCATCACCTACAGCAAGGGCGCCGCCGTGGTGCGCATGACCGAGAGCTGGCTCGGGGCCGCGCAGTTCCAGGACGGCGTGCGCCAGTACCTCTCGCGCCATGCCCACGGGAACGCCGAGACCGCCGACCTGCTCAGCGCGCTGGCGCAGGTGAGCGGGCAGCCCGTCGCCGAGACGCTCGTGACGTTCCTGGACCAGCCGGGGCTGCCGGTCATCGACATGGCGCTGCGGCCCTTCGCGGACGGCACGCCGGGCCTGTACCTGGCGCAGCGCCGCTACCTGCCGGACCCCGAGTCCGCCGCCGCCCAGGCCGACGGGCCGGCGCAGCGGTGGCACGTGCCGGTCGTGGTCCGCCTGGGGGACGCGCAAGGCGAGATCACGCGCCACGCCTGCCTGTTGACCACCCCCACCGCCCACCTGCCCCTGCCGGCCTGCCGCGCGCCCACGTGGCTGCACCCCAACGCCCAGGAGGCGGGCTACTACCGCTGGAACCTGCCGCCGGCCCTGCTGGACGCCCTGCTGCACGACGGCCTGCCCCACCTGAGCCCCGCCGAGCGCGTGGGCCTGCCGGAGCACGTGTGGGCGCTGCTCGAGGCCGATCTCCTGCCCCTGGAGGCCGCCCTCGCGGCCCTGGAGATCATCGCCCGGGATCCGCACCGCCTGGTGCTCTCGGGCCTGTGCGCCGCGCTGCGCCGCCTGTCGCGCATCGCGCCCGCCGAACCGTGGGCCGCGTTCGTCGGCGGGCTGCTGCGGCCGCACGTCGAGCGCCTGGGCGTGCTGCCCCGCCCCGAGGACACCGCCTCGGACCGCCTGCTGCGCCCGGTGCTCGTCACCGCCGCCGCCGACGCCGGCGCCCTGACCGACCTGATCGCCCCGCTGGCCACCGCCACGGGGCCGCTCCTCTCCGACCTCGCCGGGGCCGATCCCGAGGTGCTCCAGTACGCCCTGCCGATCGCCGCGTGGCAGGGGGACGCCGCCCTGCGCGACGTCCTGGCCGAGGCCGTGCGACATGCCCCCACACCGGCCCACCGTGCCGCCGCGCTGACCGCCCTGGGCGGGTTCGGGGACGTGGGCGTCGCCGAGGGCGCCTGGGCCCTGTTCTTCACGGACGCCCTGCGCGCCCAGGACTTCTTCGCCCTGATGCGGGGGGCCACGCGCCGCCCGGCGACCCAGCGCGCGCTCTGGGCCTGGCTGGACACGCGCTCCGCCGCCGTGGCCGAGAAGATCGGCGACGAGGCCGCCGCCAACCTGCCGGCGCTCTCCGGGGGAGTGAACGACGCCGCCGGGCGCGCCGTCGTCGAGGCCTTCTTCGAGCCGGCGGAGCGCCGCAAGTCCGGATTGGAGCGCAACCTGCGGCAGGCGCTCGAGGACATCGACCGCCGAATCCGCCTGCACGGCCGCCTCGCGGACCCGCTCACCCGCGCGCTGGCCGTCCGTCGGGGCACCTGAACGCGACTCCGGGTGCTACGGAAACGCGCCCCGGCGAGGACAACGACGCAGGTCACGCGCTCGCACTGGACGCAGGGCCCGAATCCCGGCAAACTTTCGCGAATTCTTTTCCGGTGACCGGCCACTGCCCCAACCGCTGGAGCGCTTCGCGATGCCCCACTCCCTCCCCTCCTCGTTCATCGCGCGTCTTGCGCACCTTCTGCCGCTGGCGCTCCTCGCCTGCTTCGCGCTGCTCGGTTGCGACACCGGCGGCCTCGGCTCCGACAAGGCGCCGGTTCTGAAGTTCCAGCCCGAGCCGCCGCTCTTCTCGTTCCCGAAGCTGCGGGTGGGCGACGCCGCGATGGGCGCCGACCAGAGCGTCCAGCTCCAGAACATCGGCGAGGGCAACCTCGTGCTGGTCGACTTCGAGGCCAACTTCAACACGGACGAGTTCGACCTCTACTACTTCGTGGACGCCGAAGCCGACCGTCAGGTCAACGGCATCGTCGGCGGGCAGAACAGCCTGGGCGACCGCCTGGTGGTCGAGCCCGGCCACAGCATCACCTTCGTGCTCAGCTACCACCCGGCCACGGAGGACGTCGCCTCGGGCACGTTCAACTTCCGCACGAACGACGCCAAGTACGCCCGCGCCGAGATCGACATCGTCTCCGAGGAGCGCGCCCCGGAGATCACCGTGGCCCCGCTGGACATCGACTTCGGCCGCGTGGCCGTCGGCTCCACGACGGACCCCCAGGACGTGACGGTCACGAACATCGGGCAGGAGGTCCTCATGATCGACCAGCTGCTCCTGTCCGGCTCGGGTTTCACGGCCAGCATCGGCGACCAGGACGTGACCGAGAACCCCGGCGTCTACGTCGACCCGGACGGCGACGGCAACCCCGGCCTCGCGCCGGACGCCTCGTTCGTGATGCAGGTGCGCTTCGCCAACACGCTCGAGGGCCCGGCCGAGGGCCTGCTCTCGATCATGTCCAACGACCCCGAGTCCCCCACCGTCGTCGTCAAGCTCAACGCCAACGGCGCCAGCCCCTGCATCCGCGTCAGCCCCACCGGGGACGACGGCCTGATGTTCGGCGGCGTGCCCCTGAACGGCGGCCTCCAGCGCGCCATCACCATCGAGTCCTGCGGTGGCCAGCCCCTGCGCATCGAGAGCATCGCCATGACGGACGACAGCGACGCCGCCATCGCCCTGGTGGCCGAGTCCGTGCCCGAGCTGCCCGCGCTCATGCCCGCCATGACGCTGGGCATGGCCCTGCCGAACCGCAACATCAAGCTCGAGTGCAAGCCCACGGAGGCCTCGGCCTACGGCGGTTGGGTCGAGGTCAAGAGCAACGACCCGGTCAACCCCAGCGTCAAGGTCAAGGTCACCTGCCTCGGCGTGCTGAACGCCTGCCCGCGCCCCGCCGTGGCCACGGACACGTTCAACGTCTCTCCCCTGGAGACCGTGCTGCTCGACGCCACGCCCTCGGCGGACGAGGACGGCCCCGGCGGCAAGCCCGTCAAGTACCGCTGGGACGTCCTCGAGAAGCCCCAGGGCTCCAGCGCCCACGCCGTCGAGTCGCTGGGCAACAACCCCCAGCAGCCCTACGAGGGCGCCGCCAACGACGACCTGGGCACGCCCACGGCGCGCTTCTTCGTGGACGTCGTCGGGCGCTACACCCTGCAGCTCTTCGTCACGGACAACCTCGACCAGGAGGCCCCCTCGGAGAACTGCCCGGAGCCCGTGGCCACCGTGACGATCAACGCGGAGTCCAACGAGGACATCCACGTGGAGATGTCCTGGCACACCCCGGGTGACGCCAACGAGACGGACACGGCCGGCTCGGACGTCGACCTTCACATGCTCCACCCCCGCGGTCAGCGCTGGAGCACCAACCTGGACTGCTACTACGCCAACCCCAACCCGGACTGGGGCATGGTCGGCGAGCCCAGCGACAACCCCTCGCTGGACCTGGACGACATCAACGGCGCCGGCCCCGAGAACATCACGCTGGACAACCCGGAGAACACGGACGACCTGGGCGCGCCCTACAAGATCGGCGTGGACTACTACCGCGAGGAGAGCCTCTCCAGCTTCGAGGGTTACGGCCCGAGCCTGGTGACGATCCGCATCTACCTGGGTGGGCAGCTCGCCTGGCAGAACGACGTGCCCAAGGAGCTGCAGCGCACCCACGACTTCTGGGAGGTCGCGCAGATCATCTGGGGCGCCGAGCACCGCGTCCGCGTCATCGACCGCATCAACTGAGCCCGCCACTCCGCCTTCGCATCGGGTCGCTGTCCCATCGCGGACAGGGCCTCGCCCCCCACGCCGACCGGCGCCTGCCGGTGCCCGGCACGCTCCCCGAAGAACTCGTCGACGCCGAACTCCGCACGGACGCCCGCGGCCGCGCCTGGGGGGTGCTCGAGGCCGTCGTCTCGCCGCACCCGCAGCGCGTGGCGCCGGACTGCGCGCAGTACCGCGGCTGCCCGGGCTGCCCCCTGCGGCACGCCGCGCCGGAGTTCGCCGCCGAGTGGAAACTCGGCGCCGCCCGACGCGCCTTCGAACGCATCGCCGGTCACCCCGCGCCCCCGGGCGACCTGATGCAGCCCGTCGGACGCGAGGCGTTCCGCGCGCGGCTCAGCGGGGCGCGCCTCGGCGGGGTCCTCGGCATGGGCGCCCTGCCCGGTGAGCCCCCCGTGGACCTGCGTCTCTGTCCGGCACAGACCTCGGCCTCGCGGGCCGCGCTCACCGCGTTCCAGGCCGATCTGGAGGCCCAGGGCCTGCTGGACGCCGTCGCGCGGGTCAGCGTCGCCGCCGCCGAGGAGACCGGTGACGTGCGCATCGCCGTCGCCGCGATGGACGCCCCGGCCCTCGCCCGCCTGCTCGCCGCGCCGCTGCCCGTGCGGCCGGGTCGCGCCGTGTTCGCCAAGCTGCCCACCGCCCGCGACGCCGACCTGGAGACGGGCGCCACGGCGCTCGCCGGCACACCCACGATGCGCTTCCGGGCGGGCGACGACACGCTGCAGGCGACCATGCCCGCGTGGGTGCCCCAGTCCCCGGGCACGTTGAACGCCCTGCGCGATTGGGCCCTCGCGGCCCTGCAGCCGGCCGGCGTGGACGTGCTGGAGCTCGGCTGCGGGGTGGGCACCCTGAGCCTGCCCCTCGCCCGCGCCGCGCGGTCCCTGGTGGGCGTCGACTGCGTGCGCCCGGCCATCGTGGACGCGACGGAGAACGCCCGGGTCGCCGGGGTCGAGAACGCACGCTTTCGCCTCGGCTTCGCCGACCACGCCGTGCGGCGCCTGGTCTCCGGCGGGCACCGGTTCGAGGCGGTGCTCCTGCACGGCATGCGCGCCCCCTTCGGCGCCCGCCTGATGGACGTGCTGCCCGCCGTCGGCGCCCGCCGCATCGCCTATCTGGCGCCGATCACGGCCTCCCTCGCCCGGGACGCCAACGCGCTGAAGGGCTACACGCTCGAGCGCCTGGACTTCGTGGACCAGATGCCCGGCACCGCCCACTTGATGGCGATGGGGGTCTGGACGCGGCGGCCGAATTCCAGTTGAAGGCCGTGGCCGCCGATCCCATATTGAACCTCGCATTCCCCACGGTGGACCGCTCGTGAACCGACGCACCCTCCTCATCGCCGACACCGACGAACGCAGCAACACCGAGCTCGCCCGGATCCTCGACGAGCTCGGGCTCGCCGCCGTGATCGGCCGCAACGCGACCGAGGTCATGGGCCACCTGGACCAGCGCGACCGCAAGATCGACGCCGTGTTCATCGACCTGACGAGCTCCGAGCTCGGCGGCCCCCGCGTGCTCCACGCGCTGCGCGAGCCCTACCCGGACCTACCCGTCGTGGCGATTGGCGGCGGCGGGAGCCGCAACGACTTCATCTTCGCCATCCGGAACCGCTGCGTGGACTGGATCGACAAGCCGGCCACGGTCGCCAGCGTCACCGAGGCCATCAAACGCATCGCCCGGGACGCCCGCCGCAGTCTGCCCCGCCCGGGCCTCGCCGGCGCCGGCACGCCCACGCCGACGACCGCCTCGCCGGCCCGCAGCTTCGTGCAGGAGATCGTCCGCCGCATCCAGGACGGCTCCATCGCCCTGCCCGAGGTGCCGCAGATCCTGGACGAACTGCGCCGCACCCTCTCCAATCTGGACGTCGCCCCGACCGAGGTGCTGCGCATCCTGGAGAAGGACCCCTCGATCGCCGCGCAGGTCGTCGCCACGGCCAATACCGCGGCTTACGGCGGTCGCGGGCGCATCTCGGACCTGCGCTCCGCCGTGGCCCGGCTGGGCAACCGCACCATCGCCGGCATCGCCCAGGCCGCCGCACTGCGCGGCCTCTTCGCCTTCAAGCTGCCGGCCTTCCGCAAGGTCTTCCAGCGCATGTGGGGCGCCCACTGCCTCACGGCCACGCTCGCCCGCGAGATCGCCATCGAGACGAAGGACCCGGATCCGGAGCAGATCTTCATGGTCTGCCTCATGCAGAACGCCGGCGAGCAGTTCATGCTCCGCATCATGGGCGAGGTCTGCCAGAAGCAGCGCGAGCAGGTCGTCTCGATGGACGAGGTCATCACCTCGCTGCGGGACACCCACACGGCCTTCGGCGCGGCCCTGCTGAAGAAGTGGGACATGGACCCGCTCTTCGCCGTCGTCGCGCGCCGCCACCACGACGCCACCTACGACGCGCCGGACCTGGACGCCCGCACGCGCCACATCCTGCACATGTGCAACCTGGCGGACCGCCTGGTGTCGGACCGCGGTCAGGGCATGTACACGTCCGACCTGCCGGGGCCGGACGTCAGCGCGAGCTTCGACGCCCTCGGCATCCCCGAGGGCCGCCGCGCCCACTTCGCCAACCGCGTGATGGAGATCGCCGCCGACATCGGCCCGATGGTCGGCTGAGCGCGGCGCCTACGGCCGGGCGGTCTTCGTGAACCGCCAGCACCGGTGGATGCGCTCGTCGCGGAAGTCCTCCGGGATGGTCTCGCGTGTGATGTCCGCGGCGACGAGGCCCGTGAGCGCCGACTCGTCCAGCTTGAACCGCTGGAAGTTCGTCGAGAAGTAGAGCACGCCGCCGGGGCTCAGGAGCGCGCCGAGGCGCCACAACAGGTCGGCGTGGTCGCGCTGGACGTCGAACACCCCCTCCATCCGCGCGCTGTTCGAGAACGTGGGCGGGTCGACGACGATCAGCTCGTACCGGTCGGCAGCCACCACGGGGTCCTGCAGCCACCGCACGATGTCCGCCCGCACCATCCGGTGTTTGGACTGCTCCAGACCGTTGAGTTTCAGGTTCTCCCGGGCCCACTCGATGTAGGTCGGGCTCAGATCCACGCTGGTCGTGCTGCGCGCGCCGCCCAGGGCCGCGTGCACGGAGAACGCGCCGGTGTAACAGAACAGGTTCAGCACCCGCTTGCCCTCGGCCTCGGCGCCGACCCGCAGTCGCAGCGGCCGATGGTCCAGGAACAGCCCGGTGTCCAGGTAGTCCCGCAGGTTCACCCACAGGCGCGCCTTGCCCTCGCGGATCTCGAACCGCTCCCCGCTCTGGGCGAGCGCCGTATACTGGCGGGTGCCCTTCTGCCGCTCCCGGCGCTTCACGTAGACCAGGTTCTCGGCGACGCCCAGGGCCCGCACGATGGCTCCGCTCATGGCCGAGATCCACGCGGCGTGTTCCACGGCGGTCATCGCGTCCGTATTCGGGCGGGCCCGCTCGGCGACGTGCACGCGGCCCTCGTACCAGTCGATGACCAGCGGGATCTCCGGGATGTCGCGCTCGTACAGGCGGTAGCAGCTCACGTCCGCGCGGCGCGCCCACTTCTGGCGGTGGGCGGCGTTCTTCTTCAGCCGGTTCTCCAGCATGGTGGCGGCGGCGGTGAAGTCCGGCGGAAGTTCGGGGGAAAGCTCGGGGGTCTCGGCTGGGTCGTCGGGCTGGCTCATGGCGGCGCATTGAAGCCCGTTCGCCCCCCCGCCGCAACGATTGCGTCGGCGGCGCGCTCCGCTTACTTTGCCCGCCCGTGCAACGCCTCAAACGCTTCTGGCGCGACTTCGTCCGTCGCCACGCCCTGCAATTCGGCCTGGGCATCGTCTTTCTGATGGCCACCAACGCCGTCAGCGTGGGCATCCCGCAGTTCGTCCAACACGCGGTGGACGCCCTCCACGGCGCCGACGCCGCCGGGGTGGACGTCGCCGTCCGCTGGGCGCTGGCCATCGTCGTGGCCGGCCTGGGCATCGTCGTGGTGCGCACCCTGAGCCGCACGCTGTTCTTCAACCCGGGCCGCACCGTCGAGCTGCGCCTCAAGAACGCGCTGTTCGACCGCCTGCTCGCGCTCCCGCGCAGCTTCCACGACCGCATGCGCCCCGGCGAGATCGTCAGCCGCGGCACGAACGACACCAACTGGGTGCGCGCCCTGGTCGGCTTCGGCTCGCTCCAGGTCTTCAACACGGTCATGGCGCTGGTCCTGACCGTGATTCAGATGTTCATCGCCGACTGGCTGCTGACGCTCTGGTGCCTGGGCCCGCTGATCGGCGCGACGCTCATCCTGCGCAGCTCCGTGGCCCGCATGTTCACGCTGACGATGCGCTTCAACACCGAGGTCGGCACGCTCAGCAACAAGATCCTGGAGACCTACAACGGCATCGGCGTGCTCAACGCCTTCTCCGCGGTCCCCGGCGCCGTCCGGCGCTTCGACACCACCAACGACGAGATGGAGCGCCTCGCGACGGCCCTGGCCCTGAATCGCTCCTGGAGCCTGCCGATCGTCTCCCTGGTGGGCAATCTGTGCATCGTCGCCGTGCTCTACATCGGCGGCGGCCGGGTCGAGGCCGGCACCATGACCCTCGGTCAGCTCGCCGCCTTCACGGTCTACGTGAACCTGCTCGTCACGGGCCTCACGACCTTCGGCTGGATGATCAACGCCGTGCAGCGCGGGTACCTGTCGCTCGGCCGCGTGTACGACATCCTGGATGCGCCCCTGGAGCGCGAGACGGTCGAGGCCGAGGTGCCCGAACCCGCGTCCCGCGGCTTCGGCGTGGACGTCTCGCACCTGACGTTCGCCTACCCCGGCGCTCCGGACAAGCCGGTGCTCTCGGACGTCAGCTTCCACATCGAACCCGGCGAGACGGTCGGCATCTTCGGCCTGACGGGGGCCGGCAAGAGCACGCTACTGAACCTGCTCGCCCGCGTGCACGACGCCCCGCCCGGCGCCATCACGCTCGAGGGCGCCGACGGCGCGCGCGCGGACCTCTCCCGAACGCCCGTGCGGGCCTGGCGCAGCCACGTGGCCTACGTGCCGCAGGAGGCCTTCCTGTTCTCGACCTCGCTGCGCGAGAACGTGGCGCTGGCCGAGCCGGGCCCCACGCCGGACGAGGCCCGCGTGCAGAGCGCCGTGGCGGACGCCGCCCTGCTCGACGACCTGAAGGCCCTGCCCGAGGGCCTGGACACCGTCGTCGGTGAGCGCGGCATCACGCTCTCCGGCGGCCAGCGGCAGCGCGCCGCCCTGGCACGCGCCTGGTACAAGGACTTCGAGCTCCTGCTCCTGGACGACGTGATGAGCGCCGTGGACCACGCCACGGAGAAGCGCCTGATCGAGGCCGTCTACCGCCGCAGCGCCCACGCCACCACGCTCATCGTCTCGCATCGATGCTCCGTGCTCGCCAAGGCGCAGCGCGTGCTGGTGCTGGACGCCGGCCGCCTGGTGGCCTGCGACACGCACGAGGCGCTCATCCAGTCGCCGGACGGCCCCTACGCCCGCGCCTGGAGACTCCAGCAGGCCGCCCAGGCCATCGACGCGCTGGATGGCAACGCGACGGACATCGCATCATGAGCGGCGACGCGAAGAAGCCCGGCAAGCCGAGCGACTGGCGCCTGATGGCCCGCCTTTGGCCCTACGTGTACGCCGACCGGCGCTGGCTCTGGCTCGTGGCCGTGCTCACGCCCCTGGGGGTGTTGCTCGGCCTCTGGCAGCCGCTGCTCCTGCGCGCGGCGATCGACGATCACATCGCCGCCCACAAGATGGACGGCCTCGGCGAGCTCGCGGCGGTCTACGTCGGCGTGGTCTCCGCGGGTTTCGCCGTGCGCGCGGTGGCCATGTACGGCCTGTCCGTGGTGGGCCTGCGCGGCCTGACGCGCCTGCGCCACGACATCTTCGCCCACGTCACGCGCCAGGGTCAGCGCTTCTTCGACCGCCGCACCACCGGCGCCCTGATGACGCGCACCACGAACGACGTCGAGGCCGTCTACGAGAGCCTCTCGATGGGCGCCATCAGCCTCATCACGGACGCCCTGACGATCCTCGGCACGCTGATCTCGATGCTCATCCTCGACTGGAAGCTCACCCTCGTCGCCGCCTCCGTGGGGCCGGCCATCGTGGCCGTGGTCGAGGTCTTCCGGCGCCGCATGCGCACGTGGTCGGTGGTCATCCGGCAGACGCTGAGCAAGATGAACGGCTACTTCGCCGAGCGCGTGCACGGCATGTCCGTGCTGCAGCTCTACGGCGCCGAGGAGAAGGCCCGCAAGGAGTTCCGCGACCTGAACTACGCCTACGCCGACGCCTACCGCCGCTCCAACTGGTGGGACGCCGGCCTGTACGCGATCATGGACGGCATGAGCGCGCTGGCCATCGGCATCATGCTGTTCTACGGCGCCGGCAAGACGCTCGACGTGGGCAGCGGCGTCACGGTCGGCCTCCTGGTCGCGTTCATCGACTACCTGAACAAGATCTTCGTCCCGATCCGCGAGTTCTCGGGCAACGTGGCCACGCTCCAGCGCTCCACGGCCGCCCTCGACCGCGTGTTCGAGCTCCTGGACACACACGAGGAGATCACCTCGGGCCCGGTGAAGTCGGCGGAGCTGAGCGGCGGCGTACAGTTCCACGACGTCGATTTCGCCTATGGCCCCGACCGGCCGGACGTCCTCCACGGCGTCGACCTGACGCTGAAGCAGGGCGAGGTCCTGGCCATCGTGGGCGCCACGGGCAGCGGCAAGACGACCATCGGCAAGCTGCTCCTGCGCATGTACGACGGCTACCGCGGCTCCATCGTCCTCGACGGCCACGAGCTCCGCGACCTGGACGCGGACGTCCTGCACCGAAACGTGACGGTCGTCCACCAGGACACGTATCTGTTCGACGGCACGGTGGCCGAGAACATCGCCCTCTGGGACCCCGAGCTGATGGCCGACCGCGCCCGCATCGAAGAAGCCGGCCGCCGCGCCTGCGTCTCCGACTTCGTGGAGGCCCTGCCCGACCGTTGGGACGCCCGCATCACCGAGCGGGGCGGCAACCTGTCCTCGGGCCAGAAGCAGCTCTTGTCCATCGCCCGCGCCCTCTCGCGCCGCGCTCCCCTGGTCATCCTGGACGAGGCCACGGCCAGCGTCGACTCGCTCACGGAGCGCCAGATCGACCAGGCCATCGCCACGCTCTTCGAGGAGAAGACGGTCATCGTCATCGCCCACCGTCTGTCGACGATCGCCAAGGCCGATCGCATCATCGTCCTGCACCACGGCCGCGTCGTCGAGCAGGGCACGCACGAGTCGCTCCTCGCCGCGGGGGGTCGCTATAAACTCTTGGTCGAGACTGGCTTCGCGCTGTAATCCCGAGCGTCGACACCCCTCAAGGAGAACCACCCATGCGCACCCTGACCCCCTCCCTGCTCCTGGCGCTCCTCGCGCTCCCCGGCCTCGCCCAGGCCGACATCCTGACCGCCTCGGTCGCCGCCAAGGGCCTGACCACCGGCGGCACCGGCTACCTGGCCGACAAGTGGGATGGCCCCTTCGGTTACGGCCTCGAGGCCGGCATCGAGCTGTTCGGCATCGACGTGCTGGGCGAGGCCTACATGTTCGACACCGACCAGTACCAGTTCAGCGGCAACCTGGGCTTCGACATGACCTTCGGCGAGGACTTCCGCATCACGCCGGGCATCCTGGCCGGCGCCATCGTGTACTACCTGCCCGAGCCCACCACGCCGAGCGGCCTGGACACGAGCACCCTGCCCGCGGACGTCCGCGCCACCATCGGCGAGAGCAACCTGGCCAAGATCGACGAGCAGTACCAGTCGATCGCGAAGGACGAGGAGACGGCCAACCGCACGCTGACCGCCCTCTCCGGCCGCGCGCGCCTCACGCTCGAGTACGCACTCCTGCCGGTGCTCTTCCTCGGCGTCGAGGGGGACGTGGGCCTGCACTACCTGGTGAGCGGTTCGGACGCGACCACGAAGGCCAAGAAGAGTCTGATCGCCGAGCAGAAGGCGGAGCACCCGGGCAAGGACGCCGCGTACGACGCCCTCGGTGACGCCATCCACGCCAACGACAGCACCGAGATCGACCGCACCGGCATGAACTTCAGCGCCGGCGCCTTCATCAAACTGGAACTCTGAGCCCCGATGGACACCTACTACAAGCCCGAGGACCTCCCCAAGTTCCCGCAGATCGCCGAGGGCAACGACCTCCTGGCGAAGAAGTTCTTCGAGTACTACGGGGCGGTCTTCGCCGAGGGCGCGCTCACGGCCCGCGAGAAGTCGCTCATCGCCCTGGCGGTGGCCCACGCGGTCCAGTGCCCCTACTGCATTGACGCCTACAGCAACGACTGCCTGGAGAAGGGCTCGGACCTGGAGCAGATGACCGAGGCCGTTCACGTGGCCTGCGCCATCCGCGGCGGCGCCAGCCTGGTGCACGGGGTCCAGATGCTCGGGCACGTGCACAAGAAGGGCATGTGACCGCGATGTTCGAGACCGGGTCCGACTTCGTCGCCCTTTCGAGCCTGGAGGCCGGACCCAAGCGCTCGACCACGCTGCTGTCGCGCCGGGTGCCGCTCGCCGCGCCCGACGCCCAGCTCGCCCTGCTCGACGCCCTGGACCTGCCCGGCGGCGACTTCGAGGCCCGATTGGCCGAGGCCGGCATCCCCGGTCTGTCGCCCAAGCCGCTGGGGTTCTTTCAGATCAACGTGGGCAAACTCTGCAACATGACCTGCAGACACTGCCACGTGGACGCCGGCCCCGATCGCACGGACGAACAGATGGACCGGGCGACGGCCGAGGCGTGTGTCGCCGCGCTGGCCCGAACCCCGGCGCATACGGTGGACATCACCGGCGGCGCCCCGGAGCTCAACCCCCACTTCGAGTATCTCGTCGAGGAGAGCGTTCGCCTCGGGCGCCATGTCATCGACCGCTGCAACCTGACGATCCTGCTCTTGCCCCGGTTCCGGCACCTGCCCGAGTGGCTGGCCGAGCGCGGCGTCGAGGTCGTGTGTTCGCTGCCCCACTGGCGCATGCGCAACACGGACGCCCAGCGCGGGGACGGCACGTTCGAGAAGTCCATCGCGGCGCTGCGGCTGCTCAACGCCGCGGGCTACGGTCGGGGCGACCCCGCGCGGCGGCTCACGCTGGTCTCCAACCCCGCGGGTGCGTTCCTGGCGGGCAGTCAGCTCGCCATGGAGCGCGAGTGGCGGGTCGGCCTGGAGCGCGAGCACGGCGTCCACTTCGACCGCCTCATCTGTCTGAACAACATGCCCATCTCGCGCTACCTGGAGTGGCTGGAGAGCACGGGCAACCTGGCCGCGTACATGGAGCGGCTGACGGCGGCGTTCAACCCCGCCGCCGTGGACGGCCTGATGTGTCGCGACACCCTGTCGATCTCGTGGGACGGCCGCATCTACGACTGCGACTTCAACCAGATGCTCGCGCTGCCGAGTGTGGTCGAGGGCCGCTTCGTGCGCGTGCAGGACTTCGACGCGGCGACCTTCGCCGCCCGGCGCATCGTCACGGCGCGCCACTGCTTCGGCTGCACGGCCGGCGCGGGCAGCTCCTGCGGCGGGGCGACGACCTGAGCGCCCACCGGCGAGACGATCTTTTTACAAACGGGTGACCCCCCGCTGACCATATCAAAACGGGCGCGGCGTAGCGTGGACTCAGACGACACACGGAGCCCCTCATGAAGACACGCCTCGCCCTGCTGACCGCCCTCGCCGCGCTGAGCACGCTGCTGCTCGCCGCCGCCCCCACCGCGGCCTTCGGCCCGCTCGCCACTGTGCCCGAGGGCCCGCCTCTGAGCCTGGAGACGCGCGTGAGCACCCCGCTCGCGCCCGCCGGCCAGACCAGCACCGCCTATGTCAAGGTGCAGCTCACGGGGCGCGCGCTGGAGATGGCCGCGCGCCCGCCGGTGAACGTCGCGCTGGTCATCGACAAGTCCGGCTCGATGCAGGGCGTGAAGATGGACCGCGCCAAGGAGGCGGCCATCCAGGCCATCAGCAAGCTCTCGCCGCAGGACATCGTGAGCATCGTCACCTACGACACCACGGTGAGCGTGCTGGCGCCGGCCACCAAGGCCAGCGACAAGGCCACGCTGTTCGACGCCGTGCGTCGCATCCACGCCGGGGGCGACACCGCCCTTTTCGCCGGTGTGTCCAAGGGCGCGGCCGAGGTGCGCAAGTTCCTGGAGCGCGGCCGCGTGAACCGGGTGCTGCTGCTGAGCGACGGCCTGGCCAACGTGGGCCCGAGCACGCCGGCGGATCTGGGCGCCCTGGGCGCGAGCCTGGTGCGCGAGGGCATCTCGGTCACGACCTTCGGCCTGGGCCTGGGCTACAATGAGGACTTGATGACCGAGCTCGCCCGACAGAGTGATGGCAACCACGCGTTCATCGAGGACGCCGCCAATCTGTCTCAGTTCTTCGACCTGGAGTTGGGCACCGCCGCGGCCGTGGTCGCACAGGACGTGCAGCTCCGCCTGGACTGCGGCGACGGCGTGCGCCCCGTGCGCGTCTTGGGCCGCCCGGCGGACATCATCGGCCGCTCCGTCACGACCTCGATGAATCAGATCTACGCCCGACAGACGCAGCATCTGTTGCTCGAGGTCGAGCTCTCGCCGGGCGCCCCGAACGAGCGGCGCACCCTGGCGACCGTGAGCGCGACTTACGGCAACCTGGGCTCGCGCGTCAGCGAGTCCCTGTCCGGGGACGTCGCCGTGACCTTCACGAGCGACCGGATGGCCGTGGAGCGCGCGACGGATCAGGGTGTGATGATCTCGGCCGTGGAACACATCGCCAACGAGCGCAACGCCCTGGCCGTGTCCATGCGCGACCGGGGGGACGTGCAGCAGGCGCGCCAGCTTCTCCAGCAGAACGCCGCCTGGCTCGACGACAACCACACGCGCTACAAGGCCCCTTCGCTGGAGCGCCTGAAGAACGACAACGAGGAGGACGCCCAGAACCTCGAGGGCGAGAACTGGAACCGCCAGCGCAAGACGATGCGCAAGAAGCAGCTCAAGCTCGAACTCCAGCAGATGTATTGACCCGAGGTCCCGACCGCCGTGCGCGCCCCCCGACTCCGATTGCCGCTCGTGCTCCTGGCGCTGCTCGCCACCGGGCTGGCCGTGTTCACCGGCCTGCGCCTCGCGGGCGAGGATCGGCGGCGGGTCGAGGCGGAGTGGCGGCGGCTGTCCCAGGCCCCGCTGGAGGGCCACGCGCGGGGCGTCGGCGCGCTGCTGACCGACCGCGTGGCGCCGTTGCTGGCCCTCACGGACGACCTGCCGAACACACCGGACGAACTGCGTGCGCGGCTGCGAAAGGGGGTGTGGTTCCGCCACGCGCTGGTGGCGGACGCCGAGGGGCGCATCGTGTTCCCGCCCGCCGCCGCCCGCAGCGCCGCCGAGACGGAGTTCCTGGAGCGCAGCCGTCCGGCGTGGTCGCGGGGACTCACCGCCGAGGCCCCGCCCGACGCCGACGCCACGGCCGCCGCCGACGCCCCCGCGCGGAGCTGGCAGTGGCGCACCTGGTACTGGGGCCCGGGTCTGCACCTGGGGTTCCTGCGCGCCCTGCCGGACGGCCGGCGCGTGCTCGTCGAGCTCGACCGCTCGCGCCTGCTCGCCGATGTGATGGAGCGCCTGCCCGCGGACGCCGCCGAGGAGCCCGCGTCGCGCCTGGTGGACGAGGCCGGGCGTGATCTGTACGTGTGGGGCGCGCCGGAGTCGGCCCCCGCGGCGGAGTCCCTGGACGTGCCCCTGCCCGCGCCCCTCTCCAACTGGCACCTGCGGCGCGCGTCCACGCCCCCCGCGGACGCCGGCGCGCGTCTCGGCCTGTGGGCGGGCATCGCGGCGGCGCTGGCGGCCTTCTTCGGCGGGCTCCTGTTCATCCACCGCGAGAGCGCCCGCACCGTGCGAGAAGCCATGCAGCGCGTGACCTTCGTGAACCAGGTGTCCCACGAGCTGAAGACACCGTTGACCAACATCCGCATGTACGCCGAGATGCTCGACGAGGAGCTGGATCTGTCCCCGGACGACCCGGCGCGGCGGCATCTGGGCGTTGTCATCGCCGAGAGTCAGAGACTGTCGCGGCTCATCGCCAACATCCTGACCTTCGCCCGGAGTCAGCGCCAGCACCTCACGCTGAACCGCACGCCGACCGTGCCGGACGCCCTCGTGCGGCAGGTGGTCGAGGGCTTCGCCCCTGCGCTGCAGGCGCGCGGCATCGAGGTCTCGCTCGACCTGCAGGCGCCCTCGCCCCGGGCGCTGGATCCGGACGCCGTCGGTCAGATCCTCGGCAATCTCATCGGCAACGTGGAGAAATACGCCTCGGCGGGCCGATGGCTGGGCGTCTCGGCCCGGGTCGAAGACGACCGTGTGATGCTCCGCGTGTCCGACCGCGGCCCGGGCATCCCCGCCGGGGCGCGGGAGCGTGTGTTCGCCCCCTTCGAGCGGCTGGACGACCGACTGACCGAGGGTGTGTCCGGCACGGGCATCGGCCTGACCATCGCCCGGGAGCTCGCCCGCCTGCACGGCGGCGACGTGTGTCTGTTGCCGACCGAGGTCGGCGCCTGTTTCGAAGTGACCCTGACGGGAGCCGCCGCATGACGACCCTGACCGAGCTCGACGTGCTGATCGCCGAGGACGACACCAACATCGCCGCCGGGCTGGCCGATCTGTTGCGCGGCGAGGGCTACCGCGTGACCGTGGCCGCCGACGGCCGCCAAGCGCTCGAGGCCTTTCGCCGGGCGCCCCCGGACATCGTGCTCCTCGACATCATGATGCCGCACGTGAACGGCTACGATGTGTGTCGCGAGATCCGCCGCACGGACGCGCGGGCCGCGATCCTGTTCCTGAGCGCCAAGTCCGAGGAGATCGACCGTGTCATCGGCCTGGAGCTCGGGGCGGACGACTTCATCAACAAGCCCTTCGGTGTCAAAGAGGTCCTGGCGCGCATCCGCGCCGTGTCGCGCCGGTGTCTGGCCAGCCGGCCCGCGCCCGCACCGGACGCGGACGGCGGAGCGCCGCAGCCCTTCCGCATCGGCGACCTGGACGTGTACCCCGCCGAACTGCGCGCGCGGCGCGCCGAAGCGACCATCGACCTGAGCCTGCGGGACGTGCGCATCCTGGCGCTGCTCCACCGCGAGGCGGGCCGCGTGGTCGACCGCGATCACTTCTTCCGGGTGTGTTGGGGCCTGGACCACCTGCCCAACAGCCGCACGCTCGACCAGCACATCAGCAAGCTGCGCCGCCGCATCGAGCGCGATCCCGAGGCGCCGGTCATCATCCGCACGGTGCACGGCGTCGGATACCGCCACGAGGCGTGAGCGTCACTGGCGATAGGGTGTCTGATACCCGGGCGCGCGATGCTCGTGCGCGTCGAAGTACGCGGCCAGGGCGGCCAGGCGGCGTCGGTGATCGGGCGCCGACCGCCGGAACAGATTCCGCGCCTCGGTCGGGTCACCGACGAGGTCGAAGAGCGACACTCGTTTGAGGCGCAGATCGCGCTCGACCTTCAAACCGTCGTCGAAATACATCGCCTGCATGCGCCGCCCCGAGTCCACGACCCGCGGCCGCGTGGGCGGGCTCGCGCCGGGTGTGGTCAGCATCGGCCACAGGCTCTCGCCCTGGAAGTGGTCCGGCGTGGGCTGCCCGAACACATCGAGAATCGTCGGCCCCAGGTCCACCAGGCTCACCGGCATCTGTTCCGAGCGCGGCGCCAGCCCGGCGCCGAAGAAGAGCAGCGGGATGCGGATCACGACCTCGGTCAGATCGCCGCCGTGGTACTTGCCGCCGTCGTCGGCGAAGGACTCGCCGTGGTCGGCGGACACGATCAGCAGGGTGCGCTCCGCCAGGCCCCGCGCCGCCAGACCGCGCAGCAGTGCGCCGAGCGCGGTGTCCACGGTGCGGACCTCGGCGCGGTAGCGGTCGACGGGCTCGCCCTCGGTGCCGCCCATGTCGTAGGGCCAGTGGGCGTCCAGCAGGTGCATCGCCAGGAACGCCGGGGTCGCGGTGTGCGTGTCCAGCCAGCCGAGCGCGGCCGCCACCAGGTCCGCGGCGTTGGCCGGCGTCGGCGCGAGCGTGTCCGCGAAGCCGGTCGTGACGCCCATCTCGGGCAGCAACTCCGGCTCGGCGGCGACGAACGCCGTGGCCACCCCGGCGGCGGCCAGGCGCGCGGGGAACCGCGGGCGCGGATCGGCGTCCGGCCACAGGCGCGTGACCTTGCCATCGGATCTGGGGCGCCACGGCAGCTCGCTGTAGTGCAGGCCCGAGAAGAGCGTCGTGAGCGCCGGGGCCGTCGAGGGGGCCGTCGTGCGGGCCTGCGTGAAGTCCACGCCCCCCGTGCGCAGGGCGGTCAGCGTGGGCAGCGCGGCAGCCTGCGCCGCGTCGTGCACCAGGTCCGCGCGCAGGCAGTCGACCGTGATCAGCAGCACGATCGGCGGGCCGCCCGGCGGCGCTAAGGGCACGCCCGCCGGCGGACGATCCGGCTCGGCGCGGCGGTCCCGATACCAGCGGGCCTCGGCCGGCGTCAGCTGGGGCGCGTCCGCGGCGGTGTCGTCGTGCAAACGCAGCGCCCAGGGCGCGAGCACGGCCCCCGTCGCGCGGACCAGCGCCGTGCCCGTCTCCGGGTCGGGCGGCACCGCGAAGCCGGCCACGCCCAGGGCCGACGCGACGCCCAGCGCCCCGAGGCGAAGGGCCGGTCGGCGGTCGGCGAGCGGCGACATGTCCAGGCGGTGCAGCGCGACGGCGAGCGCCAAACCGGCCGCGGCGACGGCGAACAGATGCACGCCCGGGTACAGATGCGGCAGCACGAACACATGCCCGACACCTACGGCCAGGCCGCCGAGCGCCGAGAGCCAAGGCAAGCCCGCGCGTCGACACAGGTGAGCGATGCCATACGCCGCGGGCAGAACGGCGGAGATGGCGACACACAGGAGCCACCGCCACGTCCCCACGCTCAGCAGGTTCGGCAGGCGCCCCGCGCGCACGGAGACGTCGTCGGGCAACAGACGCAGACCGAGCAGCCCGGAGAGGACAAAGAGCGCGAGCAGGGCCGGCCAGAGCCCCGACGGGCCGACGCGGCGCCAGACCCACGCAAGCGCCGAGGCGGCGGCGCCGAGCGCGAGCACCTGCGCCGCGGCCAACAGACCGGCGGCGGGCGCGAACGCCCCACCCAGGCCGGCCGAGGCGGCGGCGGGGAGCGCCAGCAGGGCGAAGGCGGCCAGGGGGGCCACCGGCGCGGACACCCGGCGGTTCACAGCCCCAGGCGGTCGAGAATGGCCTCGTAGGCCCCGCCCTCGAGGGCCGTGTGCGACACGGGCAGGCCGCACGCGCGCCAGCCGGGGATGCCGCCGCCGTTGAAGCCGCCGTCCATGTTGATCGTGTCCGTGTAACCGAGCGCGGCCAAGGCCTCGGCGGCGCGGCGGGAGCGGCCGCCCGCGGCGCAGGTGAAGACGATCTTCGAGGCCTTCTCGGGCACGAGCGCGGCCATGACCTCGGTGAACTGCGGGTTCGGCGCCATGCGGCCGTGGGCGTCCACGTCCGCGATGGGCACGTTCACGGCGCCCTGGGGGTGGCCCTGGGCGAACTCGCCCTGGCTGCGCACGTCCACGAAGAACAGACCGGGGGTGTTGCGCACCATCGTGTGCGCTTCCTGGGGGGTGATGTCTCGAACCATGGCGACGAAGTGACTCCGGAATGACTGAAAAGAGAGCGGACCGCGGACTCAGAGCGGCGTCTTAGGACGCTTGAAACGCTGCTCCGGTGGCGCGAGTTCGAACTCGATGGCGTCGATGTCGATCTCGCCGAGGTCGAACTGCGTCATGTCGACGCCGAGCAGGCTCATGGCGGCCTCGCGGGCCTTGGCGGCGCGGGCCTGGGGGGAGTTCTCGGCGTTGGCCTCGGCGAAGCGGCTCGTCGCACGGCGCAGGCGGCCGGAGAGCTCGATCACGATGCGATCGAGGAGCAGGAACGCGAAGGGTTTGTTGGCGCGGAACAGACGGTCGAAGTCCTCGCGCGTGAGGGCGAGCAGCGTGGCGGGGCCACCGGCCACCCGGGCCGAGGCGCTGCGCGGCTGGCCGTCGATCACGGCGAGCTCGCCCACGAGCGCGCCGGGCACGAGCGTGGCGAGACACTCCTCGCGGCCGTCCGGCAGGCGCTTGAAGATGCTCACGTTGCCCGCGAGCAGCACGAAGATCTCGCGGGCGCGGTCGCCCTCGGTGAAGAGGACGTCACCGGCGCGGCAGGTGCGCTGCGTGGCCACGCCCCGGAGCACCTGCAGGGCCTCGGCCCCCAGGCCGCGGAAGATGGGGAGCTGCTCCAGGCCGAGGTTCGCGCTCACGACTTGCTCCAGAAGGCCAGGCGCGACAGGAAACCGCGCACGCCGGTCGACTCGCCGGCGGCCGGCGCGGGGGTGGTCTCGGGCGCGTCCGGCGCCAGGGCCCGGGCGATGTGATCGTTCGTCTCGCGCAGGCGCTCGCTCACCGTGACGGCGAGCACCCGCAGGATCTTGTAGGCGGCGGGCCGCAGGTTGCGCCGCAGAAAGTCGAACTCGGCCTTGTCGAGCCGGTGGAGCGTGCCCGACTCGACGCAGACCGCGTCGGCGCTGCGGGCGGCGCCGTCGATGAGCGCGAGCTCGCCGAAGACCTCGCCGGCGCCCATGCGCGCCACGGTGAGCTCGCCGATGCGGATCTCGACCGCGCCGGACTCCACCACGAAGGCGGCCTCGCCGGCGTCCCCCTGGCGGAAGATCGTCTCGCCCTCGCGCATGCTGCGCGGTCGGAGCGCGCGCAACACATCGGGCAGGTCCTCGCTGGTCAGGCCGGCGAAGAGCGGGATCTGGGCGAGAAACGCCTGGAGGGGATGCGGTCCGGTCGACATGGCGGCGAGTAGACAAAGCGCGCGCGCCCCGGTCAAGGGAGACCGGGTGCCGCGGGCGCGGAAATCGGGCAGTATCCGGCCATGCAGATGAACCGATGCCGCGCCGGCGCCCGCCTCGGCCTCGCGCTCGCCCTCGCCGGCTGCGGCGCGGACGGCGCCGGCCTCACGCTCGCCGTGGACGAGGACGTGGGCCCCCGCCGCGAAGACACGGGCGTGGACGCGGCGA
>CAINDO010000370.1 GCA_903847385.1 uncultured Myxococcales bacterium
CGCAGGCCGCGACCGCGCGGCCGGCCACCCCTGCCCTCGCCACGAACCGAACGCCCTCGGGGGATGCCCCCGCGCCGCGCACGCCGAACTCCACCGGCTCGATGCGCGCCATGAACGTGGGCGCCGATCAACCTCGCGAGGCCATTCGCGCCCAAGCCGCCGCCGCCGCCCAGCGCGCCAAGGCGCCCGAACCTCCATCCGGCGGCAGCATGATGAAGGGCCTCGTCGCCGGGGTCGTCGTGGCCCTGGTCGCCGGGGCCGCCGCCTTCTATTTCCTGGTCAATCCCTGACCATCTGGGGGATCCCCCATGCGCGCCAAAGATGTCCGCCTGCTCGCGCTGATTCTCGCCGGGGGCGAGGGCACGCGACTTCAACCGTTCACGCGTGATCGGGCGAAGCCGGCCGTGCCGTTCGGGGGCCGCTATCGGCTCATCGACTTCGTGCTGAGCAACTTCGTCAACTCCGGCTACTTCCAGATCAAGGTCCTGACGCAATACAAGGCGTCGAGCCTCATCACGCATCTGGTCCGTGGTTGGCAGCTCGCGCCCATCCTGGGCCACTTCGTCGAGCCCGTGCCCGCCCAGATGCGGGTGGGGCGCGAGTGGTTCCGGGGCAGCGCGGACGCCGTGTTCCAGAACCTCAACCTGGTCTCGGACGTCCAGCCCCAGGTCGTCGCCGTCTTCGGCGCGGACCACGTCTACAAGATGGACGTCTCGCAGATGGTCCAGTTCCACCTGGACCGCAACGCGGACGTGACCATCGCCGCCATCCCCGTGCCCATCGCCGAGGGGCACCAGTTCGGCATCATCAAGTGCGACGACGAGGGCCGCATCCTCGAGTTCGTCGAGAAGCCGTCCAACCCGCCCCCCATGCCCGGCAACCCGGACATGTGCCTGGCGAGCATGGGCAACTACCTCTTCCGCACGGAGTCCCTGGTCGAGGAGATCACCAAGGACGCCGAGAAAGAGGAGAGCATCCACGACTTCGGCCGCAACATCCTGACCTCGATGGTCGGCCGGGCGCGCATGTACGTGTACGACTTCAACACGAACGAGCACCCGGGCATGGAGGACAAGGAGCGCGGCTACTGGCGCGACGTCGGGACCTTGGCGGCTTACTGGGACGCCCACATGGACCTCATCGACGTCACGCCAATCTTCAACCTGTACAATCGCGAGTGGCCCATCCGGACCTACTACCAGCACCTGCCCGCGGCGAAGTTCGTCTTCGACGGCATCCGGACCGACCGGGTGGGCATGGCCACGGACTCGCTCGTCAGCCCGGGGTGCATCATCTCCGGCGCCCACGTGCACCGCAGCATCCTGTGCCCCGCCGTGCGCGTGCACAGCTGGGCCCGGGTGGACGAGAGCATCCTGGGCGAGGGCGTGGACATCGGCCGCCGCGCCCGCGTGCGCCGCGCCATCCTGGACAAGTACGTGCGGGTCGATCCGGACGCGACCATCGGCTACGACCTCGAGCGCGACCGTGAGCGCTTCACCGTGACCCCCGAGGGCCTGGTCGCCGTGGCCAAAGGCACCCACGTCACGGCCTGAAGACCGCCCCGATGGACGCCCGCCTCAACCTCGTCTTCCTCTGGCACATGCACCAGCCGGACTACCGGGACGCCTTCAGCGGCCAGCCGCTGTTGCCCTGGGTCCGGCTGCACGGCACGCGCGGCTACCTGGACATGGCCGCCATGCTGTGGCGTTTCCCCGAGGTCAAGGCCACGGTGAACTTCGTGCCGGTCCTCATCGACCAGCTCGAGGCCGTGGTCACGGGCGGCGAGCGCGACCTTTACTGGCACCTGACGCTCAAACCCGCCGCCGAGCTGACCGAGGCGGACGCGCGGTTCGTCCTGGCGCACTTCTTCTCGGTGAACCACGAGAGCTGCATCCGGCCGCGGCAGCGCTACTGGAGCCTGCTGCAGAAGCGCGGCACCGACCTGCCGTTCCGCGCGCCGGGTGAGTTCACCGAGCAGGAGCTGCGGGACATCCAGGTCCTGTTCAACCTCACCTGGTTCGGGTTCGCCGCGCGCGAGCTGCTGCCGGAGCTCGAGGTGCTCGAGGCCAAGGGCCGCAACTTCACCGAGGACGACAAACGCCGGGTGCTCGAGCTGCAGGTGGAGGCCCTCGGGCGCGTGCTGCCCATGTGGCGCGCCCTGGGCGAGCGCGGCCAGGTGGAGCTCACGGCGACGCCGTACTTCCACCCCATCCTGCCGCTGCTGATGGACTCGAACGTCGCCGCCCGGGCCATGCCCCAGGCGCCGCTGCCGCCCCGCTTCAGCGCCCCGGACGACGCCCGCCTGCAGGTCGAGCGCGCCGTCGCCCGCCACGCCGAGGTCTTCGGCCAGCCACCCGTGGGCATGTGGCCGGCCGAGGGCTCCGTGAGCCCCGAGGTCGTGCCGCTCTTCGCGGCCGCCGGCCTGCGCTACATCGCCACGGACGAGGCCCAGCTCTTCCGCAGCCTGCCCGCCGAGGCCCACGTGAGCCGCGGCATCCTGCACCAGCCCTGGACCATCGAGGTGGGCGGCGCCCGCATCGACGCCTTCTTCCGCGACCACGAGATCAGCGACCTGATCGGGTTCACCTACGCGCGCAACCCCGCGTCCGTGGCCGTGGACGACTTCATCGGCCGCCTGGAGGCCATCGCCTCGCGCGCGGGCACCGGCCCCACGCCCACCGTATCGATCATCCTGGACGGCGAGAACCCCTGGGAGGCCTACCCGCAGAGCGGTCAGGCGTTCCTGGAGACGCTCTACACCCGCCTGACGCAGCACCCCAAGGTGCGCACCGCCCTGCCCAGCGAGGTCCTGGACGCCCGCACCGGGCCGGCCCCGACGCTGCGCACGCTGCACTCGGGCTCCTGGATCGGCGGCGACTACGCCGTGTGGATCGGCCACGCCATCGAGAACACGGCCTGGCGCCACCTGGGGGACGCCCGGGCGTTCTTCGCCAAGGCCGAGGCCCGCGGCGCCCACGGCCCCGAGGTCCTGGAGCGCTGCCGGGAGCACCTGCTGCGCGCCGAGGGCAGCGACTGGTTCTGGTGGTACGGCGACACGTTCCAGAGCGACAACGACGCCGACTTCGACTACCTGTTCCGGGCCCACCTGCGCCGAATGTACACGCTGCTCGGCGCGGAGATCCCCGCCCCGCTGGAGCGCTCGCTCTACCCCACGGCGCCCTCGGTCGCGCAGCGCGAGCCGCGGTCGTTCGTGTCGCCCAACTTCCACGGCGAGAGCACCTATTACGACTGGCTCGGCGCGGGCACGATCGAGCTGTCGGGCGGCACCTCGAGCATGTACCGGGTGTCCAACGCCTTCTCGCGCCTGCGCTACGGCTTCGACCTGGACTCGCTGTTCTTCCGCCTCGATCCGCCCGACGCCGGCGAGCGCACGCCCCTGGCGGGCCTCGTGCTTCGGGTCGAGACGGTGGGCGCCGAGCGGTTCCAGGCGGACATCGACCTGGACAGCCCCGAGAGCGCACAGGTGTGGCACGTGGGCGCCGACGGCGAGCGCTTCGACCCCGTGCCCCTGCGGCAGGTCAAGGTGCGCCACGGCGGCGTGGAGCTCGGCCTCCCCTTCCGCGCCCTGCGTGCCGCGGCCGGCGACGCGCTGCAGATCTCGCTGCACCTCCTGCGCGACCGCGTCGAGCTCGACCGCTACCCCGGCGGGCGCAGCCTGTCGCTGGTCGTGCCGGACGAGAGCTTCGAAGACGCGAACTGGAGCGTCTGAGGTGCGCGCGGCGCTGGGCCTCGCGGCCGCGTGGGTGTTCGCCGGGCCGTTCGGTGTCGCCCAGGCCCAGGTCGACGCCGGCGTGGTGGCCCCCGCGTCGATCGCGCCCTCGACGCCGCCCTCGACACCGCCGCCGGCCTCGCTCCCCCCGCCGGGCCCGGACCCGCGCCTGACCCGCCGCAAGTGCACCGCCTGGGCCGCCCACGCGCCCAAGACGACCCGCGACTTCGTCTTTCAGCGCGAACGCCTGGTGCAGCGCGCCACGGAAGAAATGGAAGTCGCCTACCAGCTCTGGGACATCGACGACGCGCTGGACGACCTGGGCGCGGACGACGCCTGTCGCACCAAGACGCGGGCCTTCTGCGCGCAGAACACCGCCGCGCCCGGCCTGTGCCGGTTCCAGGTCCACGTGGGCCTGACGAACGGCGGCTGGGAGGGCGCCGCCGGCATCGACTCGCGCCCGCCGCCCTCGAAGAAGAAGCGCCCGAAGAAGCCGGCGCCTCAGGGCAAGGGCACGCGCAAGACGCCGTAGTCGCCGATCGCGACGACCTCCTTCTCGAGCGTGAAGAGGCGCACCGTGCGGCCGGGCAAGGTGTGACGGCCCTCGTCCACCGGCGCCGAGAGCGGGCCGGTTTCGGGCCAGCGCAGCAGGCGCAGCGTGTCCCCGGCGGCGACGAGCACGCGGCCGCCGGGCAGCAACGCCAGCGCGTCGACCGGGGGCGTCTCCAGGTTCAGCGTCAGCAGGCCCGCGGCGTCCAGCACGCGCAGGCCGTCCAGCCCCCGCGTGGCCTCGAGGCGCCCGCCGGGCAGCGGCAGCCGCAGCCCCGTGTCCCCGGGCACCATGACCTGCGGCTCCCCGGCGCGGGTGGCCACCTCACCGTTCACCACCAGCGGCCAGCTCTGGCCGTCGGCGTCCCGCGCCCAGAAGACCGGCCCATCGCGGAAGAGGCCCACGAGCGGGCGGCCGACGAGCACCTCCGGCAGGGCGACGGCCTGCGGCTCTCCGGCGCCGGCGCGCCAGCGAAACAGCCCGCGCGGGCCGACCAGCAAAAGCGCATCCCCGCTCGCCGCCGCGTCCGTCAGGGGCCCCGTCGCCGTGCGGGTCCACAGGAGCGTCGCGCCCCGGGTCAGCCGCAGCGCGTCCGTCGACACGGTGAGCAGCCGACCGTCGCCGACGTCCGCGGGCACGGCCCCGACCGTCGTGCGCTCGGCCCCGCAGCCCCCGGCCGGCACTCGATCGGCGACGACCTCGACCCGCACCGGGGCCTCCGCCGCCGGAAAGCGCCAGACCTCGCGCCGCATGGGGCGCCAGGCCGTCAGCGTCTGCCCGCCCCAGCAGGCCAGCACGTAGCCGCCGCCGAGCACGTGGCCCAGGTCCGGCGCGGGCGGCGGGGCGTCCCCCGCGGTCGGGGCGGCGCCACAGGCGGCGAGGGCGAGGGACACGGCGAGGGCGACGAGGCGGGGGGGCGTGCGCATCGGGCGCATTTTACGCATTGGTTGCGGCGGCGCGCCGCGAATCGCATCCTCGCGAGATGGAGACCTGCCTCGTCGACGGCCGCGTCGTCGCGTTTCATCGTCTGGGCCCGAGCCCGGCCCCGCGCGCGGTGGTGTGCCTGCACGGCTTCCCGGACGAGGCCGGCTCGCTCTTGCCCGTGGCCGAGCGCCTCGTCGCCGACGGCGGCTTCCGGGTGTTCGTGCCCGCCATGCCCGGCTACGCCCCCTCGGCGCCGCTGCCGCAGGCCGGCCCGCACCGGGTCGCGGCGCACCTGCTCGCGTTCGCGGACACGCTCGGCCTCGAGTCTTTCCACGTCGTCGGCCACGACTGGGGCGCCGTCGCCGCGTACACGCTGGCCAACCTCGCGCCCGATCGGGTCGCGGGCGTCGCGGCGCTCTCCGTGCCGCCACCGGGGGCCTTCGCGCGCAACCTGCTGCGCCACCCGGGCCAACTGCTCCGCAGCCGCTACATGGGGCAGTTCCAGGTGCCCGGCCTGTCGGAGCGCTTCGTGCGGCGCGACGACCACGCCTTCATCGACACGCTGTGGCGCCGGTGGAGCCCGGGGTTCACGCCGCCGCCGGAGCGGCTGGCCGCCGTGAAGGCCGCCCTCGGCGCGCCCGGGGCCCTGGCCGCGGCCCTGGACTACTACCGCGCGCTGCGCGACCCGCGCGCCTGGGTCGAGGGTCGCGAGGTCGTCTTCCGACGCATCTGCGCGCCCACCCTGGTGATGACGGGCGCGGACGATGCCTGCATCGCGCCGGAGATGTTCGAGGGCCTGGCGGCGTCGTTCCTGGGGCCCTTCGACTTCGTGCGCGTACCGGGGGCCGGGCACTTTCTGCCGCTCGAGGCGCCGGACGTGGTCGCCGCCCGAGTGCTCGGCTTCTTCGACGCCCACGCCCCCGCTACAGCAGCCGCACCCGCCTGAGGAAGAAGACCAGACCGACGACGATGGCCAGGACGAGGCCCCAGAACGTCGGGTACGCCCACTCGTATTTGAGCTCGGGGATGAACTCGAAGTTCATGCCGTACACACCGGCCAGGAAACTCAGCGGCAGGAAGATCACGCTCACGACCGTCAGCTTGTTCATCAGACGATTGGTCTGATGACTGACCATGGACATGTGCAGATTCAGGGACTGCGTCAAGATGTCCCGGTCGACGAGGGCGTCCCCGAGCACGCGGTCGATGGTGCCGATCATGTTGGCCAGGAACGGCTGCGTCGCCTCGCTGATGAAGACCGTGCGCCGCGTGGAGAGCTCCGCGAGCACCGTGCGCGCCGGCAGCAGGATCTTGCGGAAGTAGAGCAGGTGCGCGCCCACCTGAGACACCTGGGTGAAGACGTGGTCGTCGATGTCGTGGATGAGCTCGCGCTGCAGGATCTCGACGCGGTCCTCGAAGTGCTTCTGCACCGCCACGTAGTGTTCGGTCAGGTGGTCCCAGATTTCGTAGACGAGGAAGCTGGGGCTCTGGGCGAAGCGCACGAAGTCCTGGTGGTAGTCCTTGCGGACGCGCTCGAGGAACTCCGCCGGCCCCTTGTGCAGTGTGAGCAGCCAGCGCTCGCCGATGAAGCAGTCCGTCCGCCCCAGCGTGAACTCGTGCTCGGTCATGTGACAGCCGGCCAGGACGAGGTGCAGGTAGTGTTCGAACCGGGCGAGGTGGTTGGTGGCCTCGTGCCGGAGCGCGTCGTGAACGAGCGTCTCCTCCATGAGACCCAGGGCCTTCAGCCAGTCCGCGGCGGCGTCCACGTGCGCCGGGTCGACCTCGACGTCGATCCAGACGAAACGGTCGCCGGCCTCGCGCAGGCGCTCTCGCGGCAGCGCCTCGTCCGTTTTCTCCTTGAAATCGAAGGCCACGGCGCGCAACTGCACGCCTGCCCCGGGGAAAGGCACATCGACCAGACGACGGAGATCGAGCATGTGCGGACGTTACCATCAACACAAGCCGAGGGAAGCCCTCGAGCTCATGTTCGAGATCGGGCAGGTGCTCGACGATCCGTCGCTGTACGCGCCGCGGTACAACATCGCGCCGACCCAACGGGCGCCGGTCATCCGCGCCCTGCCCGACGGCACGCGCACCCTGGAGATGCTGCAGTGGGGTCTCATCCCGCGGTGGGCCAAACCCGAGACCGCCCGCAAGGACGCCGCGCGCGCGCTCAACGCCCGGGCCGAGACGGCCCCGAGCCGACCGACCTTTCGCGAGGCGGTGCATCGCCGTCGCTGCCTGGTGCCGGCCACGGGCTTCTATGAGTGGCGACAGACGCCCGGCGCCGCGGGCGTGAAGCAGCCCTTCAACCTCACGCCGGCCACCGGTGTGTTCTTCGCGTTCGGCGGGCTGTGGGAGACCTGGCAGCCGCCGGAGGGGCCGAGCGTCTCGACCTTCACGATCATGACCTGCGCGGCCAACGCCGACCTGTCGGATCTGCACGACCGCATGCCGGTCATCGTGCCGGCGACGCACTGGTCCCTGTGGCTGGATCCGCGGCAAACGGACCTGGCGCCGCTGGCCCCGCTCGTCGAACCCTCGCCCACGGGCACGGTGGCCCGCGCCCTCGCCGATCCGCGCGTGAACGCGGTCCGCAACGAGGGCCCGGAGCTCCTGCTGCCACCCCAGGGCCTGCTTCTTTGACGCACCGCGTCATTCCCTTGCGAAGCGCGCGCGCGCGGCGTAGAAAAACGACGTCGACTCGCGCACACCCCCGAAAGTGAGCCCGCGATGAACGCACAACACATGATCCGGCAGGGCCCCATGGTCGGCACCTTGGGGCGCATGGCGCTCGAGGTGCTTCGGCAGCGACTCCGCCCGACGACCGTCGATGCGTCCACCCCGCCCGTCACGCCGGGCCCCGAGCTGACCGAGACCGTGGGCCCCCGGGACCCGGAGCTCGTCCGCGACTATCTGCGCTGGTGCAAGGCGGACGCCTCGGCCTGGCGGGGCACCCTGCCGCCGCACTTCTTCCCGCAGTGGGGATTCCCGCTGCTGGCGCGCACGCTGACGGGCATCCCCTACCCCCTGGCGCGGGTGCTGAACGGCGGGTGCCGCCTGGAGATCGCCGGGCCCATCCCCGCAGGCGAGCCGCTGTCTCTCTCGGCGCGCCTCGAGGACATCGACGACGACGGCCGCCGCGCGGTCCTGCACCAGCGCCTGGAGACCCGCACCGTGGGCGGCCCCGTGGCCCTGGTGAGCCATCTGTACGCGATCGTGCCCCTCGGCGAGCGTTCGGGGGGCGGCCGCGGCAAGAAGTCCGGCGGTTCGCGCCCGATGGTCCCCGTGGACGCCCGCGAGATCGGCCAGCTTCGCCTCGGCGCGGACGCCGGCTTCGAGTTCGCCTGCCTCACGGGCGACTTCAACCCGGTGCACTGGATTCGCCCGTACGGCAAGGCCGCGGGCTTCGGGGGCACCATCCTGCACGGCTTCGCGACGATGTCCCGCGCCATCGAGCGCCTCAATCGCGTCGTGTTCGCCGGGGACGCCCGCGCGCTGCGCATGGTGGACGTCCGCTTCACCCGCCCCCTGCGCCTGCCCGCCCGCGTGGCCGTGTTCCAGCGCCCCGGCGAGGTCTACGTGGGCGAGGCCCCCGGCGCGCCCGCCTACCTGACCGGCACCTACGAAACCTGAGCGGCGCCGCGCCGCACGGAGAGTCGCCATGTCCGATCTGCTCGTGGATCTGAGCCAGCAACCCATGTTCCGCCAGGCCGTGAAACAGCTCGGCCTGCCGCTGCCCATGCCCGAGAAGCTCCGCCGCCCGCGCGGCCCCTGGGAAGAGCGCCCGCTGCAGGACCGCAACGTGGTGGTCTTCGCCGGCGGCGCGCTGGCCGAGGTCTTCGCCCGCACCCTGGCGCCGGCCGGCGCGACGCCGCACGTGGTCGGCGAGGCCGTGACCGCCTTCGTGGCGCCCGGCGAGGCCTGGGGCCGCCCGCCCGTGGCCCACGCCCCCGGGGACACCCCGCCCGAGGGCCTGCGTGCGGACGCCCTGCTCTTCGACGCCACGAGCCTGCGCAGCCCCGCCGACCTGCGCGCGCTCTACGATGCGTTCCACCCCTGGATTGGCCACCTGGGCCGCTGCGGTCGCGTGATCGTCGTCGGTCGGCCCGCCCAGGGCTTCACGAACGCGGCCGCCGCGGCCACCGCCGCCGCCCTCGATGGTTTCGTGCGCAGCGTCGCCAAGGAGGTCGGCCGCAAGGGCGCGACCGCCCACAGCGTCTTCGTGGCCGAGGGCGCCGAGGCCCGCCTGCCCGCGCTGCTCCGTTTCCTGCTCTCGGACCGCTCGGCGTTCCTCACCGGCCAGCCCTGGACGCTGGACGCCCGCGTGACCCACGACGGCAAGGCGCCGGGCGTGCGTCCCCTGGAGGGCCAGACGGCGCTGGTGACCGGGGCCGCGCGCGGCATCGGCGAGTCCATCGCCCACGCCCTCGCCGCCGAGGGCGCGCGGGTCGTCTGCCTCGATCGCCCCGGGGACGAGGGCCCGCTCGCGCAGGTCGCCTCCGCGGTGAAGGGCCTCATGCTGGCCCTGGACATCACGGATCCCGACGCCCCCGCCGCCCTGCGCGCGTTCGTCCGCGACCCGGCCAACGCGCTCGGGCACCTCGACGTCGTCGTCCACAACGCCGGCATCACCCGCGACAAGACGCTGGCCCGCATGTCGCCCGAGTATTGGGATCAGGCCGTCGCCGTGAACCTCACGGCCGTGGTGGATCTCACCACGGCGCTCCTCGAGGACGCCCTCGGCCCGCAGGCCCGCATCGTGTGTCTCTCCAGCGTGTCCGGCCTCGCCGGCAACGTGGGGCAGTCCAACTACTCGGCCTCCAAGGCCGGCGTCGTCGGCTACGTGCGCGCCCTGGCCCCGGCCATCGCCGAGCGTGGCATGACCATCAACGCCATCGCCCCCGGCTTCATCGAGACCCGGCTGACCCGCGCCATGCCCGCCATGACGCGCGAGGTCGCCCGTCGCCTGTCCGCCCTCGGTCAGGGCGGCGAGCCCCGGGACATCGCCGAGCTGGTCACCTTCCTCGCCTCACCGGGCAGCGCCGGCCTCACGGGCCAGAGCTTGCGCGCGTGCGGCGGCATGTTCATCGGCGCCTGAAACGGAGTCACCCATGGCCGCACGTCGCCCTACCCAGACCGAGAACCGCCGCGCCGTCATCATCGGCGGCGTCCGCACGCCCTTCGTCAAGGCGTTCACCGACTTCACCAAGATGGACGCCATCGCCCTGGGCGACGCGGCCGTCTCGGCGCTCCTGGAGCGTTTCCCCGTGCCCCGCGCCGACCTGGACGCCCTGATCTGGGGCGGGGTCATCCTGCCCGGCCTCGCGCCCAACGTGGCCCGAGAGATCGCGCTGGATCTGAAGCTCGGCGCCCACGTCGAGGGCATGACCTGCACCCGCGCCTGCGCGTCGGGCCTGCAGGCCGTCACGCTGGCCGCCGCCGCCATCGAGCGCGGCGAGGCGGACGTGATCATCGCCGGCGGCTCGGACTCGACGAGCAACGCCGAGATCAAGCTGCCGCAGAAGTGGGTCCACGCGTTGGCGCCCCTGGCGCTCGGCGGCAAGCCCACCCCGGCCGACTACCTGGGTGTGCTGTCCCAGCTCATGCCCATCACGGACCTGCTGCCGAAGCAGCCCAAGATCGCCGAGCGCACCACGGGCGAGGTCATGGGCGTCGCCGCCGAGAAGATGGCCCGCCGCAACGAGATCGGCCGCGCCGAGCAGGACGAGTTCGCCGTGCGCTCCCACCACCGCGCCGCCAACGCCATCGCGACGGGTCGGTTCGACGAGGAGGTCTGCACCGTCACCACGCCCGAGGGCACGAAGGTCTACGCCGACGGCCTCGTGCGCGCCGACACCTCGACGGAGAAGCTGGCGCGCCTGCGCCCGGTCTTCGCCAAGGACGGCACCCTGACCGCCGGCAACTCCAGCCCCCTGACGGACGGCGGTGCGGCCGTGCTGCTGATGAGCCACGCCAAGGCGCGAGCCCTGGGCTTCACGCCCCGCGCGGCGTTCCGGTCCTGGGCCTACAGCGGCGTCGACCCCGCCGACCAGCTCCTGATGGGGCCGGCCCTGGCGATGCCGAAGGCCCTCGCCCGTGCGGGTCTGAGCCTGGCGAACGTCGATCTGGTGGACATGCACGAGGCCTTCGCCGCGCAGGTCCTCAGCATCCTGAAGATGCTGGCGAGCGACGCCTTCGCCCGCGAGCGCCTGGGCCTCGACCGCGCCGTCGGTGTCGTGGACCCCGCGCGACTCAACGTGCACGGCGGCTCCGTGGCCCTGGGACACCCCTTCGGGGCCACCGGCGCCCGCATGGTGACCACCGTCGCCAACGAGCTCTTCCACAGCGGAAAGGAGACCGCCCTGCTCGGCATCTGCGCCGCCGGCGGTCTCGGCGCGGCCGCCGTCCTCGAGCGCGTGCACTGACACCCTTGCCGGGAGCCGCTCGCACCGTATGATGCGCGCTCACCGTGCGTGAGCCCTTTCCCATACGAAACCTGAGCCGCACGCGCGCCGTCGTCCTCGTCGGCGCGCTCGTGGGCACGCTTTACCTCATCGCCCACCTGTGGGTGACCGCCGGCGAGACCCCCCCGAGCACGGCCCCCGCCCCCGCCGCGCTGCGCCCCACCACGGACGATCCGGGCGCGATGCTGTCCGCCCCCGAGGGCCTCACCGCGCGGCGCCCGAACGCCTCGACGCCGGCCAGCCCCGTGTCGCGGCCCCCCGCACCGCCGTTCCGCGACGTCGCCGACGCCCTCTCCCCGGACCGGACCATCGCCGCCGAGCTGGGCATGCACGGTGTCGGCCCCGCCGCCGTCAACGAGCTCGTCGCGGCCCTGCAGGGCATCTTCGACTTCCGACGGGTGCGCGCGGGCAACCGCTACAGCTTCACCCTTCGCACCGCCGATGCCCGCCTGACGAAGTTCCGCCTCGAGACCGGGCCGCTCGATGTCTACGAGGCCACCCGCGGGGCGGACGAGAAGCTGGTGGGGCGCAAGGTGGACATCCCCGTGCGCACGGAGGTCGCCGAGATCGGCGCGCAGCTCCAGGTGTCGCTCTACCAGGCCATGAAACGTGCCAACGAGAGCCCCACGCTGGTCGCGCGGCTGGTGGACGTCTTCGCCTGGGACCTGGACTTCTTCAAGGACCCGCGCCCGGGCGACTCGTTCAAGGTGCTGGTCGAGAAGGTGTGGTCCGGGGACAAGCTGATCAAGTACGGCCGGCTGCTCGCCGCCGAATACACGAGCCAGAAACGCGGCGTCTTCCGTGTGTATTACTTTGCCCCCGACGTGAAGCTGAAACCCGGACAGGAGGCCCCCGCCGGGGGCTACTACCTCGAGGACGGACAGAGCGCCAAGAAGATGTTCCTGAAGACGCCCCTCAAGTTCGCGCGTGTTTCGAGCAAGTTCGACCTGCATCGAAAGCACCCGATCCTGAAGTACACGCGGGCGCATCTGGGCATCGACTTCGCCGCGAAGACGGGCACGCCCGTGTGGTCCATGGCCGCCGGCGTGATTCGCAAGGCCGCCTTCGAACGCGGGTTCGGCAATCTGGTCATCGTCGACCACAAGAACGGCCTGCTCAGCTTCTACGCCCACCTGAGCCGCTTCGCGCGCGGCCTGAAGGCCGGCGACAAGGTCGACCAGAAGCAGCTCGTCGGGTACGTGGGCAGCACCGGCATGTCCACGGGGCCGCACTTGCACTTCGGCGTGAAGCGCAATGGTGGCTGGATCAACCCCGAGGGTCTGAAGATGACCCGCGACGCGCCCGTGCCGGCCAAGTTCGCCGGCCAGTTCAAGAAGCAGGTCGCCCTGTGGAAGGCGCACCTCGCGAAGATCTCGGTGTCCGCTGCGCCCGCGTCCGAGAAGGACGACGACGACGTCACGGACGACCCGGAAGACGAGACCCCGGGCCCGCCCCAGGCGGCCAACGTGCCGACCTCGGCGCCGGCCTCGCAGCCGCCCTCCGCGGCGCCCTGACACGACCTTCTGCCGCCGCGCGCCAGCGCGTGCGGGCTCGCCGAACGAGGGAGTCCCGATGAAGACGCTTCGCATGTCCGCCGCCTGGGCGCTGCCCCTGGGATTCGCCACCGCGCTCGCCGCCGGCTGCCAGGGCTCGAACCCCCTGGCCGACAAGAGCGACGCCGGTGCCGGGGGCGCCGCGGCCTCGGGCGGCGCCACGGGGGACGCCGGGACCGGCGGACAGGGCGCCGGCGGCACAGCGCAACCCCCCGGCGGCGGGGGCGACGGCGGTGGCCAGGGCCTCGGCGGCGCAGGCGGTCAGGGCACCGGCGGGCAGAACACCGGCGGCACCGCCACCGGCGACGCGGGCCCCCCGGCCGGCGACGCCCTCGTCGGCCCCCCCGGGGACCGGGACGACGACGGCATCCCCGACGCCGAGGACAACTGCCCCTCCGCGGCCAACCACAACCAGGAGGACGCCGACGGCGACACGTTCGGCGACGCCTGCGACGTGTGCCCGAACGTCCGCGATCCCGCCCAGGCCGACGAGGACATGGATGGCGTCGGCGACGCCTGCGACCTGCCCGTGGGACCCGACGGCGACCGGGACGACGACGGCGTGCCCGACGCGCGCGACAACTGCCCGGACGCGGCCAACAACGGCCAGGAGAACACGGACGGCGACGCCGCCGGGGACGCATGCGACACGTGCCCGCGGGATCCCGCGGTGGTCAGCGGTCCGTGCGGGCCCAAGGCCTTCGCGAACCCGAACCCCGTCGACTTCGGCAGCGTGCCCGTGGACTGCGGCAGCGTGACCCGCGAGGTCACGGTCACCGGCGAGGCCGAGGCCTGCCTGGCCGGCTTCGAGCTCGTCGGCCCCTGTGAGGGCGTCGAGGCGCAGGGGCCGCGCGGCGAGGGCTGCGCGTCGTTGCGCGACACGCCGGTCGTCCGCGTGACCTACGGCCCGCGCGCCGAGGGGGACCTGGCCTGCACGCTCGTGCTGCGCGTCACCCGCGGCCGCGAGACGCGCATCGAAGTCCCCCTGCACGGCACGGGCGGTGGCCGCCGCGTCGTCGAGCGATTCGTCGCGACGCCGCCGGAGCAGGTCGACGTCGTGTTCATCATGGACAACTCCGGCTCCATGCAGCCGATTCAGGACAGCCTCGACCCCCTGTTCGGCGACTTCTTTCAGCGGGCGAACGCCGAGGGCACGGACTGGCGCATGGGCGTGGCGACCACGGACATGGAGGACAACCAGCAGCGCGGCCGCTTCCAGGGGCCGGGCGTGTTCACCCCGGGTCCGCAGGCCGAGGGCGACTGGAGCGAGGCCGTGAATCGGGGCACCAACGGCTCCGGCACGGAGCAGGGTCTGTCCGCGTCCGCCGCGGCCCTCGACCGCGAGGTCAACCGGAACTTCCACCGCGACGCCGCGGACATCGCCGTGGTGATCATCAGCGACGAGGACGACCAGTCCGAGGGCGGCGCCACGACCTACGCCGCCGAGTGGCGCGCGGCCGCGGGCGACTGGCCGGCCCGTGTCTCCGCCCACGGCCTGCACGGCACCAACGCCCAGGGCGCGCCGACGGACTGCGAGCGCGACGGCCTCAGCGCCTCGGCGGGCCAGCGCTATGTCACGGCTTACGCCGACGTCGGCGGGCGCGCCTGGACCATCTGCGGCGACCACCGCCAGGCCCTGCGCGCCATGAGCGACCGCATCTTCGGCCCCCGGCGCGCCTTCGAGCTCGCCCAGGCCGCGGACGCGCCGCCCGTGGTGCGGGTGAACGGCGCCGTGGATGCCCGGTGGGTCTGGTCCGGCCAGACTCGGGTCGTGCGCCTGCCCGGCAACGCGGACTCGCCCGCCGACGGCGCCATCATCGAGATCGAGTACGACGCCAACTGCCGCTGAGGCTCAGGCGGCGCCCCAGTCTTCCACGCGCCAGCCGCGCGACTGCGCGTGGCGCTTCAGGCGGGGGTCCGGGTTCACGGCGACGGGCACGCCCACGGCCTCGAGCACCGGCAGGTCCGAGACGGAGTCCGTGTAGAACGCGCAGTCGCGCAGGTCGACGCCGCGCTCGGCCGCGTAGGCCCGTGCCTTGAAGAGTTTGCCCTCGCCGTAGCAGAGCTCGCCGTCGGGCTCCCCCGTGAACCGGCCATCCGGTCGGACCTCGAAGCGATTGCACAGGTAGTCGTCGAGCCCGAGCTGCGCCGAGACGAGGGAGGACAGGTAGTTGCTCGAGGTCGTGAGCAGCACGAGCCGGTCCCCGGCGTCCCGGTGCCGCGCGAGCGCGGTGTGGGCGCCCCGCCGCACGATGCCGCGGACCTCGCGCTCGTAGAAGCGGCGCGTGCGCTCGGCGATCTCGACCTCGGGCGTGTCGCGGAGCGTGCGGATCGCGTCGCGCAGCACGGGCTGGATGTCCGTGTAGCCCAGGTGATACCCCACGAGCCAACCCCAACCGCGCGCGGCCTGCCGCCAGCTCACGAAGCCGTCCCGCAGCTCCGAGCGGATCCAGAGACTCCCGCTGTTCTGCGCCAGGAGCGTCTTGTCCAGGTCGAAGAACGCGATGCGCGCGGGCGGCGCGGTCGGGCGACTCACCACCGGTGGAACGCGGGGTGCCCCGCGCGCACGGCCACGAACGTGCCGCGACAGGTCGCCGTGACCTTGCCGTTCGCGGACAGCGTGGCCTCGACCACGGCGCGGTCGCCCTCGGACTCCACGACACGGGCCCGGAGCGACAGGGGCGCGTCCATGGGGGTCGGGCGCTTCAGCGCGACGTGGAAGTCCGCCGTGACCGTGCACGGCGGGGCCTCGGCGCCAGCGGCGGTCATCAGGTGCATCGCCGCGGCCCAGTTGGAGTGGCAGTCGAGCAGCGCGCCGCAGATGCCGCCGTTCAGCACGCCGGGAAAGGCCTGGTGATGCGCCTCGGGCGACCAGGTCGCCACGAGATCGCCCGTGTCGGCCTCGATGAAACTCCGAATGCGCAGGCCCTGCGCGTTGGCCGGGCCGCACCCGAAGCAGGCGTTCTGCGGGGCGTGCCGCTCCTGGACGGACGGTTCGACGACGACTTCGAGACTCATCGGGGCTTCTCCAGACGGTGGACGTGGACCGGGACCGCCTCGCGTTCGGCCGCTCCGTTCGCATCAATGCCCGAGGCGCGCCGGAGTCGCAACTCCCGCTCGACGGGGCGCCGGTGGCGCGCCCAGGTGGCCTCGGCCGTCGACGCGTCCGCCCCGAGGGCGCGCAGGGCCAGCAGGCGCTGCAGCAGGGCCTCCTCGCTCTCCGGGTCGATCGCGAGCAGGCGGTCGGCGAGGCGCCGCGCGTCGTCCGGGCGCCCCACGATGTTGGCCAGGCGGGCGCCCAGTCCGAGCACCGCGCGGTCGTCGGGCAGTCGTTTCTCCAGCGCCGCGGCCGTGGTGAAGGCCTCGGCGTCCCGATGGGCGCGATGCTCACCCAGCGCCCGCGACCACAGGGCCGCCACGGGGGCCTCGTCGGCCAGGGGCGGTCCACCCCATCGGCCCGCGGCCACGTCCAGCCGCGCGAGCCCCAGCCCGGCCATCGCGGCGATGCGCGCGTCGGGCCCCGTCGCCAGTTCCTTCAGCGTCTCGGCGACGAACGCTTCGCCCACGGCGGCGTCGACCAGGCCCTGCCCCAGACCCAGCGCGTGCTCCAAGCGCGCCTCGGCGCTCTCCAGCGGCGGCACGCGGCCCCCCGAGACGTCGGCCTCGGCGGTGGCCACTCGTGTCGTCGGGGGCGCGAGACACGCCGCGCGGGTCCGCGCACCGGGCAGGTCGTCGCAGGCGAACGCCGCGTATTCTTTCGAGAATTTCCGATACAGCAGGCGGACCTGCACCCGTGCGGTCGCCGCCGGCAGCGCGAATCGCACGACCCGCGGGTCCCCCGGCGGCAGCGATGTGTCGAAAACCACGCCCCGCGCCCGGTGAACGTCTCGTCGGCGCAGCGGGCGTCCCTCGGCGTCCACGGGCTGCGCGCGCAACACATGGGTGTCTTCGGCGAGTTCGCCCCGCGGACCGAGCGCGCCGCTCTGCCCGACCACTTTGCCAGTGGCACCCAGCGCCCTCACCTCGAGCCAGGCCTCGTTGCTGTCGGACGTCCCGCCGGGGAACGCATGCCCCGCGCCCCGGTTGCGCAGCACGACATCGAGGGTCCCCGGCGCGCTCGTCGCCAGCCGCAGCGTGACGACCCCGCCGCCGAGGAACGCCTGCGTGCGGGCCAGGTGGTCGGCGTCCCCCCGCAGGTGGGGCAGCGCGGTGTTCGACGCCAGGAACCGATGCGACCGGATCGCGCCGTCCCGCGCGGCCTTGTCGCCGCGGAGCGCGGGCTCGCGCGGCATGTGACAGTCCTGGCAGGTCCGTGTCTCCGGCGGCCGGAAGATCGAAGCGACGCCCCGCCCGGCCCACGCGCTGTCATACCAGGCGTCGTATTCGTTCTGTCCGCGCAGCCAGACGTCCCCCGTGACGCTCTCCGTCAGGCCGACCTTGTGGCAGCCCCCGCAGAACCGCGCCGTGCGCAGCACGGGATCGCCCAGGCGCGCCTTGTGCGCGGCCCCCGGCTCCAGCACCGCGGGCGTCGCGTCGACGACCACCCCGCCGTTGCCGCGCAGATCCGGCGGCGTGTGCACCGAATGACATACGAGGCAGGTGATGCCGGCCTGCGCCGCGGGCGTCGTCGCGTCGAACGGACCCGGCCGCTCCAGGGCACCGTCGGCGACGACCAGCGGGTCGTGACAATCGGCACAGAACCGCGCGGCGAGCGGGTCCCGCGCCTCGCGGAACGCCAGCACGGCCGCCGCGTAGTACGGGTTGGCGAACGACGCGAACCGATGGGCCGAAGCGGAGAACTGCTCGACCACGTCGCCATGACACCGCGCGCAGTCGCCGGCCCCGAGCGCCTCGCCGGCATAGAATCCGGTGCGCTCCACCTCGTCCCGAACATCGGCGGCCTCGGGCACGGCGCGCCCGAGCAACACGGCCCCGGCGTTCACCCCGCCCTTCGTGCGAAGCTCGAGCGCCGCGGCGGGCGACGCGCAGAGCGCCACGGCGAGTGCGCATCCGAAGGAGCGTGTGACGAGGGGCATGGCGCAAGCACTTGGCCGAAATCGAACGCCCGCGCAAGGGGCTGCGTGTTAGGATCCTCCCATGCGCGACCTCGGTGAAATCCTTCGAGAAGCCCGCGTGGTGGCGGTCCTCGGCGCCCACCACGAGGCCGGGCGCCCGGCCTTCTACGTGCCCGACTACCTCGCCTCCGTCGGGTACCGCATCCTGCCCGTCAACCCGATGCTCGTCGGGCGCGTGCTCTGGGGCGTGCCCACCGTCGCCCGCCTGACGGACCTGACCGAGGCCGTGGACCTGGTCGATGTCTTCCGTCGCAGCGAGGCGCTGCCCGAACACCTCGACGAGCTCCTGGGCATGTCCCCGGCGCCGCGCACCGTCTGGTTCCAGTCCGGCGTGCGCAACGACACCGTGGCCTCGCGCCTCACCGCGGCGGGGCTCGAGGTCGTGCAGGACCGGTGCACGCTCGCCGAACACCGCGGGCGGCGTCTGCCCCCGGTCACGCCGCCGCAGGCATCCCGCTGATCACCGCATGAACCGCACATTCCTGACGATCCAGGCCGTTCCGAACTGCCGTAGGGGTGGGCGATGACGTTCTTCGCGGAAAACCGCGAGCTGCTGGAGCGATTTCGCCTGGGAGACCGTGCGGTGCTCGAGATGGTCTACCATCACTATGTCCGGCCGCTGTCGCACATCCTGCGGCAGGGGTTCTCGGTGCCGTCGGCGGAGCGCGTGCTGCACGTGCCCGGCCTCTCGTCGCCGTCGGACATCGAGAGCGCCTGCCAGGAGGTCTTCCTCCGGGCGTTCCGACCGGCCGGGCGCCAGGGCTACGACGGTGAGCGCAACTACGGCAACTACCTGTTCCGCATCGCGCGGAACTGGCGGATCGACGAGTTCCGGCGCCGCGAGCTGCCGACGGTCGACGTCTCCGTGGACGAGCTGGGGGTCGTCGATCCCGAGCTGCCCGTGGAGGACCGAATGGTCGACGCCGAGCTCGAGGGCCTGATCGCCAGGTATCTGGACTCCGTCCCGGAGCGGGACCGGGACTACTTCAAATTCCGGTACGTGGACGGCATGGCGCAGACGGACGCGGCGGGGAGGCTGGGGCTCACACGCATCCAGGGGCGCCGCATCGAGGCCCGCGTCAAAGCCGGCCTCATCGATTATCTGAAAGATCGCGGGTACGGGGGGGACCGATGATCTGCTCGACACACTGGGAAACCGAGATTCGGGACGCCGTCGCGGACGAAGTCGACGCCCCGCGCCGCCAGGCACTGCGCGCGCATCTGGCGGCCTGCGCGGACTGCAAACACG
>CAINDO010000371.1 GCA_903847385.1 uncultured Myxococcales bacterium
GCCGATGTCGGCGGGGTCCTTGACCTCGCCGACGGTTCGGACGCTGACCTCCTGCGCGTCCCCGCTGCCTCCGGTGAAGTAGTGCCCCGCCGGGATCGTCGCGTTCTCGGCGTTGAGCTTCTGGAACACTTGATGGGGGGCGAGGCGATAGGACTCCAGCTTCAGCGCGTCGAGCTCGACCTGGATCTCACGCTCGCGGCCACCCAGGATGTCGACCTTGGCGACGCCCTCGAGGCGCTCCAGCGCGGGTTTGATGAGATCCTCCGTGAGTCGCCGCACCTCGTCCGAGGGCAGCGGCGCCGAGGCGGCGTAGATCAGGATCGGGGCGGCGCCCACGTCCGCGCGGCTGAGCACGGGCTTCTGCGCGCCCGAGGGTAGTTTGCCGCCGAGCGCGTCGACTTTCTCACGCACGTCCGCCGCGGCCTGGTCGAAGTCGGCGCTCAGCTTGAACATCACGACCACGACGCCGACGTTCTCGCGCGCGAAGCCATTGACCCGGTCGACGCCGCTGATGGCCACGACGGCGTCCTCGATGGGTTTCAGGATCTCGCGCTCGACGTCCGCCGGCGCTGCGCCCGGGTAGGGCACGGCGACGGTCATGATGGGCATCGTCACGCTGGGATACAGATCCGTGCCCAGCCGCGTGAAGCCGATGTAGCCCAGGACCAACAGACCCAGGGTGACCATCGTGATGAATACGGGCCGGCGGATGGAGATCTCGCTGAGTGTCATGGTTTCTCTGCGCTCCCCTCGGCGCGGGGCGCGACGGCCGGGGCGGCGCCGGGCTCGCCGATGCGGGCGCGGACGAAGGCGCCGGCGATGAGCGTGCCGTCCGGGTTGGGCACCGTGATCTCGATGGGCACGCGGCGGCTCACGGGCTCGAGCGACCGCACCACGGCGCGCACCGTGCCGGAGACCACGCGCCCGCCCACGTCCACCGTCGCGGCGTCGCCGACGCTCACCCGCGCGAGGTCGGCCTCGGCGAGCGTGCCGACGAGCAGCAGCGGGTCGAGCTTCTCCAGCCGGAACACGGGATAGCCCGGCCCGACGGTGCCGCCGATGCCATCCGGCGCGCGGGTGACCATGCCGTCGAAGGGAGCGCGCAACACATGGTTCGCCAGGTTGGCGCGGGCCAGGGCCGTGGCGGCCTCGGCTTGCCGCACGCCCGCTTCGGCGGCCACGACCTGCAGCTTCGTGGCCACCGCGGCGTTGCCCGGGGCGGCGTCCTGCGTGCGGAGCGTCTCCACCCGCTGCGCCTGGTCCGTGGCGATGGCCGTCTGCGCGCGGGCCATGGCCACCGCGGCCTCGGCCTGGGCCAACTGCGCCTGCGCCTCCGTGTCCGAGAGCTGGCCGAGCACCTGGCCCTTCTCCACGCGGTCGCCCCGCGTCACCCGCCGCACCGCGAGCTGCCCGCCGGCCTTGAAGCTCAGCTCCGCCGCCTCGCTCGGCTTCAGGTCGCCCGTCACCACCAGGCTCCCCGCCGGCTCGGGCCGCTCGGCCTCGGCGCTCGGGGCCGCCGGCGCTTTCGGCGCCTCGGCCAGGGGCGGAGGTTTGGGGGCGGCGGCCGGCCGGGACGCCGAAGCGGCCGACTCGCCGTGGCAGCCGCCGGCGATCAGGCCCGAGAGCAGAAGCGAGGAGAGCAGGGCGACGCGCATCGCGAAGGACCTCCGTATTGACCGGTCAGTCACTGACTTTGTGGTCATGATTCGATAAGCCGAAGAGAATCAGGGTCACCGTCGTCTCGGCCAGGGCGGCGAAGTCCGGCTTCGTCCGGTGGGCGATCAGGTGGCGGGTCAGGTTGTGGTAGATGCCCACGATGCAGGTCGCCACGACCTCGGGGTCGAGCACCGCGCGGTAGAGGCCGCGGGCCTGCAGCTCGCGGATCTGCGCGACGGCCTCGGCGGCCTGCGCGTCCAGGAACGCGTTGAGCACGTGCTGGTACTGCGGGCTCGAGCCGGCCTGGTAGAAGATGCCCAGGATGTCCCGGTTGGACCACAGGAACTCCAGCATCTGGGCGTCCTGGGCGCGGAAGTAGTCGCGCACGTCGGCCACCGAGCGGGCGCCTGCCAGGTTGGGCCGGCACTGCTCCGTGAACTGCGCGCAGTCCATCAGGAAGTGGTCCAGCAGGGCCTGGAAGGCCTCCTCCTTGGACTTGAAGTGCAGGTAGAACGAGCCCTTGGAGAGCCCGGCGCGGCGGGCGATGTCCTCGACGCGGGCCTCGCTCACTCCGGCGCGGGTGAACTCTTCGCGGGCGGCGCGCAGGAGCTTGGGTTTGGCGAGGGGGTCGGCGGGTCTGGACACGGGTTAATGACCTCGCGGTCACTTATAGGCACCGCGGGGCGCCACGTCAAGCGGGGGCGGCGACTTGGCTGGTCGGCCGTTACCAGTACTTCTCGACGTGGATCTGCCCGGGCTCCTTGCGCGTGTGCTCCCGGAAGCCGAGGCCGCCGAGGACCTTGATGGCGTCCTCGACCATCGCCGGGTTGCCGCACAGGAACACGTGTGTGTCCGCGGGCAACGGCTCCGCGCCCCAGTGGCGGGCGAGCAGTCCGCGTGTCCAGAGTTGCTGCACGTGCCCCGTCTCGCCGCGCCACTCCACGAGCTCCTGTTGCGGCCGGCTGATCACGGGCACGTACAGGAACCGCGGCACGTGCCGGGCCAGCGTGGTGAGCTCGCCGCGATAGCCCAGGTCCCAGGAGTGCCGCGCGCCGTGGAGCACCGCGACCTTGCGCTCCGGGTGGGCCAGGACCTCCGACCGCAGCATGCTCATGTAGGGCGCGATGCCCGTGCCCGTAGCGATGAACACCAGGTTCGCCTCGGGCGGCACGGTGTCGAGCGTGAACATGCCCGTGATCTTCTCGGACAGGTGGAGCCGGGCGCCGACCTCGAGCTGAAACAGCCGGGGCGTCAGCTCACCGGACCGCACCAGCGCGACGTAGAGCTCCAGGTATTCGTCGTCGAGGGACGACGACGCGACCGAATACGCCCGCCGGATCCACTTGTCCGGGGGGCTCGGCGTCTCCTCGGGGTCCGAGAGCGCGAGCCGCGGCGCGCTTCCGGGCAGGCCGACGACCGCGAACTGGCCCGCCTTGAACGCCGGCAGCGCCCAGCCCTCGGGGGCGATGCGGAAGATGCCCAGGTCCGGGTTCAGGATGTGTTTCTGCGTGACGACCGCGTTGTATCCGATGGCCATGGGTGACTCCAGGCCTCGTGCGAGGCCGTGCGCCCACAGTACGCTTCATGACGCATCGCGTCAGGGGCAGCGCCCGGCCGGATGACCCGCGTCACGCGGAGACGCGGCGCCTCAGCGCGCGCGGGCCTGGATCGCCAGCTCCGCCGCGGCGTCCGTGGACACCAGGCGGACGTGCCCGGGCAGCAGGTCCGTCAGCGCGCCGTAGGCGTTCTCCAGGGTCAGGCCGCCGTCGCTGGTCATGTAGACCCAGGTCACCGTGCCCGCGGGCAGCGCCGCCAGCCGGTCGGCCATGCGCTGCGGGCTCGGGTGGAAGTCGTCTCTGTCGTCCACGCCACGCCAGGAGTGCGAGCGGAACAGGACCGTCTCGCCGCCGTCCGGGCCGGCGATGACCTCGTACTCCTGCTCCGCGGGCCAGCCGGGGAACGCCTCGATGAGATAGGGCACGTTCATCGGGAACACACCCCGGATCTGGCCGCCCGAATGGGCGTAACGCGGCAGGAACTCGGCCCGCGAGCGTTGCCAGTCGGTGTACCACTCCCAGTGGATGACACTGTGCGTGCCCAGCACTTCCGCCACGCGCTCCGTCGCCTCGGCGAAACGCGCCTGCTCCGCCGTCGGCATCAGGCCCGGGTAGGCATACTGAAAACCGCTCGGCGGCAGCATGAAGAAGTCGGCGCCGGTCGTGGCCGCGGCCTCGTAGTACCAGCGCAACACATCCGGGGCGAGCTCGGGCAGGTGCGGCGAGATCGTCCACGTCAGGGGCGGACACTTCGGCTCGGCGTTCCGACAGCGCGCGAGCCGCTGCTCCAGCCAGTCGCGGCGTGACGACATGATGTAGCGCAGGTTGTCGCCGTCCCCGATGACGAACGCGACGTAGGTCGTCGCCGCGTCGTAGGTGATGCTCTCCGGCGCGGTGCGCGGCAGCGCGTCCGGCGAGTCGATGGCCGGGCCGCGCGTGTCGAAGAACGACAGGTTCGTCGTCCGCGACGGGATCGCCCCCATGTTCGCCGAGGGCAGGCAGCGCGTCTGCGCCTCGTACAGATACCCGCCGGCCAGCCAGGAGTCGTTGTAGCCGAACACACCGAGCGGTGTGTCCCAACCGCTCTCGTTCACGATCTGCCCGAGCAGCGTCTCTTCGGGGTGGTGGTCGATGCAGCCGTTCACCAGGAACACGACGAACAGACGCCGCGAGAAGACGAAGTCGACCAGCGCCACCGGCATGTCATCGACGAGCGGCGGGTTCGTCTTGTCCGGCGCCGTGCGGTCGTAGCCGGGGTTGAGCATCGCCAGGCCGGTCGTGCGGCCCAGGTAGTTCTCGTAAACGTACTGCGTCGCCAGGAGCTGCGTCGTCTTGCCGGCGAACACATCCGTCGCGTCGACGGTCGGCGAGACACACTGCACCGGCGACTCGTCCGCGAGCGGCGGCACGCCCTCGGCCGCCGCGACCGTGAGAATGCTCGGCAGGATCTCATGCTGCGTGGCGTAGCTGTAGCGCACACAGCCGCCGAAGTCGGCGACACACGCTTCGATGAACGCCGCGGCCTCGACGGTGCTCGCCGGCGTGAGGCCCGTCGCCGCCAGCCATGTCTCGTCCTGCGGCACCGTGCCGTCGATGCTGGCCTGCGGGACGTCCGTATCCGTCCGGACGAAGACCGAGCCCCCCAGCCGCCGGTTGTAGAGCCCGGCGCAGGCGTGCACCGTGAGCTGCGAGGCGAGAGACACCGAGGCGTCGATGTGGACGACGCGGAACGTGTCGGCGTAGGCCGGGCCGGC
>CAINDO010000372.1 GCA_903847385.1 uncultured Myxococcales bacterium
CGACCCTGTCCAGCCGCTCAGCGCGAGCCGGAACCCCGGACTCCGAGTGCGGCTACGCCGCCCTCTCCGCTCGGGGTCTCGAGGATACGGCATGGGGAAGTGTAATTGTCGCCGATGGGGAAATGAGGTTGACGCTGGGCACCGATCCGCGCCACAAGCTGGCGAAGGTCTATTGGGCGCAGGTCGAGGGCGTGCCGACGGAGGCCGCGCTCGCCGCCCTCCGCTCGGGGGTCGACCTGGGCGACTTCTTCACGAAGCCCGCCGGCGCGCGGGTCATCGACGAGCCCGCGGGCCTGTGGCCGCGCGACCCGCCCATCCGCTACCGCGCGGCCATCCCCACGACCTGGGTCGAGCTCACGCTGCGCGAGGGCAAGAACCGCCAGGTCCGCCGCATGACGGCCAAGGTCGGCTTCCCCACGCTGCGCCTGGTGCGGGCCGCCATCGGCAGTGTCGCGCTGGACGCGCTCGCGCCCGGTCAGTGGCGCGAGGTCGACCCGAACGCGCCCTGGGGCAGCCGGCGGAGCGAGCGGGCCGTCAGATGACCCGGTGCCAGTCCTCGGGCGAGAGCTTCCACACGGGCACGCCGCAGAAGCGCGGACCCTCGGGGCAGTAGGGCTTGCGGCCCGCCGCCGCCCGCAGACCGCAGGGCGGCAACAGATGCCGGCCGAGCCGCGGGTGCACCGCGCGGACCTGCTCGACTTCATCCCGGGTGGCGTTCCAGATCTCCTCCTGCGCGTTGTAACACAGGCGGGTCGTCCACTTGTGGTGCTGGTAGAGCAGGTCGCCGCTCTCCTCGAACCGGATGGGATAGGCGTTGGGCAACAGATAAAGCGCCGCCTCGTCGGACACGCCGTCGCTGCGCAGGTCCTCGATCACACCCCAGACCTCGCGCATGCGCGCCTCGAACAGCTCCAGGGCCTCCGGCGCGGCCTTCAGCAAGGCCGGCAGCACCAGATCCGGCTCGCGCCCGCCGGCAAAGGTCGCCGCGAGCAGCGGCCGTGTGCCCGGTGTCATGCGGTGGCGCTGGTCCTGGCTGTCCGCGCTGTGGCTCAGCTTCTTGCGGAACGTGTAGTGCGGGTGGTGCAGCGCCCGGGTGAGCTTGTCCAGCGTGTTCAGGTTCAGCGACTCGGCGAACAGCGGGTTCTTCGCCGGGTCGAGCACGCGGGCGATGGCGGCGTCGTCGTCCAGCTCGTCGGGCAACAGACCGAGGACCTCGCGGACACTGTCCGCCACCGTGCGCTCCGCGTTGACCTTCCAGTCCACCAGGCGGCTCGTGCGGCCATCGAGCGCGGCGTCGAAGGCCCGCACGAATGCGGCGGGGTCGCGGGGCCGCGGGGTCTCGCTCGCCCGCCCGGCCACGCCCAGCGGTGTGTCGAGCACCGCCTCGATCTCGCGGAAGAACAGCGGATCGTGGCGGTTCACCTCGGCGACCATCGCCTCGACGATCAGGCGCGTCTCGGCGGGCACGTCCCCGGTGAGACACAGCCTGTGATAGCGGTGCAGCGTGAGCCCGCTGACGGTGTGATACAGGTGCGCGTGCGTGGCCACGGGCAGGGCGTAGCGCGCGACCTCCTGCGCCTTCTTCTTCAGCGCGCCCTGCCAGGCGTCCGGCGACTTGCGGCGGGCGGGGAAGACCTGGAAGAAACACTCGGCCGCCACGGGCAGAAGCAGCGCCGTGAGCTCGGCGTAGGTCGCGTGCATCCGGGCGACACACGCGTCGAAGCGCGCCGCGGCGGGCGCCGGCATCTCCGGCAGCGTCACCAGGCCGGGCTTGACCGCCACGTACCGCTGGCTCACCTGCTCGGAGTTGTAAAAGGGGTGGGCGTGCAGGAAACTCCACAGCGCCTGCCGGCTCACGTTCTCCAGCGTGAACTGGAAGTGGGCGTGCTGCAGCGTGGTGTGGTGGCCGGCCTCGTAGGTGCTGCGGGCGATCCGGTCGCGCAGGGCGCGGGCGTCCTCGTCCTTGGCCACGTCCTCGGGCGTGACCACGCGGCTCGTGTAGCAGGTGCGCGCGGTGGCCACGGCGTTGTCGAAGGGAGCCGCGAACGCGGCCACCAGGCGGACGCGGGGCGGGTCCGATCGGAACGTGGAATTCGGGTCCAGGTCTGCGCGCATGGGCGCGCATCCTAGTGGTACCCTCGCCGGCCGTCATGGCGAAACAGCTCTCACTCCTGGACTCGGCGCTCTCGCTGCTGGACGCGGCGCACCCGCCCGCCCCCAGCGTCGCCCCGCCCGTCACGCCGGGCCAGCAGGGCCTGTTCGGCGGGCCGCACGTGGCCGAGGTCGAGGTCGACGCCGCCCTGACCGCCGGGGACGCCGCCGCCCTGCGCGCGCTGGCCGACCGCATCGAGGCCAAGTGGCCCGCGCACACGCCGCTCGCCCACTGGCGCCACTGGGCCGACGGCCTGGAGGCCCTCGCCGCCGGGGACGCCGACGCGCAGTTGGAGGCCGCCGACCGCCTCGTGGACCCGGACTGGGGCCTGGCGCTCTTCCCGGACATGGGCGCCGACCGCTTCGCCGCGCTCTACGACGCCGCGGTCGTGCGCGCGCTGCGGCGCGGCCTGGCCAGCGGCGCGGACCCGACCCGCTTCGCCCTGCGCCTGTGCGCCGCGGGGCGCTTCGCCGAGGCGCGCCCGGGCCTGGAGGCCCATGTGCGCGCCGCGCCCGAGGACGCCGACGCCTGGCTCGCCCTGGCGCGCTGCCGGGAAGCGCAGGGAGACACGGAGGTCTCGCTCGCCGCCTTCGCCCGGGTGGCGCTCCTGGCCCCGGAGCGCGTGGGGGCGCCGCCCGCGTGGCCCGCCGAGCTCGCCCGCTGCGCCGACGAGGCCGAGGATCTGGAGCTGCCCGGCCCCCCCGGCGCCTGGGTCGCCGCGCTGGCCGATCTGTGCGCGCACTGCCCGCTCCCTGCGCCGGAGGCCTTGCCCGAGGGCGACGGGCCGGCGCTCCGATTCACCCGTGATCTCGCGCGGTTGCGCGCGCTCCGGCGGCGCCGCGCCCCTGAGGCCGAGACCTACCCGGTCAAGGCCGCGCTCCTGGCCGCGGCCCCGGCGCTGCGCGAGCGGCTGCGGCCCGTCTGAACGGAGCGACGCACTTTCGACCGCGCAACCGAGAGACCCGCGGCCTATCCCGGGGAGTGCTCACCCACGCCCACGGAGACCCGCTTGCACCGCATCCCCTCTCGCCGCTTCGCCACTGCGCTCCTCGCCGGCCTGCTCGCTTCGGCGTGTGATCCCGGCGCGGAGACCGGGACGAAAGACGCCGCCCCGGACCTCGACGCGGCCACGCGCATTCCAGATGGCGCCGTCGACACGGACGCCGTGCCGTTTCCGGACGCCGGCGCGAAGCCGGACGCGGGCGCCCCGAAGCCGGACGCGAACGCCCCGGACACGGATGCGCTGACGCCGAAGCCGGACGCGAGCGCGCCCGTGCCGGACGCCGAACTCACGAGTCCGCCCGTTCGGAGCGAGGGCTTCTTCGAGGGCGAACCCAAGGCCCCGGTCCTGCTCGGTCTGCCCGCCGTTCAGCCGGGCGGCTTCGATCGACCGACGGTCTGCGCCGGCGACACCCTCACGCTGCGGCCCCCGGCGGGCCAGACCTTCGGCGAACGGACGCCGGACCTGCGCGTGCTGTTCGCGCCCTGTGGCATCCCCGGCGACGTGCAGCAGTGGGGGCCGGACGCCATCCTGGTCACCGTGCCCGTCGAGGCCGAGACCGGGCCCGTGTGGCTCGTGTCCGGGGCGGACGCCCAGAGCGACAAGGACCTCATGGGGGCCCGCGCGTGCCTGACCTCGATTCAGGCGGGCAGCGTGATCCCCGAGCGCCCGGCGACGATCTGCAATGGACCCGGGGCGGACGCCTTCGATCCGCGCGTGCAGAGCAAGCTGCGGGGCGTGCCCGTGCCCCCCGCGGACGCCGAGGGCGGCGCGCCCGCGCAGACGCGCGTCGAGGTCGACCGGCCCGAGTCCGCCGAGCCCGACGTGCCCCGCTGCACCGTGGGCCTGCCCACCCGCCGCGCGCCGCTGGTCTTCGACACGTCCGCCGTGGCGGACGTGCAGGCGCTGCAGGCCGGCGACGACCGCGTGGGCTGTTTCGAGAGCTGTGAACAGCTCGCCATCGGCCCCGGCGAGGTCGCGCCCAACGTGTTGCACGTGAAGACGCCGCCCCGGATCGAGCGGTTCCTGCCCGCGGTGGGGCAGATCAGCCCCCTGGGCACGCACCGCGTCGAGCGCGGACCGATGACGCTCGAGTGGCGCATCCGGGCCGAGGAGCCGCCGGCGATCACGCTGGAGCGCTGGCAGGCCCCCGCCGAGAACGTCCCCGCCGAGGGCTCGGCGCAGTTCGACGCGCTCTGGCCCTCCCAGGCCACGCTCGTGGCCGAGAACGCCTGTGGCCGCGTCACGCGCACGCTGGACATCGAGCCGGTCACGACGCTGTTCGTTCAGCCGGACCACCTGGACCTCGGCCAGGCCGACGAGGTCGAGGCCCGCGTGATCATCGACGCGCCGCTCGAGCAGGACCTCGAGATCGCGCTCGACGACACGAGCGGCGGCATGCTGCGCCTGGACCGGCGGACCGTGATCCTGCGGGCCGGCAGCACCGAGGCGCCGTTCCGGGTCGGGCGCTCGCCGCGGGCCGCCAGCATGCCCGGGGGCGCGTCGCTCGGCACCATCGCGCCGCGGGTGGCCGATCCGGCCTCGCCCCTGGCCACCGGTGTCATCGACGCCTACCAGCCCGCCCGCGTGTTCGGCGCAGGGCCGCCGGGCGCGCCCGTGCCGGGGCCGGGGCAGGTGCTCGTGCGCGGACACCTGCGCTACCGTGAGTGCCTCGCGGCGGTCGGTCGTGTGCCGGCGGTCGGGCCGGACGGTCGCGCGCTCTCGCTCGACGCCGAACGCTGCGTGCTCGCCGACGGTGCGCCGCTCTTCCGGAACGTGCGGCGCTCCCGCGTCGAGATCTGGGACCAGGCCCCGATCATCGACCAGCAGCGCGCCGTGGTCGAGACGAACGACGACGGCGAGTTCTTCGCCCTCGTGCCCGCGGACGGCGAGTACGACGTGACCGTCGTCGCGGCCTCGTTCGCCGGGCAGGTGAACCTCGACAACGACGCGATCACCTGGTTCTGGAAGCCGATTCGCCGCCCCCAGCGCGGCGCCGAGGGGGCGACCCTCAGCTACGACTTCGACTTCGTGCGGGCGGACGCGCGCCACTTCAACGCGCTCGACGCCATCACGCGGGGCCTGGAGTACGCGCTCGACCGCAGCGGCGTGGCCCTGCCCGACGCCGACGTCCGGTTCCGCAAGACGAGTGTCGTGCCGGGCTCGGCCTCGGCGGGTCTCACCTTGCGGGTGGGCCACGCGACCCACATCTGGATCGGCGCCTGGGATCACATCTTCTCCGACCAGACCGTGCTCCACGAGTACGGGCATCACATGCAGCACGCCAACGGGACCTACCAGCTCTGGGGCACCATCCACGATGGCTGCTACGCCACCGTGGTCTCCGGCGCCGCCTGTGCCGACGCGCGCCGGCGTCCCGGGGTACTCGATGAGACCTTCGACGCCGGTTGCTGGGTCAACAGCGCGCAGCTCGCCTGGTTCGAGGGATTCCCCACGTACTTCGCCTTCGCGGTGATGGGCTTCGACGGGGGGCGAGCGTTGACCCGCACGAGTGAATACGACTTCGCCTTTGCGCCGGAGCCGGGTCTGTTCTGCCCGCTGGCCGAGTCACCGCACTGGAACCACCTCAACGTGCGCATCACGGGGGCCGCGGTGGAGGACTACGTGCGCGGCGCGCTCTCGACACTCGCCGACCGCATGGACCTCGCCGATGCCGGCGGCGCCCTGACGCGCGAGGGCATCGAGCGGCACGTGTTCCAGATCTTCACCTTCGACATCCGCAACCGGGCGGCGACCATGGCCGACTTCCGGACGGCCTGGGACCGTCGCTTCCCTGGCAGCGCCGTGCTGGCCGAGATCATGTCGACGTTCCAGATGTGACACTCAGGTCTCGCTTTCGGGGGGGCCCGGCCCCGTGGGGCGCATGAGACCGCGCTGGCACGCTCTTTGCGTTGCCACCGACCATGAAGTTCACCCGCCCCCTGTCCTGCCTCTGCGCGCTGCTCGCGCTCGCCTGCTCGAACGTGGCCCCCGAAGGCAGCGCCGGCGACGCCGACGCCGACCTGCCCCCCGTGTACATGGACCCGCCCGGGGGCGGCGGCGCGGGCACCGGCCCCGGTGGCGCCAACGGCGTGCCGGGCTGCACGCCGGTGGAGGAGCTCTGCGACGGTCTGGACAACGACTGCGACCGCGAGGTCGACGAGGTCGGCTGCGCCTGCACTCCCGACACGACCTGCTTCGCCGGCCCCATCGCCGCGCGGGGCGTGGGCGTGTGCCGCGATGGCGCGCGGGTCTGCGACGACCGCGGCGAGCTGTTCGGCCCCTGCGAGGGCAGCGTGGGGCCCGCCCCCGAGCTCTGCGACGGCCAGGACAACGACTGCGACGGCCAGACCGACGAGGACTGCTGCCTGAACCAGGTCTGCCCGGACGCCGAGGTGCCCGCGCCCGAGACGCCCGCGCCCGACGGCGGCCTGATGCCACCGCCGTCGGCGCCGCCGCCCGGCGAGTGCGTGCCCGGGGGCGTCGAGGGCCTGGTCTGCGCCCCGGACGGCAGCCCCGTGGCCGGCGCGACCGTGTCCGTGGAGACGACGGACTGCAACGGCGCCGCGAAACACGTCGAGGTGCAGACGGACGCCCAGGGGCGCTACCGGCTCGACGGCCTCGCCCCCGGCGCGGCCAACGTGTCCGTGCAGGCCGGGCAGTTCCGGCAGGTGCTGCCCGTGAACGTCGTCGCCGGGCAGGTCGTGCCCGCCCGCCCGGACGGCCCCGAGGCCTGCCTGAGCACGGACGCCGCGCGCATCGCCGTGACCACGGGCGAGTACGACCGCATCGAAGACATCGTCGGCCAGCTCGGCTTCGACGCGGACGTGTATTGCGGCGACAGCGGCGGCACTTACGGCGCCCGGGCGCTGTTCGGCGACTGGAACCGGCTGTCGCGCTACGACATCGTGTTCGTCAACTGCGGCCTGGGCGTGCGCTTCGACGGCGCCGAGGGCGCGGCGATGATCGCCAACCTGCAGCGGTTCGTCGCGCAGGGCGGGTCGATGTACGTGTCCGACCTGGCCGCGCACGTGATCGCGGCCGCGTGGCCCAACCAGATCGCCTTCGCCGCAGACACCGGGGGCGAGCCGGAGTTCGACGCCTGCTGCGCGTGCTCGAACTGCGGTGGTCAGTGCGGCGAGCAGCCCGAGGCCCCGCGTGGCGACGGCTGCATGGGCACCACCCGGAACGACTGGGACTGCATCAACGACGTGAGCATGATGGGCTTCGGCCTGCCCGGCGACATCCAGGGCAACGTGCGCGATCCGGGCCTGCAGCAGGCGCTGGGCCGCAACACGCTGAACATCGACTACGACTCGGCGGACTGGATCGGCATCGACCGCGTGGCCCCCGGCGTGGAGGTCCTGGTCGAGGGCGAGGGCATGCCGCTGATGGCGCGCTTCAGCCCCGGCGGCGGCGGGCGCGTGACCTACACCACGTTCCACAACGAGGCGCAGGTCGGGGCGGACGTCGCCGCCATCCTGCGGGCGCTGGTGTTCCACCTCTGAATTTCCGCGCTGCGGGGTGCGTCCGACACCGGAACGAACGGACGGCCGCGTGGCCGGGGAGTCGAGCGGACATGATGCGACGCGGGATTTCGGGGTGGGTCGTGGGCGCGGTCGTCGCGCTCGCCGGGTGCAACAGCAGCGGCGGCGGCGGCGGCGGCGGTCGGGGCACGGCGGAGCCGCCCTGGGACGCCTACTGCACCGTGACCTTCACGGAGAACTACAAGGTCGTCGACGTCTTCGACGACGTCGCCCTGACCGCGCGCGCCGGCGAGACCTACCTGCTCGGCGAGTTCCGCACCTTCGGCAAGAAGTTGACGACCACGTTCTTCGTGCTGACGGACGAGGGCCCCGTCGACCTCGACCTGGAGGCCACCGAGGGCGAGACGCCGCCCTGGGAGACCAACTGCACCGAGGGCGAGACCCGGTCGTACTTCGGCGTGTATCGGGAGACGGTGGTCTACAAGGACGAGGGCCTGAGCGAAGAGGTCTGCACGCTGCCCGCCGGCACCATCGTCGAGTCGCCCACGGGCGGCTACTCCCTCGCCTCGGACCTGAGCTTCGACGAGAGCGAACCGCTCATCTACCTGTACGATCTGGCCGCGCTCGGCACCGAGAAGTGCGGCGGCGTGACGAGCGGCTACGTGCAGGCCGACTACGCCCATCTGGGCGGCGTGACCTACGACAGCCTGCCGATCATCCGGTTCGAGGGGCCTAAGGAGTAGGGGCCCGCTGCCGCGCGACGGGGCGTGACGCCTCAGGTCCGCTCTACGGTTCTCGCCGCGCTGTCCTTCGGTCGCCCCCCCGAGCAGGGGGCGCCCGGCCCCCGGGGGGGCTTTGCCCCCCATGCCCTCCACGCGATCGCCCGACCGTCAGCCGACGGCAAGTCCCTGCGCCGGGCGATGGAGACTCGAGGCGACGCCGAGCCGATCCCGACCGACCGACCGGCGCTGAGCGAGGGCCGGGTCGTCGGGTTCGTCCTGGACGACGTGGAGCCGGGGAGCGTGACGGCGCATCTGGGCTTCCAGTCCGGCGACCGGGTCGAGACGGTGAACGAAGGCAACGTCGTCTCGCTGGCCGAGGGGCTCGACGGCGCGCGCCAGGTCGAGAAGCTCGCGGGTCCCGGTCCGGACACGTGGCGCGTCTGGCCGTCCGCGCTGGCCGAGCCTTGCCTGCCCGGTCCGAGTGGCCCGCGCGCAAGCTCCTGGCACCGTGGTATTTCGCGAACTACTCGTTCATCCAGCGCGTGAACGACACGCCGGTCGACGGGCCGGACGCCTACTGCGCCGCGCTTCTGAAGGCCATCGACGGCGCCGAGGTGTCGTTTGAAGTGTCGCGGCGCCGCAAGACCTTCGAGCACGTCCATCAGTTGGCCTGGGACGACGATCTGGACGCTTCCGTGCTCGGGCGGCGGTCGTCCGCTGAACCCGTGACCCGGCCGTCCAAGGCCCCCACCGCGCCCCCGTTCACGCGCGCCGGTCCTGATTTACTTGTCATGTGTTCAGTGTTTTGGCATCGTGGACACAATTCCAAAGGCCAGGGCACCCCATGACTTCCAACGACCTCCACACGCAGCTCCGCGCCGCGCGCCGGGCCCACCAGCGGGCCGAGTTCAGCCTCGCCGTGCTGCTCTGCGAGCTCAAGTCCACCGGCCGGTACACCGAGCGGGGACACACCAGCGTCGAGTCCTACGCCGAAGCCGAGCTCGACCTGACCCTGCGACAGACCCGCGACTTGGTCGCGATCGGGCGACACATGCGAGAACTGCCGGCGCTGGCCGCGGCGTTCAGCGACGGGCGCCTGAGCGCGACCAAGGCTCGCGAGGTCGCGCGCGTCGCCACGCCGGATACGGACGCGGCCTGGACGGAGCGGGCGTGTGTGAGCACGAGTCGGGTACTCGAGCGCCAGGTCGCGGCCGCGCGCAGAGGGGAGACACCGCCGCCGGACCCCGCCGCGCTCCCGGCGAGCCCGCGAGTGTTGCTGCGGTTCGACGTGTCCGCGGCGGACGCGGAGGTCATCCGGGCGACCTTGGCGCGCCTGCGCCTGCAGGGCGGCTTCGGCGCCGACTGCGACGACGGTGTGTTGCTGGCCGACCTCGCGCGCAGCGCGCTGATCGACCTGGAGCAGGCGCCGCCCACGGCGGAGCGCTTCCGCGTGTCGATTCATCACTGTCCGAGCTGCGAAAGCACCCACCTGGGTGACCCGCAGGCGCCCCACGCCTCGGACCACACCGACCTCGCCTGCGCGGAGTGCGACGCGGAGATGCTCGACCTCACGGTGCCCAAGCCGCGCCTGACCCACGCGATCCCGCCGGCGACTCGCCGCAAAGTGTTCGAGCAGCATGGTCACCGCTGCGCCGTGCCCCATTGTCGCAACCGTCTGTGGCTCGACCTGCATCACATCCGGCCGCGGAGTCAAGGCGGCGACCACCGCGCGGCGAACCTGATTTGCCTTTGCAGCGGGCATCATCGCCTTCTCCATGAAGGGGCGCTGGCGCTCGTCGTCGACCCGGTCACGCAGCGCCTGCGATTCGCGCTCCCGACCGGCGAGACGCTCGGCGAGCGGCGGAACGACACGCCACAGCTCATGGTCGATGAAATCGCGACCCACGTGAGGCGAACGCTCGACGAAAACCCCGGGGCGATCGGCCGCAAGCTCACCCGTGGTGGCGGGCTCGTGGCGGCGGCGCTCGACACACTCCGCGCGCTCGGGCAGGCGGTCGTTACGATTGATGACCGCTGGTACCCAGCGGGCGCGGTGCTGGGGGCGTAGATCCGCACCTTGCCCCACCCCGATCCCTGATGCCCGCGAGCGTCGCCCTCCGCAGGGCGTTCGCGGCGTGCCGGCTCTGCGTGTTCACGCCGCGCGCGCTTGTGGGCATCGCGGCGCCCGACGACCGCCAGGCGGCGACTGACGACTCGAACGGGCTGACCCAGCGATTCGCACGGAGCGGCGCTCAACGGCTGGCGTTCGTGCGGGTCGTCGTGCATCCACGTGCCTGGCCCGGCGCCGCCTCCACGCGGAGATGGCCTTGAACGCGAGGCCGAGCGGCGCCAGTCTGAAGGAACCCCGGTCGAAGTCGAGGCGGTCATGAAGCACCCGATTCAGGACTCGCACGCACTCGGGCGGAGTGGCCGGGGCCGTGCGGGTCTCAACCTGACGTCCCGGGGAGAGGGCCGATGACGCGCCATCTGCACGTGGCCGCGCTGGTGGGGGTCTTCGGTGTCGTCGAAGCGAATGCCTCTTCTGTGGTGCACGTGCGACCTGATCGAGCGCTCCACGATCGAGTCGAATCTGTGCCCGATGTCGAGCTGACGCCGGCCGAACTCACCCGACTCGGCAAGGACCAGGTCGCGCAGGTCAAGGTGTACGCCAGGTGCATCGAGGCAGCGCACGAGGGCGCGCTCGCCTGCAGTTGGCTGACGACGTTTCCGCGACAGCCCGCCGGAACGATGACCGGGGCCCTCCAGGCCCTGCTCGACGACGCATGGCGGAACGATCCGTCCAGCATCGAGGAGGTCTACGCAGGCGACGGCGTCGCGGGTGTCATCGCGCGCATGCTCGTCCGGGGCATGCCGTTGGGGTCCGAGGAGGCGTCGCTGCTGATGGCGGCGTACGATGGGCGGGATGCAGAATCAATCGAGCATTCCAGGTTCAACGACTACCTTCGCCTCCTCGCGCAGGAGTCGCCGAACGAGTCGATTCGGTCGAAGCTCGTTCGGGCCTACAAGAGGTCCATGAACCGGTCCGAGGAGTTCCTGTCACTGCGCGCTGCCGAGCTTGGTCGCCCTGCAGGCGCCGAGCTGGCCAGAATGCACGCCGAGGGGGTGTTCCTGACCCTCGGGTCCGTGACGCAGGCGTTCCAGATCGTCGGCAAAGCCCTCGCCGAACTCGATCGACCGCTGGCGCAGGCTTTCTACGGGGAGGCCTGGCCTGAACTGGACGCCGGGGTGCGTGAGCGCGGCCGCGATATGCTCGGCGACGGAGCACGAGACGCCTTCTGCTTCGAGTCGCGAGCTGCCCTTGCGCTCTGGGCGCTCGCAGAGATCCAACGGCGACCACAGGATGCTGACGACGACTTCGAGGCGGAGTGGATCACTCGATGAGCCCCTCTCCGCCACCGCGCCCGGTGGCTGAGCGATGGATGGTCTCCACACCGTAGAGACGATTCACCTCACTGCGTGAAGTCCCGAGCCTTGTACCCGCGCGCGATCAGCCCGAACAGCGCCGCCGCCACGCCCATGAGCCCCGCGAAGACCCAGAAGAACTGCACGAGCGGCAGGTTCGCGAAGGCGGCGAGCAGGGCGACGAGCACGTTGCCGAGCGACACCGTCAGCATCCAGAAGCCCATGATCGTGGACTTCATGCGCTGGGGGGCCTGGCTGTAGGCGAACTCCAGGCCGGTGATGGACACGAGGACCTCGGCCATCGTCATGATCAGGTAGGGGATGAGCTGCCAGGCCACGTGGACCTTGTCGCCGGCGTCCAGCTTCGCCTGGAGCAGGGCCACGGTCACGAAGGCCAGGGCGGCCATGCCCATGCCCAGGGTCATGCGGCGCAGGGGGGTCATCTCCAGGCCGAGCTTCTTCAGGCCGGGGTAGATCACGAAGGTCACCAGCGGGATCAGCGCCATGACCATGGCCGGGTTGGCGGCGGAGATCTGTTCGGGCAACAGCTTGATGTGTCCGAAGAGCGGCAGGTCGAGCTCGAGCTCCATCTGCGCGGCCTGGCGCACCCACGACGAGGCGTGCTGGTCGAACAGCGCCCAGAACACGCTCACGAACAGGAAGATGCCCAGGATGCGATACACCGCGCGGGTGCCCTCGACGGCCTCGGTGCCGTACTTCTGCTCGGCGCGGCCCCAGGCGCCGGGGCCGGCGTCCATCAGGGCCGAGACGCTGACGGCCAGGAAGCCGTCGTCCCGGGCGAGCTTCTGCCGGAAGAAGAACAGACCCAGGCCGATGGCGAAACACACCGCCGAGACGGCGCCTTTGACGCCCCAGGGCTGGTTGGCCGTGAACATGAGCGAGCCCACGGTCATGAAGAGCATCGCGCCGCCGACGGCGTCCAGCAGGCCGAGTTTGCCGCCGGGTTTGGCCGGCACGTGCACGAACCGCTTGCGGCCGGCCCAGAAGAAGAACGTGGCGATGGCCATCAGGATGCCGGGCAGCGCGAAGGCCACGCCGAAACCCCAGCGCTCCTTCATCCAGGGGATGAGCAGCGTGGAGAAGAACGAGCCGAAGTTGATGATGAAGTAAAACGCCTGGTAGATGCGCTCCAACCGGTGCCAGTTGGCCTTGCCGAACTGGTCGCCGACGTTGGCGGACACACAGGGCTTGATGCCGCCGGCGCCGAGCGCGATGAGCGCCAGGCCGATGTACGTGCCGCCGAGCTGACCCTCGGAGATGGCCAGCATGCCGTGGCCCGCCGTGTACATGAGCGACAGCCAGAAGATGGTGTCGTACTTGCCGAGCAGGCGGTCGGCCAGGATGGCGCCGACCATGGGCAGCGCGTACACGCCGGCCACGAACACGTGCGTGACGGCCGTGGCGGCGTCGTCCGCGGCCTTCTCCGCCATGCCCGTCTGCATGTAGAGCGCGGCCAGGTAGACGTAGAGGATCGCCTTCATCCCGTAGAAGCTGAAGCGCTCGCAGCCCTCATTGCCGATGATGAAGGGGATGCCGGGCGGCCAGCCGGGATTGTCGTGATCGGGGGAGGTCTTCCAGGTGGTCTTTTCTGCCATGTGGGCGGCTGTACCCGGTTTCGCGCGCCGGGGGAAGCCTTGCCGACCCTCTCAGGACGGCCGCAAGGCCAACAGCTTCTGCCGGGCCCGGGCGAAGCGCTCGAAGTCCTCGGGCGCGGGGCTGCCCTCGCGGGGGCCGCAGATGTCCGGGAAGATGTCCTTGTGGCCGGCGACGTCCGTCGGCTTGACGCCCCAGCGCACGAGCAGGGAGTCGCTGGCGTGGTAGCGGACCAGGTAATCGGGATCGCCGGAGACGCTGTCGAGCAGGGCGGCCTCGTCGTCGGCGCCGGCGAAGTGGCGCAGGCCCATGGCGGCGTCGATGCGGTCGCCCCACCAGGGGTGGCGCTGCAGCACGAGCATCAGCTCCGCGGCCAGGGCGGGCTCGGGCGCGACGCGGTGAATCGCCAGGGCCAGCTTCACCCGGCTCGAGCCCTGCGCTTGGGCCATCTGCCGGCGCATCTCCTCGACCTCACCGGTGTCCCCGCAGGCGGCGAGCGCCTGCGCGGCGTGGGCATCGCCCAGGGCCACGCCCAGGCGCAGCATCTCCAGGCCGCGCTCGCGGGCCTCGCCTTTCAGCCGCGCGACGGCGTCCGTGTCCAGGCCGTCGTGCCAGATCATGTATTCCGAGCCGAAGACGTTCTCTTTCCAGGACTGCCATTCGGGGCGACGCGTCTCGAGGGGGGTGTCGGGCATGGGAGGAGTATGAACCACGGGGCGGCATTGCGCGATGCCGCGGGATCCGCCACGATTCTCGCGTGAAGACCGTGGCCGAATACCTCGAGCACGAGCGCACCTCGGAGACGAAGAGCGAGTTCGTCAACGGGGAGATCCTGGCGATGTCCGGCGCTCGGTCCGTGCACAACGCAGTCAGTTCGAACTTGAACGCAGCGTTCCGAAACGCCCTGAAGGGCCGCCCCTGCCGACCGCTGAGCAGTGATCAGCGCGTCCACGTCGCGGCCACGGGCGCCTACTTCTACCCGGACGTGACGGTCGTGTGCGGTCGGGCCGAGTACCGCCCGGACCCGGACCGGTCCCTGCTGAACCCGTCCGTGGTGGTCGAGATCCTGTCGCCGAGCACCGAGTCCTACGACCGCGGCATCAAGACGGCCCACTACCGACACACGCCCAGCATCGGCGAGTTCCTGCTCGTCGCGACCGAGTCGGAGACGGTGGAGCACTACGTCCGCACGGGCGCCGACAGTTGGAGCCTGACGGAGTACCGCGTCGGCGACGTGGTCACCTTCGCCACCCTGGGCATCGAGATCCCTGTCGCCGAAATGTTCGAGGACCTGGAGATGATTCGGGACGACTGACCGGGGCGCCCGCTCAGCGCGGTGTGGCGGCCAGCACGGCGAGCGCCAGGTCCAGGCTGGACTCGGGCGCGAACCCCGGGCCGAGCAGCTGTACCTGGCCCGCGCGGCGCATCAGGCGGTCGTCGTAGGGGGCGGCGGGGCAGCGGGCGCGCAGGAGCGTGCAGAGCTGCGTGAAGTTGGCCAGGCGCGTGGGCTGGAGCGCCGTGCCCAGGCCGTCCCAGAGCGTGCCGGCCTCGCGGAACACGATCGACGCGCCGTCGTGGGGGTAGACCACGAGCCAGCCCTCCCAGGCCTCCTCCGTCTCTTTGGTGGTGGTGGTCTTGCCCTTGGTGAGCACCAGACCGCCGGACACCAGCGCGCGCCCGGCGCTGAACTGGCGGCTCTCGACCGTCGTGGTGGTGGTCTCGGAGAAGATGCCCGTGGCCCGCGCCAGGAAGCGCACCTCGGCGTAGGGCAGCGCGCGGGTCTCGCCGGCGCGGGTCTCGACCTGCAGCTCGGTGGCGCCCAGGGTGAAGCGACGCGCGGCCGTGCGGCGGGCGTCCGTCTCGACGCGGTCGGCGTCCAGCGCGAACGCCTTGAAGCCGGCGGCGTTCAGCCGGGTCACCAGGTCCGCGGCGGCGGCGGGCTCGGCGCGGCGCGCGACGATGGCCGGCCCGCCCTGGGGCACGGCCAGGCGGCCGCGGGCCTCGACCGGAGAGAGCTCGAGGGCCCCGGCGAGCGCGCGGGCGGCGGTGTCCTCGTTGGGCGGCATGTGATGCAGGACGACGGTGAGCATGTCATCGACCGTGCGCCGCGTCGGGCGCCGCGTCAAGGCGCGTGACCGTGCGGGCTATCGCCGCGGCCGCCCTGCAGGCATGATGCCCGCATGACTGCCCTGCGCCTCGCCACCTGGAATGTCCTGCACCGCGTGCACGCCGAGAACTTCGACGAAGGCGTCGTCGCGCCCCACCCGGACGAGGCGGCGCGCGTGGCGTCCATCGCGGCGCTGGCGGCCGAGGTCATGGCCGGCGGCGTGTCGGTGCTCTGCCTGCAGGAGGTCAGCGGCGACCAGCGCGACGCGCTCCGGCGGGCGCTCCCGGCGGGGGCGGGCCTGTTCGAGCTGGCCTACCCCCGGACCCCGCAGCCGCGACGCCCCCACGTGGGGCGTCTGCGGGATGCCACGGAGCTGCTGGTCACCATCGTCGCGCCCGGCGTCGCCGCCGAGGCGGGCGCCAAGCTCGTGTACCCGGACGATCCGGGGAAGGGCTTCCTGGGCGTGCGCGTGGCCGGCGCGTTCTCCGTGTTCAACACACACGTGTCCTTCGGCGACCGGTGCCCGGGTCAGCTCGCGCGCCTCGCCGCCGCCGCGCGCTCCGGCGCGTTGCCCGCCGCGCTGCTCGGCGACTTCAACGCCGGCGTGCGACACATCGCCGCCGGCCTGGGTGAGGACTTCGCCGCCGCCGCGCTGCCCGCGGACGCGATGCCCACCCGGCCCCGGTCCAAGCCCGATGGCAAGGACCAGCACATCGATCATGTGTTCGTGCGCCACTCGACGGCCAGCGAGGCGCAGGTGATCTCCGCCCGCGGTCTGTCCGATCACAACCTCGTTCTGGCCACCGTGGAGACCCCCTGACCATGCCCAATGACATCCCCCTGCGCTGCAAGTGCGGCGCCGTTCGCGGGCGCTTCACGGACTACCGACCCGAGCGCGCCAACCGTGTGACCTGTTACTGCGATGACTGCCAGGCCTTCGCCCGCTGGCTCGGCCGGACGGACGTGCTCGACGCGCACGGCGGCTCGGACATCGTTCAGGTGGCCCCGGCGTCGCTGGTCTTCGACGCCGGCGCCGAGCATTTGCGCTGCATGCAGCTCGGCCCGAAGGGGCCCTACCGCTGGTACACCGCCTGCTGCAAACAGCCCGCCGGCAACACCCTGGCCCGCGCGCGCTCGCCCTTCGCCGGCGTCGTCGCCGGCATGGTGGACGTGCCCGCCGGCAGCTCGCTCGACGCGCTCCTCGGCCCGTCCGTGGGCGGCGTGCACGGCCGCTTCGCCGTCGGCGGCTGCCCGCCCGGCGCGGACGCAAAGATCTCGTTCGGGCTCCTGTGGCGCATGGCGAGGCCCCTGTTCAAGAACTGGATCGGCGGCCGCTCGCTGCCCTCGCCCTTCGTACGCCCGGACGAGACGCTCGTGTCGCCCTCCGAGGTCATCACGCGGGAGGCGCGGGCGGCGTTGTATGGCCGGTGAACGGGCCGCGGGCGCCCGCGCCCTCACGCTCGCCCTCGCTGCGCTGACCGGCTGCGGGGGTTCGGGGGACGACGGCGACGCACCGGCCCTCGAGACGGCCGCACTGCCGCTCGGCGCGGTCTGTGTGGCGTCGGTCGACGGCTCGGGCGACGTGGACGTGGAGACGAACTACCTGCCCCACGTCGTCGCCTGCGAGAACGGCGGCGCGGACTTCGCGGCGCTGCAGGCGCAGGCCGTGGCCGCGCGCTCGTACCTGTATTACAAGATCGGCCGCGAGGGCCGCATCGGCGACGGCCAGGGCGACCAGGTGTATTCCTGCGGCCGCGGGCCGGGGCAGGAACACATCGACGCCGCGTCTTCGACGGCGGGCCAGGTCCTGACCTATCACGACGCGGTCATCGCCGCGTTCTACGTTGCCGGCGCGATCCCTTCGACGGCCGACTGTCGGCCGGCGGGCGGCGACCGCGATCCCACCGGCACGGAACACTTCGTGACCTACAACGAGGGCCGCTCCGGCGATGGCATCGAACAGACCACGCTGGGCTGGGTCAACCCGGGCAACTGGGCCAACCGCGGCTGCAAGTCCCAGAACGGGGCGAACTGCCTCTCCGAGCACGGCTACGTGTGGGAGGACATCGTCCGGTTCTACTACGGCGAGGACATCGGGATCGTGCAGGCCGAGGGGCCCTGCGTCGCGCCGCCGCCCCCGCCACCGCCGCCGCCCGAGCCGGACGCCGCGCCGCCCCCACCACCGCCGCCCG
>CAINDO010000373.1 GCA_903847385.1 uncultured Myxococcales bacterium
CCCCCCCGCCGGGGCCGCCGCCGGCATTGGGCGGTCCGGCCACCAGCCGCCCCCTGCCGCCGCTCCCCCCGCTGCCCGGCGGCCCGGGCGGAGGCAACACCTCCAAGCCCCTGCCCCCGCTGCCGCCGGCCCTGCGCAACAGCCGCCCGCGGCCCTCGGACTCTCTGCCGTCGTTGCAGGGCGGGGGTCCGCCGCTCTCCCAGAGCCGGCCGTCCATGCCCGCCACGCCCCCGGCGCTGCAGCGGCAGCCCACCGGTCCGATCCTGGGCGCGCAGGGCGCGATCCCCAGCGGCGTGATCGACGACGTGGGCAACGACAACGAGCTGCGGTCGATCCTCGAGCGGTATACCCAGGCGCTCGAGGAGAACCCGGACAGCGCGGACGTCCTGATCTCGCAGTTCGTCGCCCGCTACGGCGCGCGGCAGCCGGTGCGCCCCCTCGAGACGCTCATCGGCACCCTGGACCTGCAGATCGGCCGCGTGGGGCCCGGTCTCGCGCGCATGGTCCTGACTCTCGTGCGCCACCTGTCCGAGCGCGGACTGATCGATTTGGCGGAGCTCCTCGCCGAATGTCGCGAAGATCAGAACGTTCCGCCGCGTCAGACGTAATGAAACTCCGGAAGCCGATTCATCGATGCTCGCCTTCGTCCTGATGATCTTCGGTCGCCGCGCCGGTGCGGGCGGTCGAGCGTCCAGCGACGCGGACGAGGACCTGATGGAGCGCTTCCGCGACGGCGACGCCAAGGCCTTCGAGGTCCTCCTCGAGCGGCACGAGCGCGGCGTGTTTCATTTCATCTTCCGGTTCACCCAGGACCGGGAACTGGCCAACGACTTGATGCAGGAGAGTTTCCTGCGGGTGGTGAAGAACGCGAAGAGCTACAGCCGCAAGGCCCGGTTCACGACCTGGCTGTACACGATTGCCCGCAATCAGTGCATCGACGCGTCCCGCAAGGCGCGTTACCGCCGCGCGGACAGTCTGGACGCCCCCGTGGCCGGCGACCCGGACGGACGCCCCCTCGGCGAGACCATCGCCGGTCACAGCGACGAGGGCTTCGACCGCACGGATCGGGCAGAAATGACGCGACGCATCGACGGTGCGATCGCTCAGTTGAGTGAAGAACAACGAGAGGTCTTCCTGATGCGCGAGATCATGCAGCTCCAGTTCAACGAGATCGCCGAGATCGTCGGCATCTCGGAGAACACGGTGAAGAGCCGCATGCGCTACGCTCTGGAGAACCTGCGCCTGCGCCTGGCCGACTACGCGGCGGACGTCCCCAACGCCGCCGATCCGGTCGCCGCGCGCCATCGAGCATGACCGTGTCCGACGAACGCAACACGCCCCACCCCGAAGACCGCCTGGTCGACCTGCTCTACCCCGAGGGGCAGGACGCGGCGCGGCTGGCGGCTTTGCGGGCCGAGGTGGCCGCGGATCCGGCGCTGAGCGAGAAGCTGCGGCAGTACGAGACCGTGCGCAGCCTCGTCGCGGATCTGCCCGTACCGGAGCCGGAGCGCGCGGTGCACTACGAGCTTTTGCGGCAGGCCCGCGCCGCCGCCGAGGCCTCGGGCACGCCCCGCACGGGGCTGTGGGCCTGGCTGAGCACGCTCCAGCTCGGGCCGGTCCTCGCCGGGGCGCTGGGCCTGATGCTCGCCGTCGGCGGCACCATGATGCTCACGCAGGAGTCGGCGGAGTACGCGCCGGGGCCGGCGTCGACGACGGCCCCCACGAAGAACGAGCCGACCGTCGTCGCCGTGACCGAAGCACCGGGCGGCAAGCCGAACACGGGCGCCGACCTGTGGGCCGCCCCGGCCAGCGCCGTGGCTCGGGTCCCTGACCCCCAGGGCACCCTGGCCGCGGCCACCGCGCCGACCACACCGGCCTCGCCGGCCCCCCTCAAGGAGGCGGCGAAGCGCGTCGGCGCGACCAAGGGCGCGATCTCGCTCGACGACGCCTTCGGGGACGCCGGCGAGGGCCAGGGCTACGGCATCGGCGGCCTCGGCAGCGGCCGCGGCGGCGGTGGTCGTGCAGACGCCGACACCGCAAACGCGTTCCCCGCCGAGCAGGCCCGCCGGGCGCCCGTCGAGGAGAAGCTCGCCGAGGAGAAAGCGCCCCCGGACGCCCCCAAGGCCCGCGTCTTCGCCGAGCCGCCCCCCGCGGACACCCTCGCCCAGGAGGCCGACGACGGCATCGTGCACGGCGTGTTGCCCGAGCAGGCCGCGCCCCAGCAAGCGCCCGTGGCTCAGCGCCGCGCCGCCGAGGCCAAGCCGGCCAGCGTCGCCGTCGCCAGGTCCGCGCCGGGTGGTGGATACGCCGCCTACGATGCGGACGAGGCCGCCGGTGAGGACCGCGCGTCCTCCGCCGGCCCCCGGCGCGAGGTCGCCACCGGCGGCGCCGCGGCC
>CAINDO010000374.1 GCA_903847385.1 uncultured Myxococcales bacterium
CGCGGCAAGACCGGCGAGTCCGACGAGTCGACGAGCGAACTCGACAGCGTGCGCATGTACCTGTCGAAGATCGGCTGCGTTCAGCTCCTGACCCGCGAAAAAGAGGTCGAGATCGCCAAGCGCATCGAGGACGGCCGCGAAGGGGTGCTCGACGGCATCCTGAGCACCAACGTCGGCGTGAACGCGTTCATCGAGCTGCCGCGCCTCGTCCAGCGCGGCCAGAAGAGTCTGCGCGAGGTCCTCGACGGCAGCAGCAACCAGGAGCCGGACGAGGAGACCGGCCTGGTCGGTCTGCAGCGCCTCGAGGCGCTCGCCGAGGAGATGCGCTCCATCGCCCGCGCCCGGTCGCGCAGCGCCCGTCGCGTCACCAAGACGGACCGCCGCAAGAACCGCGACTACGACGCCGAGCTGCGCGACCTCGTCGCCAAGATGAACGTGAACTGGAACGTCGTCCTGGAGATCGCCGACGAGCTGAAGGCGAAGCGCAACGAGGCCCGCGACTGGCAGGGCATGATCCGCGAATGCGAGGTCATGGCCGGCCTGACGGAGGCCGAGCTCGGCGCCGGCAAGGCCCCGGCCGCGCGCAGCGGTCTGGACGACGCCGGCGTCGGCGAGCTCCGCAAGACCGTGGAGCGCGCGCGCCGTACCATCGAGGAGCTCGAGTCCAGCGTCGGCATGACCGGCCCGGAGCTCGACGAGGTCGTGCGGAACATCCAGCGCAACGCCCGCGCCCTCGAGCGCGCCAAGAGCGAGATGATCCTGGCGAACCTCCGCCTCGTGGTCAGCATCGCCTAGCGCTACCTGAACCACGGGCTCCACTTCCTGGACCTGATCCAGGAGGGCAACATCGGCCTGATGCGTGCGGTGGACAAGTTCGAGTACCAGCGCGGTCACAAGTTCAGCACGTACGCGACGTGGTGGATCCGCCAGGCCATCACACGGGCGATCGCCGATCAGGCCCGCACCATCCGCATCCCGGTGCACCTGATCGAGACCATCAACAAGATCACCCGCGTGGCGCGCCAGATGGAGCAGGAGCTCGAGCGCGAGGCGCTCCCCGAGGAGATCGCCGATCGCCTCGAGATGACCGCCGAGCAGGTGCGCCGCGCCCTGAAGATCAGCCGGGCGCCCGTCTCGCTCGAGACGCCCGTCGGCGACGACGACAGCCACCTCGGTGACTTCATCGAGGACACCAGCGCCGTCTCGCCCTCGGATCACGCCTTCCGGCAGCTGATGACCGAGGAGACGACGCGCGTGCTCGACTCGCTCAGCCCCCGCGAGGCCAAGGTGCTGCGCCTGCGCTTCGGCATCGGCGTGCGCAGCGACCACACCCTCGAGGAGGTCGGCCAGGTCTTCGACCTCACCCGCGAGCGCATCCGCCAGATCGAGGCGCAGGCCATCCGCAAGCTCCGCCAGGCGCACCGCACCGGCGCGCTGCGGGCCTTCTACGACGGCAGCAACTGAGCGACGCCCCGGGCGCGCTCAGGGCTTGCGGGGCAGGAGCGAGGCGAAGTGGTCGCCGAGCTTCCGCGCCACCACGGTCAGCAGCTCGGTGTCGTCGTCCGTGAAGGCCTCGCGCTGCTCGCGGTCGAGCAGCTCGATGACCCCGAACGCCCGATTGCCGGCGAAGATGGGCGCGCACAGCAGCGAGCGCGGGTGGTACCCGACCGAGTCGGCGAAGCTGCTGGCGAAGCGCGGATCCCGTCCGGGCTCTCGCACGTTGATCGGCTGACGCTGGCGGATCGAGGCCCCGGCGATGCCGACCTCGAGCGGGATGCGCTGCGACGCGACGATGGCCGCCTTCGGGCCCCGCGCGGCGGCGAAGTACAGGCAGCGGTCCCGGGCGTCGATCAGGAGCACGGAGCCGGCGCCCGAGGGCGTGTGCGCCCGGGCGATGTCCAGCGTGAAGTTGCAGGCGTCGTGGATGTCCCGCCCGAGGTGCTCGAGCTCGGCGAGCTCACGCTCCAGCGCGTCCAGGCGGCGCTGACGATCGGCGCGGCGCTGCGCGATCTGCGCCGGCGAGAGCGTGGCCTCGAGGGGCGTGGGGTTGCCCGCGTCCAGCATGTCCTCGGTGCGGTGGGGCCAGCGGTTCTCGGGCGACGCCGCGGCCGGCGCCGGCGTGGCGTCGCGGCCGGGCCAGGCCGGGGCGCTGTTGCGCAGGCGTGCGGCGTCCGCCGGCGAGGACCGGCTCGAGACCGACTGGAACTCTTCGTCGGAGAAGGGGTCGGCGAGGTCGCGGATTGGCGGCGTCTCGTCGATGGTGGCCGTGCCCCGCAGGTCCCCCGAGGGGTGAGGCGTGTGTACGCGCACGGTGCCCGCCGAGGCGGAGGTGCGGCGTCGAATCGGCGCCCCGATGGGCCCACCGGGGGCGGGCGTGCCACGGACCGGCACCACTCGATAGACGCGCCCGGTCGTCGTGTCGGTGATGATGACCGACTCGTCGTCCTGCAAATCACAGGCGAGGTTGCGCGCGGGCGCGGGCAGACCGGCCATGGCCAGGCCACGGCGCAGCGCGTCGAGCCAGTTGTCTCCGTGGACGGACTCGACGCGGCCCTTGTCGTTGCCCGGCTGCGGAAGGTGGATCTCGTAGAGCATGACTACCCTTGGAAAGGAGCATGATATGTTCGGGAGAGCAGGGGGGTCAATCGTGAGTCGGGTGTCTTTCGCGGTCCGGAGTCTTCGGCCGACATGAGCGCGGGCCTCGCCGACCACGCGTCGCGCACCGTGGCGGCGCTCTTCGCTGCGGTGCAACGCCGGCGGCTCGCCCGGGCCGTCGCCGGCGCGCTGGAGCCGCGGCTCGTGGTGGTGGCCAGTCCATCGTTCGGCGGGGCGGGAAAAACGCCCATCGTGGCGTATCTCGCGCGTCGACTGAAGGACCGCGGAGCACGGGTGGCGCTCGTGGGCCACGGTCACCGGGGGCGCGCCATCCACGTTCGAACGGCGGCCGGCGACCCCGACGCGGACGGCGACGAGGCCACGGAGCTCGGCCGCGCGCTGCCCGGGGTGCCGATCTGGCTCGGTCGCGATCGGGTCGTGGCCGTCGAACGCGCGCTGACGGACGCAGACGTCGTGCTGATGGACTCGGGGCTCGGGGCGCGCGGCATCCGCCCCGGGATCTGCGTCCTCGTCGAGGACGCGACGCTGCCGCCGGGTGTGTTTCCCAGGGGCTACGGCCGATTTCGCGCCGAGGACGTCCCGCGCGTCGACGTCTCGTGGCGGCACAAGGTCGACGAGCCCGATGCGCTGCCGGGCAAGGCGGACGTCGAGAGCGTCTGGGCGGCCACGAACGTCCGCTGTCCGGAGGGCGGTGAGATGCCCTTCACTTGGCTTTCCGAGGGGCGGTGGGTCGCGCTCTCCGGCATCGCGCGGCCCGGCTCGTTTCACGCGGCGCTGCGTCGTTGCGGCGCCGCGGTCGTCGAGCATCGCGTGTTCGGGGACCACGCGGTGTTCCCGGCGGGCTCGATGATCTTGCCCGAGGGGCTGCGCGGGATCACCACGGCGAAGGACGCGGCGCGGATGCCCCCGGACCATGGCTGGCACGTGCTCGAGGGCGGCGTGCGTGTGGTTGCCGGGGAGGCCGAAGTGTCGGCCCTCGTCGACCGGCTCGCGACGCTGCGCGGGGCGACGCGTTGAGCCATCCGGCCGCCCTCGTGACGCGCGCGCTGGTGGTCGTCGCGCGCCCCTGGCCGCTGGCGTGGATTCGCGCAGTCGGCGCGATGCTGGGCTGGCTCTGGTACCGCGTCGTGCCGATCCGCCGATCGGTGGCTCGGGAGAACGTCGCCTTGGCGCTGGGTCGGCCGCCGCTCGAGACGGAGGCAATCGTCCGCGGGATGTATCTGAACCTGGGCCGCGCCGCGATGGAGCTCCTCGCGCTCGACCGCGTGGCCGCCCGCCTGGAGATCGAAGGCACGGCGCACCTGCAGTCCGCCTTGAAGGCCGGGCAGGGCGCGATTCTGGTGACGGCGCACCTGGGCAACTGGGAGGTCCTCGTGCGCGCCGCGGCCGCCGCGGGTCGCCCCGTGCACGTGCTCACCAAACGCATGCACCGGGGCTGGGCCGAGGCCGCGTGGCGTGCCCTGCGGCGCGACGGCGCGCACTTGATGCACGAGCGGGGGAGCGGCCGGCGCGTCCTCGAGGCCCTGGCGCGCGGCGAGGTGATCGCCCTGGTGCTCGACCAGCACGACGCGTCGCCCCAGGCGCTCCGGGCGCCGTTCCTCGGGCGCCTCGCGGCCACGAACACCGGCCTGGCGCGGGTCGCCCTGGCCAGCGGGGCGCCGGTCGTGCCGGTGTTCACGCATCGTCGTCCGGACGGCGAGCACCACGTGGCCTTCGAGGCGCCCCTCGAAGCGCCGGCGTCGGGGAGCCGGTCGGCGCGCGTCGAGATGCTCACGCGGACCTGCCTGGACACGATCGAGGCGGCGATCCGGCGCCACCCGGAGCAGTGGCTCTGGATTCACCGCCGCTGGAAGGCCGAAGCCGGTGTCACTCCGGAGGCAGCTTTGCCAGCAGGGCCCGAGCGTCCGCGTGGTCCGGTTGGAGGGCGAGGACCTGCTGCCACGCCGCCCGCGCCTGCGCCGGTCGCCCCAGGCGCGCCTCGGCCACCCCCAGATTGAGCCACACGGCGACGGCGTCCGGGTGCGACGCGACGTACTCGGCCAGCATCGCGCGCGCGGCGCCGTCGTCCCCGCTGCGGCCCACGGTGCGCGCCAGGGCGAGCACGGCCTCCACGTCCTCGGGGTGGTCGGCGATCCAGACGCGCAGGTGGCGCAGGGCGTCCGGAATCCGGCCCGTAGCGAGGGCGGCGAGGCCGGCGCAGCGGGTGGCCGGCGTGCCCGGAGACTGGCGCGCCGAGGGCTCGCACCGCTGCCAGGCCATCTCGGGCGTCTCGTCGGGCGGCGCCGAGGGCAGGGGGGGCGGCGCCGGCGGGGGCGAGAGCACGGTGTTGAGCACGGACTGTCGGTCGGCGAACGCCCGCGCGGCGCAGCGCCGCTCCCGGGGGGTCGACTCGGCCAGCAAGGCCGCCGCCGCCCGAGCGACGTGCACGGGTACGCGGGGCCCGCCGCCGGCGCGCAACTCGAGGTCGCGGTGGGCGGCGATCAGGGCCTCGTTGCGGGCGTCGAAGCGCGAGAGCGCGTCCGTCGGCGGGAACGAGCCGGCCAGCAAGGGATCCGTGCAGAAGGGCAGCGCGCCGAAGACGGTGGCGATGCCCTGGAGCAGCAGGCGCGTCTCGGCGGCCACCAGGCCCGACGTGTCCTCGGGCGAGAAGAACAGAGTCATGCTTCGGACGAAGACGGCCCGCCCGGCATAACGCGCGGCCACGTGTTCGGATCGGACCGAGTCGGGCGCCGGCGTCGCCGCGAAGAGGACGACGAGGTCGGCGGCGGCCGTGTCGGCGCCGAGCCCCCGCTCGAGCGCGTCGAGCTGTCGCTGGGCGCCCGGCTGGTCGGGGTCCGTGGCGAAAGGCGCGACGGAGTCGACGGTCAGCGAGAGGCCCACCGGCGCCAGGGCGCGGGCGGCGGCGGCGACGGCGTCTCGCGCCCGCCGTTCGGCGCCGGCCACGAGCGCGTACCGGTCGTCGAAGCGCAGCGCCAGATGGAGCACGCGCGGCGCGCGGACCGGCGGCGCGGCGGTCCGGGTCTCCGCCCGGGTGGACGCTGCGTCCGGGGGGGCGCCGGCGCAGGACACGAGCAGGCCCAGCACGGGGAGCAGGCGCGAGCCACGGCGCCCGGTGAGGGCGAGGACACCGGTGTTTCGGCGTTCGACCATGGCCGCATTTCGCGTTCTCGACCGGTCTGCGTCAAGCCCTCGCCGCGACGCGAGTCCGACTCGCCCGACGCGCTGGCAAGGGTCGGTCGCCCGGGCTATAACCGGCCGCGTGACGCAGCGTTCGCCCCCCTCGATTCTCGTCGTCGACCCCGATCGGCGTATGTATTCGGTCTTCGAGTCCCTGTTCGGACCGGCCGGCTTCCAGGTCGTCGGCGTGCCGACGGCGGAGGAGGCGCTCGACGTGCTCGCGCAACGGCGGCCGGCGGCGCTGGTGACCGAGCTCCTGCTCGGGGCGATGGACGGCCTGACGCTCTTGCGGCAGGTGCGCCGCGAGCGCCCGGGTCTGCCGATCATCGTGTGCACGGAGGCCCCCTCGGCCTACTCGGCGGCGCAAGCCCTCCGCGATGGCGCGGACGACTACTGTCTCAAGCGCCGCGACACGGCGACCCACCTGCGGGCCACGCTCCGGCGGGCGATGCGACGCCGCGCCCATCAGGGCGAGATCGAGCGGCTCCTGAAGGAGATCGCCGAGCTGAACGACCGCTTCCTGTCGGCGATGGTCGAGCTCGAACGCGAGAACCAGGCGCTCATGGAGCGACTGCGCAGCGAGGTGCCCCCGCCCGAGGGCTTCCGCGTGCTCGTCGTCGACGACGACGTGTCCATCGTGGCCGTGCTCGAGGCGCTGCTGCGCTCGCAGCCCGGCGTCGATGTCGTCGGTCTGACCCATGGCGCCGAGGCGCGCCAGGCGCTCGCGACGCAGGTCTTCGACCTGGTGCTCACGGACGTGCAGCTCGGCGACGACAACGGGGTCGATCTGGCCGCGTGGATTCACGAGAATCGACCGAGCACGGCGGTCGCGTTGATGACCGGCTTTGCGACGGTGGATTCGGCCGTGGCGGCCATTCGTGAGGGGGTGATCGGCTATCTTCAGAAGCCCTTCACCGACCTGGACGAAGTGCTCGGCAAGGTGCTCGAGGTGAAGGACAAGCTGGAGGCCGAACGGCGTCAGAACGCCTGGATGCGGGCCTTCCACGCCCGGAACGCCGACTTCATGGCTCGATACCGCCTCTTGAAGACGAAACTCACGACGCTGCAACGGGAGTCGACGTGATCTGTCCCCACTGCCTCTTCGAGCACGTCCGACCGCTGCCCCGCTGCGGCAGCTGCGGTCGCACCCTGCCGTCCGCGCCGCCCCAGGCGCCGTTCGTCGGTCGCGCCCGCGAGCTCGCGCTCCTCGACCAGGAGTTCGATACCGTCGTCAAGACGCGCTCGCCCCGCATCGTCGGGGTGGTCGGCGCCGCCCGCGTCGGTGTCAGCCGGCTGCTCGCCGAGTTCCAGCGGCGCCACGACAACGCCTTCAACGACATCGAGTTCCTGCGCGGCCACGCCGTGCCGGGCGGGGTGGCCGTCGACCCGATGCTCCCGCTCGGGCGCCTGCTGCGCAACGCGTTCAAGCTCGACGAGACCTGGCCGGCGTCGGAGAACGAGGCGCAGGCGCGCTCGGAGATCGACGCCCTCGACCCGCCCTCGCTGCCGGACGCCCTGCGCGCCCTGGGCTTCTTCCTGGGCCTGCGCTTCGAGGAGATCCTCTTCGCCGAGCCGACCTCCGAGGGCCCGGACGAGGAGCGGCGCCACGCGTTCGGCTGGTTCGCCTGGCTGCTGCGTCGCCGCGCCGCCCGGCGACCGGTGGTGATCCTGCTGGAGCACTTTCACGACGCCACGCCCGAAGCGCTGGACCTGCTGGCCTACCTGCACGCGAACCTGACGGGTGTGCCGCTCCTGATCCTGGCCGAGGTGCGGCGCGAGCGCTTCGAGCACGAGCCGGCGTTTTTCCTGCGGTACGGCGACGGCGTCGTCGTGCTCGACCCCCTGGGGGACGACGCCGTCGGCGAGCTCCTGATGCGGCTGACGGACCGGCCCTCGCCGCCGCCGGCGAACCTCCTCGCCGTCGTGGTGGCGGCCACGGGCGGGCTGCCGGACGCCGTCGTCCAGGTGGCGCGCACGCTCCTGGAGCGGGGGGTCGTGCAGGCGGACCGCGCAGGGTGGGGCGTGGACACGGAGGACGCCGAGCTGGCGTTCCCCTTCGCCTTGACCTCGACGGACGAGGCGCGTCGGCGACTGGACGGCCTCGATCCGGAGGACCGCGCCTGGCTGCGACGCGCCGCGGTGGTCGGGCCGGTCTTCCGCCCCGGTGTACTCACGGCCATCGCCCGTCTGGAGCACGGCCAGGCGCCCGGGAACTGGGTGGAGCAGCCCTCGGCGGACGAGATCGACGCCGCCCTCGGCCGCTGCGAGACGATGGGCCTGCTGCACCGCATGCACGAGCCCGGGGACGACGTCGCCGTCGAGTTCGCGTTCACGCGCGCCCTGGAGCAGAGCCTGCTCCTCGAGGAGACCCCGCTGGAGGACCGCGCCGCCATCCACGCCGTCGTGGCGCAGTGGCTGGAGTATCAGCCCGGTCCGGAGCGGGACGCGCTGCTCTGGCAGATCGCCGAACACGCGCAGCTCGGCGGCAACGAGAAGCGGGCGGCGTTCTTCTACATCCGGGCCGGCGAGCGTGCACGGCGACGCTTCGCCAACGGGCTGGCCGTCGAGGCGTTCGAACGGGCGCAGGCCCTGCTCGACCACCGGGACGCCCTGCCGCTCATGGACGTGCTCCACGCCCTCGGGGTGCTGTACTCCCTCGACGGCTTCCAGGACCGCGCCGAGCGCGCCTTCGAGCGCATGCTCTCGCTGGCCTGGTCGCTGGATCACAAGGCCAAGGCCGGCGCGGCGCTCAACCGCCTCGGACGCCTGTACCGCGACCGATGCCGCTACGAGCGCGCCGTGGACCTGCTCGACCGGGGGCGTGCCCTCTTCGAGCGCGCCGACGACGGCCCCGGTGTCGCCGCCTCCATCGACGATCTGGGTCAGGTGGCCTGGCGGCAGGGCGAACGTGAGACGGCGGTCCACTACTTCGAGGAGGCGCTCAAGTACCGGCGCAGCCTGGGGGACGAGCGCTCCGTGGGCCTGTCGCTGACCAACCTCGCCCGGGTGAACCGCGACCGAGGCCTGCTGCTGACGGCCGAGACGCAGCTGCGCGAGGCGCTGGAGATCCGGCAGCGCATCGACGACGCCGGCGGGCTGGTGACCTCGCGGCTGGAGCTCGCGGTGCTCATCGCGCTGAAGGGTGAGCCCGAGGTCGCCTGGCGTGAGGTCACCGAGGCCCTGAACCTGGCGCGACGCATCGGCGACCGCACGCAAACGGCCCGGGCGCTCGCGCTCTCGGCGCTGCTGCTGGCCGAGCAGGGGGCGCTGGAGACGGCGCGCGAGCAAGCCGAAGAGGCCGCGGCCCTGGCCGAGCAGCTCGGCGATCTCGCCGCGCGGCTGCAGTCCTTGCGGGCGCTGGGCATGGGGCTGGCCACGTCCGAGCCCGAGCGGGCGCTCACGGCCCTGGAGGCCGCGGCCCGCCTGGCCCGCCAGAACGGGCATCGGCTCGACTACGGCCTCGCGCTGCGGCTCGTGGGCGCGCTCTACACGCGCCTCTCCGGCGTGGATGTGCACTCGGTCGCCGAGGAGATGCGCGACCAGGCCGTCGAGTCCCCGGGGGACACGGCCGAGGGGAGCCTGAGCGGGCAGAGCAGCATCGACATGCTCATCGACGACGCCCTGAAGGACGAGGGCGGCGCCGAGTCGCCCCACATCTCGCCGGCGGCGCGCCAGCAGCTGCTGCTCGCCGTGGACACGTACACGGACGCCATCGCCGTCCTCGAGGCGATCATGCCCGAGCAGGAGCAGGAGACGATCAACGCGCTGCGCGAGCTGGCCGTGATCGTCGAGGCCCTGGGTGAGCGCACCCGCGCGCGCAGCCTGGAGCGTCGGGCGCGCCGTTTCGCCGCGGCCCGCCGCGACCGTCTCCTGCAGGATTGCTGATGAACGCCGCCGCCGAGCCCGTCGAACTCGCGTCGCCCCCGGAGGCCGCGCTGGCCGTGCTCGATCGCCTGCAGGCCGCCGGCTACGAGGCCTATTGCGTCGGCGGGTGCGTGCGCGATCGCCTGATCGGCCGAGGCGTCGGCGATTGGGACCTGACGACGAACGCGCTGCCCGAGCAGGTCGTGGGGCTCTTCGACCACGTGATCCCCACCGGCATGGCCCACGGCACGGTCACCGTGGTCAGCGGCGGCCTGAACATCGAGGTCACGACGTATCGTGTGGACCTGGGCTACACGGACGGGCGCCGGCCCGACGGCGTGGCCTTCACGCGCAGCCTGGCCGAGGACCTCGCCCGGCGCGACTTCACGATGAATGCGATGGCCTGGGATCCGCGGCGCGGCCTTCTGGTCGACCTCTACGCTGGCCGGGCCGACCTGGCGGCCGGCTGCGTGCGCGCCGTCGGCGAGCCTGAAGCGCGCTTTCGCGAGGACGGCCTCCGGGCGCTGCGCGCCGTGCGCTTCGCGTCCGTGCTCGGGCTGGACATCGAGCCGGCCACCTGGGACGCCATCGGCCGCACCCTGGAGGTCTTCGCGCGGGTGAGCGCCGAGCGCATCCAGGTCGAGCTGGTGAAGACGCTGATGTCGCCTCGACCGGGCTGGGGTGCGCTGCGGCTGGCCGAGTCGGGGCTCCTGGGCGTTTTCCTGCCGGCCTGGCCGACGAGCACCATGCCCGCCGTGGCCGACGCGCTGGGGCGGGCCGCACCGGACCTGGCCATCCGCCTCGGGGTCTTCCTGTCGCCGCTGGTGGATGGGGCCGAGGCCGCGCTCGACACGCTGCGCTTCTCGAATGCCCTGCGGACGTCCGTGCTGGGCATGCTGCGCACCTTCGCGCTGCGCCCCGATCATGCCCCGGACGCCGCCGCGGTCCGCGCGCTCGCGGCCGCCATCGGCCGGGGGGGCCTGGACGCCGCCCTGGGGCTCCACGCGGCCCTGCAGACGCCCACCTGGGCGGGCTTCGACGCGCGGCTCGAGGCCGCCGGCGCCCGCACCTGCCCGCTCGTGCCCAAGGAACTCGCGCTCACGGGCCACGAGGTCATGGCCGCGCTGCAGCTCCCGCCGTCGCGCATCGTGGGGCGCCTGATGGACGCCCTGCTCCGCCGCGTCTGGGCGGACCCGACGCTCAACACGCGCGAGGGGCTGGTCGGCGTGCTGCCCTCGGTGTACGCCGAGGTGACCGACGCGGGAGGGGCCCCATGACCCAGGTGCTCCACATCGAGGATCGGCGCGAGAACCGCTTGCTGGTCCGCAAGATCCTCGAAGCCAACGGCATCGCCGTCACGGACGCCTGCGACGGCCTCGAGGGCGTCACGCTGGCCCAGACGGCCGCGCCGGACCTGATCCTGGTGGACATCAACCTGCCGGGGCTGGAC
>CAINDO010000375.1 GCA_903847385.1 uncultured Myxococcales bacterium
CGCCCGCGCGGACGCGGCGCTCCAGAGCTGCCGATGCGCCCAGGCCCACGCCGCGCTGTCCGAGCTGATGCAGCGCCCGGGCGGCCCGGCCCGCGCCGCCGCCGACCACCTGGGCGCGCGCGCCGCCGCCTGCGCCTCGCCGGACGTGGACGAGCGCTGCGTGGCCGGCCAGGTGAAGCCGAAGTGAGCGCCCGCGTCGCCCTCGCGCTGGCGTGCTTGTTGATCGTGCCCGCAGGTGCCCGCGCGCAATCCGCCGAGACCGCCGAGTCCGCGGCCGAGCGGGGTCGCGCCGCCTTCGAGGCCGGCCGCTTCGCCGAGGCCCGCCAGGCGTTCCTGCAGGCCCTGGACGCCACCCCCCCGGGCCAGGCCGGGGCCGCGCGCATCCTGTACAACCTGGCCCGCGCCGACCAGGAGCTGGGCGAACACTGCGCCGCCGTGGACCGCTTCCGCCGCTACCTGGCCGCCGCCGCGGCCGATCCCGGCGAGCAGAAGCGCGTCGAGAAGGCCAACGCCGCGCTCGCCGCCGAGCGCACGGCCTGCAAAGCCGTGCTGGAGCCCGAGCCGGCGCCCGTGGCCGCGCCCGTGGCCGCGCCCGAGCTCGCGCCGGCGCCCGTCTCGGCGCCCACCGAGGCCGAAGCCGCCGACCGCGGCCCCTGGCGGTGGGTGGCCGCCGGTGGCGCCGTCGCCGCGCTCGGCGCGGGCGTGACCTTCAACGTGCTCGCCCGCGACCGCGTCTCCACCGGCGACGCCGCCTACCGGGACTTCGTGGACAGCGACCGCACGGACGCCCGTTCCGCCGACCGCACGGGCGCGGCCTACGACGACGCGCGGAGCTTCTCCACGGCCAGCGTGGTCGCGTTGGGGGCCGGCGCCGCGCTCACGGGCCTCGCCACCTGGCTCTTCCTCAGCGACTGACCGGGCAGCCGTTCTCCGAGGTCACGCGCTCGCCCTCCGCGGGCACGCCGTCGTCGCCGACGTCGGCGAAGACGAGCGAAATGCTGTTGCAGTTCGCCACGTTGCAGGCCTCGGTGCGCGCGACGTGCGCGTGCGGCCCCGCCGACCAGCCCGTGCCGCCCACCTCGCCCACGGCGTCCCCCTGGGCCACGTGCTGCCCCACGGTCACCAGTACGCGGCCGAGGTGCGCGTAGCGCGTGCGCGAGCCGTCCGCGTGGCCGAGCACAACGGAGTTGGCCGCGTCCACGCAGGCCTGCCCGCCGCCGGACCAGCAGGGGTCGCCCTCGCGGGTGGCGTCGCGGGTGTAGAGCACGTCGCCGGGTTTCATCGCGCGCAGCGGCGCCCCGAGCGGCAGGTCGAAGTCGAAGGCGTAGGCCGCGGCGGCGTCGTGGCCGCGCCCCGAGGCGTTGCCCTGGGTGACCACGCGGGTCTGGCCGCAGTCGAAGGGCAGCAGGAACACGTCGTCGCGGGCCCCCGGCGCGGGCGGCGGCGCCGGCGGGGCGCCCCGGGCGATGCACTCGGCCCAGATGGTCGACACGAAGCCGTGTACGCCCTCGCGCTGGACCTCGTACCACAGCGTGTTGCCGTCCACGTCCTGCCCCTGCACCTCGGCGAGGACCTCGGCCTCGGTGCCATCGAACCAGACCGTGATCGCCGGCTGGGCGGTCGACGGGTCGGGCCGCACGTTCAGGCCCTCGGCCAGCGTGTTCACCACCCGCATGCGCAGGCAGACCTCGGGCGGGCGCTCCACGGCGGCGTCCAGGCGCTCCGATGGGGGCGCGGCGCCGCCGCCGACCGGCGCCAGCGCGTCGGTGTCGGCCGGTTCGCCCCCCGCGCCGCCGGCGTCGCTCGAGCCCGGCCGCAGGGCGTCGGGGCGGGGACCGGCGTCGCCCTCGAACACCGCGGCGTCGGCCTCGCCGCCCGTGAAGACATCGGCGTCCGCGTCGGCGGCCGCACCCCCGGCGCAGGCCGAGAGGGCCGCGCAGAGACACATCAGGCGGGCGAACGGGGCGGACTTCACCGGCCGAGCGTGCCGCAGCCCTCGCGCCGCCGCAAGCACCCGCACCGATTGCGCACGCCGCCCGGTCCGGTGCAGGCTGCGGCCATGGGAACACCCGCGCAGATCCTGGTCGTCGACGACGAGCCGAACATCCGGCTCACGCTCCAGATGGTCCTCGAGGGCGAGGGGTGGGAGGTCGCGCTCGCCCCCTCGGCCGAGGACGCCCTCGCGCGCCTCGCCGACGAGCCCTTCGACGCGGTGCTGCTCGACGTGATGATGCCCGGCGGCATGGACGGCCTGACGGCGCTCGGCGTGCTCCACGGCAAGTACCCGGACCTGCCCGTCGTGATGATCAGCGGCCACGCGACGCTGCACGACGCCGTCTCCGCCACCCGCGCCGGCGCGTTCGACTTCCTGGAGAAGCCGCTCTCCCGCGAGCGGGTGCTGGTCACCGTTCGCAATGCGCTCCGGGAGTCCAGCCGGGGCCGCGAGCTGGCCGAACTCAAGGCCCGCGCCGGGCGGGACTACGCCGTCGGCGGCCTGCTGGGCGACGCACCGCCCCTCGTCCGCCTCCGCGAACAGATCGCGAAGGTGGCGCCCACCCGCGCCCGCGTCCTCATCCAGGGCGAGAGCGGCACCGGCAAGGAGCTCATCGCCCGCGCAGTGCACGACCAGTCCGAGCGGGCCGCCGGGCCCTTCGTGAAGGTCAACTGCGCGGCCATCCCGGACGAGCTCATCGAGTCCACGCTCTTCGGCCACGAGAAGGGCGCCTTCACGGGCGCGGCGGGCCGACAGCGCGGCCAGTTCGAGCTCGCCGACGCCGGCACGCTCTTCCTCGACGAGATCGGCGACATGAGCCTCTCGGCCCAGGCCAAGGTGCTGCGGGTGCTCCAGTCCGGCGAGCTCACGCGGGTGGGCAGCGAGCGGGCCATCAAGGTCGACGTCCGCGTCCTCGCCGCGACCCACAAGAACCTCGAGGCCGCCTGCCAGGCGGGCACGTTCCGCGAGGACCTCTACTTCCGCCTGAACGTGGTGCCCCTCGTCTCCCCGCCGCTGCGCCAGCGCGCGAGCGACGTCCCCGGGCTGGCGCTGCACTTCCTGGCGCAGGTCTGCGAGGAGAACGGCTTCCGGCGCAAGGTCTTCGAGCCGGACGTGCTCGACGCCCTGAAGGCCTGGCGCTGGCCGGGCAACGTGCGCGAGCTGCGCAACGTCGTGGAACGCATGGCGATTCTGTCCGGCGAGGTCATCGGCCTGGACGACCTGCCCGACGCCCTGCTCGAGGTGCCCGAGCGCAGCGTGTCCGACGAGGCCGCCCTCGCCGGAGAGGGCAACCTGCGGGACCTTCGGGACGCCGCCGAGCGGCGCTTCATCGTCGAGCGGCTCGAGGCCCTCGACTGGAACATCTCGCGCGCGGCGGACTCACTCGGCCTCGAGCGCACGCACCTGCACAAGAAGATGCGGGCGCTCGGGATCCGCCGCGAGCGCGGCTGAGCTCAGGCGCCCGGGTAGTCGCGGACGGTGGCGCCCGTGTAGACCTGGCGGGGGCGGCTGATGCGGCCGGCCTGCTCGTTCATTTCCTTCCATTGGGCGATCCAGCCGGGCAGGCGCCCGAGGGCGAACAGCACGGTGAACATGTCCGTGGGGAAACCGAGCGCGCGGTAGATGATGCCCGAGTAGAAGTCCACGTTCGGGTACAGCTTGCGCTCGACGAAGTACGGGTCGCTGAGGGCGGCCTCTTCGAGCTTGCGGGCGATGTCGAGCAGCGGATCGTTGATGCCGAGCTTGGAGAGCACCTTGTCCGCGTGGCCCTTGATGATGCGGGCGCGCGGGTCGTGGTTCTTGTAGACGCGGTGCCCGAAGCCCATGAGCTTGAAGCCGCTGTTCTTGTCCTTGGCCGCCGCGACGGCCTTCTTCACATCGCCGCCGTCCTGGTGGATGCGCTCGAGCATCTCCAGGACCTCCTGGTTGGCGCCGCCGTGCAGCGGGCCCCAGAGCGCGCAGATGCCGGCCGAGATCGAGGCGAACAGGTTGGCCTGGGCGCTGCCGACGACCCGCACCGTCGAGGTGCTGCAGTTCTGCTCGTGATCGGCGTGCAGGATGAAGAGCACGTCCAGCGTGCGCTCGATCTCCGGGTCCACGTGGTACGGCTCCGTGGGGAAGCCGAACATCATGCGCAGGAAGTTGCCGGCGTAGGACAGCGAGTTGTCCGGGTACATGATCGGCAGGCCGCGGCTCTTGCGGTACGCCATCGCCGCGATGGTGGGCAGCTTGGCGATGAGCCGGTTGATCGCCAGCTCCTGCTCCTTGGCGGACTTCAGGTTGGACGCGCCGGGGTAGAAGGTCGACAGACCCAGCACGACCGAGGACAGGATCGCCATCGGATGCGCGTTCGGGGGGAACGCGTCGAAGAAGTTCTTCATGTCCTCGTGGAGCAGCGTGTGCTTCACGAGGCTGCCACGCCAGCTGTTCAGCTCGTCCGCGCCCGGCAGGCGCCCGTTGATCAGAAGCGAAGCCACCTCGAGGAACGAGCTCTTCTCGGCGAGCTGCTCGATGGGGTACCCGCGGTAGCGCAGGATGCCCTGGTCGCCGTCGATGAAGGTGACGGCGCTCTTGCAGGAGCCGGTGTTGCCGAAGGCCTCGTCCAGGGTGATGGCGCCGCTGGCGGCGCGCAGGCTGGAGATGTCGATGGCGACCTCGGCCTCGGTCCCTTCCAGGACCGGGAGTTCGTAAGTCTTGCCGCGGAGAGTGAGGGTGGCTTTTTCGGACATCGAGGGACCTTTCGTCACGGACCTGGAAAGAGCCGGAGCACCGGGAGGACCGAAGCGCCGGGATATCGGCTCGGATCGAGCACGAGGGTGTCGACCGGGGGGCGATCGAAGGGCGATCTGCCTTCAAGACACGTGCCACATTGCCACAGCCGCGGGGCGGCGCAACAGACGCGAGAACGCGCTACGAACCGGTGAGCGTGCGCCCCGGCCCCGCCACGCTTCCGTAACATGCCCGCGACGCGCAGGATCTTCAGGATCTTTACCTGCGGCGCTGCCGTTCGTAGGGTGGGCGCGATGACGGACTTCCTCGAAGAGCGCGAGTTCCTGGAGCCGGCGGTCAGCGCCCTCTCGCTGAACGCCGCCACCCACGCCCCCAAGGCCATGCTGTCGACGCTCCGGCTGGCCGTGCGTTTCCCCGGCCTGCCCCTGGAGCACTGGCGCGAGGCGTGGCGCGTGTCCGGCCTGGACGGCTCGCCGCGGGCGCTCGGTCTGTTCGCCGAGAGCCTGAGCGTGCCCGAGGGCTCCGACGCCGCCGCCGCCCGGCGCGCGCCCGTCCTGGCCGCCCGCGGGCAGCTGCCCCTGGCCTACCCGGCCTTCCACGCCTGGGTCGAGGCCGCCGGCTTCGAGGCCGTGGTGCTCGCCTACCGCACGCGCGCCGCCGTGGAGCCCGGTTACCTGGGGCACGGCTTCACGGTCTGGTGCAGCTTCCTCGAGCTGGCCGCGCTGCTCTCCCGCCACAAGGATCTGGTCCCCTGGGCCACGGAACGGTTCTGCGAGTTCGTGGCGTACGCCTTCCCCGGCCACCCCCACGAGGACCCCCGCTGGCAGCCGCCCGAGCCCGGCGACGCCCCCGAGATCACCCGCGAGGAGCTGATGAACGCCGCGCTCTCGCGGCCGGGCCACTTCGGCCACACGCTGCTCTCGCTGGCCGCGCTCGTGCGGCACGGCGAGCGCCTCACCCGGCCGGAGTGGCGGGCGCAGGCCTGGGCGCAACTGCAGGCCACCACGCGGCGTTACCCCGATCCCGAGGACCACGAGCGTCTGCCCATCGGCTTCAAGGGGCCGGAGACGCTGGAGACGATGGTCGTCGCGCTCTCGCTCGGCGAGCGCAGCGACGTCCACAACCTGACCCTGGCCGACGCCCTGTGCACGCTCTGGAATCACTTCCCGGGGGCGGACACGCGGGCGCGACTCCTCGCCGTCGGCGCCCACTACGCCCGGGCGCCCGAGGCCACGGGCTGAGCCGGGGCGTCAGCGCGTCCCGTCGCGGAAGCCGACCTCGCCGAGCTCGTAGAAGGGGATGAGCAGGCGGTCGCGCGTGGCGTCGTAGCCGATGCCGGGCAGCGCGCGATGCTCGAAGAAGCCGCCGATCTCGTGGGCGGCGTTCACGCGATAGATGGCTCGGCCGTGCCAGCTCGAGGCCAGGAAGTCGCCGTGGCGCGTGCGCACCAGGCCGTCGAGGCCGGACTTCTCGAAGCGGGCCAGCACGGTGCGTTTGCAGTCCGGCTCCAGCCGGCTCAGCTCCGGCTGCGACCAGCTCACCAGGTACACACCCGTCGCGTCCACCGTGATGCCGTTGGGCTGCGCCAGCGCCGGCCCGCGGCAGAGGACCTGCACGCTCAGGTCCGGCGCGATCTTGAACACCGCGTCCGCCCCCGTGCTGTCGTCGGAGTCGGCGGACCAGGCCGTGTCCGTCACGTAGACCGTGCCGTCCGGGCCCGTGGCCATGCCGTTGAGCGCCACGGCGCCCGGGGGCGTGATCGCGGCCAGCGGCGCGCCCGTCTTGCGATCGAAGACCCGCACGTGGTCGATGTCCGCCACGAACAGCCGCTCGCCGGAGATGGACATGCCCTTCGGCGCGTCCAGCGTCACGCCGTTCACCCCGCCGGCGATCCAGCGCAGGTCGAGGACCTCGCCCTTCGGCGAGACCCGAGAGATGAACCCGTTGCCGTCGTGGGCGCGGGGGTTCTCGTGGATGCTCGACACGAAGTACACGTCCGCCACGGGATCGTGGATCGCCGACTCGGGCTGCGCGAAGCCGCCGACCTTGTCGTCCAGGCGCGGGCCGCAGGCGGCCGTCGACAGCACGACGCCGGCCAGCAGCAGGGCGGCCCCCGGCTTGACAAAGCGCCGCACGCGGCTTCTCATGCGCGCCCCGTGTCCACCGGCTCCGCCCCCGATCTCGACGCCGACCTCGCCCTCGCCGGGCAAAGCCCCGCACCGACGGTCCCGGGCCGCCGCGGCGTCGCGCTCGAGGCGGGCTACGTGCTGCTGCTCGGCCTCGTGGCGCTCTGGCTGCGCAGCCCGTCGTTCGGCACCGCCGGCTTCCACAACGAGGACGCCGCCGGCATCACCTACAACGCCGACCTGCTGCTCCGGGGGCTCTTGCCCCTGAAGGACAGCGTGGAGTTCAAAGGCCCCGGCGCCTTCTACCTGGTCTGGGCGTTCTTCGCGGCCTTCGGGCGCTCGCTCACGGTGCTCACCGTGGCCGCGGCCTTCTGGTCCGTGGGCTGCACGGCGCTGCTCTACCTCACCGGGCGCACGCTCTACGGCGTCCGCGCGGCGGGCGTGGCGGCCCTGCTGTACACGCTCGGCTCGCCGAGCATCGACAGCATCGACATCAACTACCATGCCTGGATGAGCCTGCCGTACATCGGCGCGCTGCTCCTTTTTGCCCATGGATTGCGTCGCGGCCGGGCGACGATTTTTCTCTCGGCAGGATTCGTACTCGGAATCGCGGCGCTCATCAAACATCAATCGATGGTGATGGCGCCTTGCCTGGGCGTGGTGCTCCTGCTCTGGCCCCGGCTGGAGCGGCCGGAGGGCTGGGCGGCGCCGCGTCCGTGGGTCGCGCTGGCGGCGATGGCGGCCGGTGGCGCCGCGGCCTTCGCGGCCCTCGGCGTGTACTACGTCGTCCGCGGCGACCTGCTCTCCTACTTCCGCACCTACTTCCTGGCCGAGGCGGGCTGGCACTACGTGGCCGGCACCATCGGCTGGAACGACAAACTCGGCCGCGTGGGCGAGGGCGTCTGGGGCCTCTGGGAGTTCCTGGCGCTGCCCACGGCGCTGGCCGGGCTGGCGATCGTCGCCACGCTGCGGGCGGGGCGGCGGCTCACGCTGCGCGGCGTGCTCCTGGGGCTGCACCTGGTGTTCAGCTTCCTCGGCGCGTCCATCGGCTTCCGCTACTTCAAGTCCTACTACCTGCAGGTGCTGCCCACGATGGCGCTGCTGGCCGCGCTGCCCCTGGGGCCCGCCGTGCGCGCGCTGGAGCCCGAGTTCTGGCGCGGCTTCCGGTCGATGTGGCGCCGCCGCCTCGCGCCCGCCCTGCTCACCCTGGCCCTCGCCGGACCCGGGCTGGCCATGGACCTGGGCGACCTGGGGCAGATCCGGCGCGAACGCCGCGTGGCGCGCGACCCCGAGGCGCAGAAGCTCGGCCGCATCATCCGCGAGAACTCGGGCCCCGGCGAGCGCGTGTGGGTCTGGGGGCGCTGGGCGTGGCCGGTCTACTTCCACGCCGACCGCGTGGCCGGCACGCCCTACTACAAGGTCCTCGAGCTCCTCACGACCACCCTCACGAACACCTGGCGGCGGCCCACCCAGGCCGTGCGCTTCCGCTCGGACGGCCCCTGGCGCGCGGTCATCGACGACCTGCACCGCGTGAAGCCGGCGTTCATCGCCGTCTCGCGCAACGAGGACTACCGCGAGTTCAAGGCCTTCAAGGACCTGCTCGCCAAGGACTACGTGATCGTCCCGGACACGGGCACGCAGGCGCTGAGCCTCTACCGGCGCAAGGACTTCAAGCTGCGCAAGCCGCCCGTGGCCGCGCCGAAGAAGCCGGCGGTCAAACCCGGCGCGAAGCCCGGGGTCAAACCGCCGGTCAAGCCCGCGCTCAAGCCGCCGGCCAAAGCCGTCGTCCCCAGCGTTCCCAGCGTCCCCGTCGTCCCGGCGCCGCCGAGCAAACCCTGACGCTCAGCGCGAGAGCATCCGCCGCACGGCCAGGTCGAACAGGATGTTCACGGCGTTGAACACCGACTGGCCCTTGGCGCGCGACCACTCCGTGTAGCGGATGGTCACGGGCACCTCGACGTACCGCAGCTTGCGGTCGACGATGTTGTGCAAGAGCTCCGAGGCGTGGGCCATGCGGTTCTGGGTGATGGGGAGCTGCCGCGCGGCGTGGGCGGACAGCGCCCGCAGGCCGTTGTGGGTGTCCGTCAGCTCGATGCCACCGGCGATCCGCGTGAAGGCCACGGCGGCGCGCAGCACGAGCCGCTTGGTCATGGGCATGTCGATGGCCGCGCCCAGGAACCGGGAGCCCAGGGCGATGTCCGCCTCGCCGCGCACCACGGGCCCGAGCAGGCGGCCGAGGTCCTCGACCTGGTGCTGGCCGTCCGCGTCGAACGTGACCAGATACTTCGCCCCGGCCCGCAGCGCGTAGGTGATGCCCGTCTGCAGGGCCGCGCCCTGGCCCAGGTTGACCACGTGGCGCAGCGCGATGGCGCCCGAGCCGCGCAGCTCGTCCCAGGTCGTGTCCGTGGAGCCGTCGTCGACGGCGACCACGTTGGGCAGGTGCTGGCGCAGGCCGCGCAGGACGTCGCCGATCACCGGGCCCTCGTTGTAGCAGGGCACGACGACGTAGACGTCCTCGGCGGGGCAGGGCAGGGCGGGCGCGGTGGACTCGGCCATGGGCCGCGGAGGCTAAGGGGCGGCGCCCGTCGAATCAACCTCGTCGAGCGCGGGTCGCGCCGCGGCTTGTCGCGTCGGGGCGCGGTCGATACCCTGCGCCCGTGCCGTTCGCGTCCGCCGCCGTCGTCTTCGTGATCCTCGGACTCTCCGTGCCCGTGCCGCGCTCGGCGCCGCCGGGCCCGGCGACCATCGCCCCCGCGACCGCGCCGGCGGGGCCCTTGCCCACCTACGCCGGGGCCATCGCCGCCGCCGGCGAGCTGCCCGCCGAGTCCGCCGCGGCGCTGCTCGACTTCGTCACCCGCGTGCCCGCCGATCCGGACGCGCCGGACGCCCTGTGGGACGCCGCGCGCCTGGCCCTCGACCGCCTGCAGGACCCGGCGCTGGCGCTGCACGCCCTCGATCGCCTGCTCGCCGAGTACCCGGAGAGCCGCCCGGCCAAGCGGGCGCGCCAGCAACGCGCCGAGCTCGAGGCGCGGGGCGCCCGCAGCCACCCCGAGGCGCTGGCGGTGTTCCTGCGCCTGCCGGACGACGCCGCCGCGCTGCGGGCCTTCCTGGCGCAGTACCCGGACTTCCCGGAGGCCAACACCGTGCGCCTGCGCCTCGTGCGGCTGGAGCCGGAGATCAGCGCGGGCGAGGCCACGGCCGAGGCCCTGATGGCCGACCCGGCCGTGGGCTGGCGGGCCGGACGCGCCCTGGCGGACGAGCGCTACCGGGCGGGGGACTACGCCGGCGCCGTGGCGGCCGCCGAGCGCGTGGACGACCCGGCCGGCGCATCGCGAGCGCGGCGCATGCTGCGGGCGCAGCGGCTCGGGCAGGCCTGCCTGGCCTGGGTGGGGCTCACGGCGCTGTTCCTGGCGGCGCGCACCAGCCGCGCGGGGCGCTGGCGGCCCGTGCCCGGCGCGGTGAAGTACTACCTGCCCGTGGCGCTGGTGTTCCTGGCCATGGCCTACCCCATGGATCCGGCGTTCCGGCCGGCGATGCTCACGCTCGTCTTCGGCGGCGCGGCGCTGCTGTGGGTGCTGTCGGCCTCGCCGCGGCGGTTCCCCGTGCTGGTGCGCGTCGGCACGCACGCTCTGACCATGGCCGCCTTCGTCTACGCCGTGATATTCCACTTCGGCGTGCTCGCCCCCCTGGTCGAGACCCTGAAGAACGGACTCCAACGGTGAAATCGCCCGCAGCCGAGCGCCCCCGGGTGCTCTCGGTGCGCTTCGGGTTCAACCCGAACAGCAGCAGCCTGGGCATCGACATCAGCTTCCTGCTGGTGGGCCTGGGCGGCGTGAGCGTGATCACCGCGGCGCTCTCCGCCTGGCTGAGCGCGGCCCCGCCGCCCCCGCCGAGCCCGGGCGGGGGGGCGGCGTCATGAAGTTCGCCGGCCTGCGGCGGCGCCTCTCGGCCATCTCTGGCGCCCGGGTCCGCACGGAGTCCTGGGGCGGCATCGTGCACCTGCGGCGGCCGGCGGCGCTGGTCTACGTGAACCGCGGCCTGCTGCGCGCCCTGGGCCACCCCGAGGACCCGCTGTGGGCCTCGCCGACACCGGGCACGGCCCATCGCGCGCCGGTGGAGCTCCACTGGACGCTGAGCCGCCGCTGCGACCAGAAGTGCGCCCACTGCTACACGAACAGCCTGCCGCAGGCCCCGGCCTTCGACCCCGCGGACGCGGAGCGCGTCGCCGACGCCCTCTCGGCGGCGGGGGTGTTCCAGGTGGCCCTGGGCGGCGGCGAGCCCCTGGCCGAGCCGGGCATCCTGATCGTCGCGCGGGCGCTCCGGGCCCGGGGCATCCTGCCCTCGACGACCACCAGCGGCGCGCCCGTCACGCCGGATCTGGCGCGCCGGCTGGGCGACTTCGCGCAGATCAACGTGAGCATCGACGCCGTGGGGCCGGCCTACGCCGCCGCGCGCGGCCACGACCGCTTCGCCATGGCGGACGCGGCCGTGCGGCGCCTGCAGGCCGCGGGCGTGCGGGTGGGCATCAACGCCGTGCTCACGCGCCACACCTTCGACGCCCTGCCGGCGCTGCTCGACTACGCCCGCGAGCGGCGCGTCTCCGAGGTCGAGCTCTTGCGCCTGAAGCCCACGGGGCGCGGCCGCGCGACGTATCTCGAAGACCGCCTCGAGCCGGCCCAGGCCGCGGCGCTCCTGCCCACGGTGCTCGAGGCCGCCCGTCGCCGGCGCCTGCGCGTGAAGCTCGACTGCTCGCTGGCGCCGTTCGTGTATCAGCACGCCCCGGACCCGCGGGTGCTGAAGTTCTTCCGCATTCACGGCTGCGAGGCCGGCGACAGCCTGGGCAGCCTGGACGCCGAGGGCCGCCTCTCCGGCTGCAGTTTCCTGGAGCCCGTCGCGGGCGACGCCGTGTCCGTGCTGACGCGCACCTGGTCCACGGACCCGGAGCTCGCCCGTCTGCGCGGGTACCGGGACGCCGCCCCCGACCCCTGCCGCACCTGCCCCGCGCTCGCGCTGTGCAACGGCGGTTGCCGCGCCGTCTCGGTCCACCTGACCGGCGATCCGCACCGGCCCGACCCGGAGTGCCCGCGGGTCCGGACCCACGCCGAGGGGAGCGCACGCGATGATCGGTGAGGCGATGGCGCTGGCGAGCGCCCTGTGCTGGTCGGTCTCGGTGATCCTGTTCCGCCGCCTGTTCGCCCGGGGCGAGGGCATCTCGCCCTTCGCCATGAACCTGTTCAAGAACGTCGTCGCCATCGTGTTCATGGCGGCGCTGCTGCTGGTCACGGGCGGCACGCTGAACACCGACCGGTCCGCCGAGGCCTGGCTGCGGCTGATCGTCAGCGGCATCCTGGGCATCGGCGTGTCGGACATGCTGTTCTTCCACGCGCTGCGGCGCCTGGGCCCCGGGCGCCTGACCGTGGTCGAGTGCCTGTACTCGCCGGCGGTGGCGCTGTTCGGCGTGCTGCTGCTCGGCGAGGTCCCCACGCCGGCCTACGCGCTGGGGGCCGGGCTCGTGGTGGCCGGCATGCTCGTGGTCACGCGCGACGAGCGCGGCAAGGGCGCGGACACGGGGGAGTCGCCGCTCTCCGGCGCGCTCTTCGGCATGGGCGCCATGCTGACGGTCGCCCTCGCCATCGTGGTCGCCAAGCCCGCCTTCGACACGGGCTCCCTGGTCGAGGTCGCGCTGATCCGCATCCTGTCCGGCACGGGTGCGCTCCTGCTGTGGATGCTCCCGAGCGCCGAGCGGCGGGCGGCGGTGACGATCCTGCGGCCGTCGCCCCTGTGGGGGGCCATGTTGCCGGCGACGCTGCTCGGCACCTGCATCTCGATGCTCTTCTGGGTGGGCGGGTTCAAGTACACGGACGCCGCCACGGCCGCCGTCCTGAACCAGACGACCACGGTGTTCACCCTGCTGCTGGCCCGCATGATGCTCGGCGAGCCCCTGACGCCCCGCCGGGTGGCCGGCGTGGTCCTGGGCTTCTCCGGGGCGGTGTGCGTGATGCTCGTGCGGGTCGGCCCGTGACCGCCCCTCGGCGTCTCGCAGGGCCCGCGCCGGCGCTCGCGCTGGCCCTCGCGTTGGTGGGGCTGGCCTGGCCGGCGCTCACGGGCAGCTTCATCTACGACGACGTCGCCCTCGCCTCGCACCCCTTCCTGGACGGCCGGGACGATCTCCTCGCGGCCTTGGGGCGCAACAGCGCGGACTACCTGGAGACGGCCGACGTCGCGGTCCGCAGCACGGCCACCTGGCGGCCGCTCTCCATGGTGTCGCTCATCGCGGTGCAGGCGCTCGTGGGGCCGTCGCCCGGGGCGCACCACCTGGTCTCGCTCCTGCTGCACGGCCTGGCGGTGGGGCTGCTCGTGGCGGCGCTGCGGCGGCGGGGCGCGGCGCCCGGCTGGCAGCTCTTCGGCGGCGCGGTCGTGGCGCTCCACCCGGCCCTGGGCGAGGCCTGGCTGTGGATCAACGGCCGCTCGGACGTCCTCGCCGGCGTCTGGCTCGCCGGCCTGGCGTACCACCTGGCCGGTGCCTCCACGGGGCCGCGCCGCGCGGTCGTCTCCGCGCTGCTCATGGTCGGCGGGGCGCTCTCCAAGGAGACCTTCCTGCCGGCGGCGCTGTGTCTGTGTGCCGCCGACGCCCTCGGCGCCGCCCGTGGCCCAGGCCTGCGCGAGCCCCTGCGGCGCGTGTCCGCGGCCCTCGTGCCCTTCGTCGCGGCCGCCGTGGTCTTCTGGTTCGGACGCGCGGCCACGCTGCCCGCCGATCTGCCGGTCCTGGGGGGCGGCGGCCTGCCGGGGCCCGTGCGCCTGCTCGCCCGGGCGCCGGACATGGTCGGCCTCGGCCTGGAGACCCTGTTCGTGCCGCAGGCGCGCGGCATGCGGTACCTGGGCTGGGAGCTCTCGGGGCGGGGTGCCTTGCCGGGCTGGGGCGCGTCGACGCTGGTTCTCCTGGCGGGCGCGGGGCTCCTGTGGCGGGGCCGGCGTCGGGCGGCGGTGCTCGTGGTGGGCGCCGCGCTCACGCTGCTGCCCGCCGGCCTCGTGGGCGACGCCTTCTGGCTCGGCTTCGACCGCTACCTGTACCTGCCGCTGCTCCTGCTGGCGCTGGCGCTGGCGGACGCCCCCTGGCCCGGCGCGCGGCCGGTCCTGGCCGTGGGCGGGCCGGCGCTGCTCGTCTGCGCCTGGGGCCTGTGGGGCACCGCCGCCACGTACGCCTCGCCCGTGGAGTTCGCGCTCGGCATGGCCACGCTGCGCCCCGGCGAGCCCACCGGCGCCCTGATGACCGCCCGCGAGGCCGTCGCCGCCGGCCGGCCCGAGGCCGCGCTCGCCCTGCTGGACGCCCGCCCCGTGGTCACCGACCGCCCCGTCCCGCCCGCGCTCACGCACCGCCTCGCCGGCGAGTACCTGGGCCTGGGGCGCCCGGATCGGGCCGCGGCGCTCATCGAAGAGGCCGCGGCGGCCTTCCCGGACGACGCCAACCTGCGCTTCGACCTGATGACGCTCCGCATGGGTCAGCGGCGCGTGGACGAGGCCCTGGCGCTGGCGGAGGCCCTGCGTGCGGATCCGCTCCGACGCGAGCCCACGGGGGCGCTCCTGGCACAGTGGGCGGCGGACCCGCGCCTGCCCGAGGCCGTTCGGGCGCGCTGCCGGGCCCTCGCCGGGCCCTGAGCGGCGAGCGTCAGTGCAGGACGGGCTGCGTCGGCACGGCGTCCAGGGTCTCGGTGGCCTCGGGGCCGCCCAGGTAGACCAGCACCAACCGCGCCATCTCGCGGGCGTTCGGGTTCATCGCCGAGCGCAGCACGTCGTCCATCTGCGACACGACCTCGGGCGTGCGCCCGGCCTGCCCCATGTGCACCAGCGCCCAGCCCGCGCTGGAGCGCACGGAGAAGACCTCGTCGTACATGGCCGCCACCAGGGCCGGCATGGCCACGGGGTCGCCGATCACGTCCAGGGCCCAGGCCGCGGCCGAGCGGACGTCGTCGTCGGTGTCGGTCAGGGCCGTCGTGGCCAGCGACACGGCGCTCGTCAGGCGGCGTCGCGCGGCGTGCACCAGGCCCACCACCCGCTTGCGCGGAGAGGGGCTGCGCAGGAGCTCCATCACCTGGTCTTCGTGCGTGTCCATGATCTTCCCTATCGCCTCGCCACCACGGCGAGTTGAGCGAAATCGCCCCGTGGGTCTAGGATGCACCGTTCTTCTCTACTTTCCTTGTTCCCTTCCTCGTTCCCTTGTCGGCTTTCAGGAGGCGATTTCATGGCTGATCGAGCGCGGCGTGCGCGGGCGCACATCTGGGTCGGGTCTTTGCCCGGCGTCTGGCTCACGGGTCTGGCCCTGGTCGCATCGGGGTGTGACGACGGCAAGGTGGCCCACTTCGGCACCGACGACGCCGGCACGGGCGGGCAGGTCCAGCCCCCCGTCGGCGGAGACGGCGGCAACGGCACCGGCGGCAACGGCGGCGCGCCCGTCGGCGGCACGCCCGTCGGCGGCAACGGCGGCGAGCCCGTCGGCGGCCGCGGCGA
>CAINDO010000376.1 GCA_903847385.1 uncultured Myxococcales bacterium
GCCCGAGCCGGACGGGGGCGCGACCCCCGAGCGCGACGGGGGAACGACGCCCGAGCGCGACGCAGGCACGAACCCCGAGCGCGACGCAGGCACGACGCCCGAGCGGGACGCAGGAACGACGCCCGAGCGCGACGCAGGCACGAACCCCGAGCGGGACGCAGGAACGACGCCCGAGCGCGACGCAGGCACGCCCGACGCGCGAACGGCCGACGCCGCAAACGCCACCGCCTCGTCCGGGAGCGCCGGCTGCGGCTGCCGCACGTCCGGCCCCGCCTCCGGCGCGTGGCTCACCGGCCTGCTGGCCCTGGGGCGCCTCCGCCGACGCCCGAGGGACCCCCGCCGATGCTCCGCACGCTGACCGCGTCGCTGCGCGGCCGCCTGCTGCTCGCTTTCCTGGCGCCGGCGGTGGTCTTCTTCACCTTCCTGGGCGTGCTGGCGGTGACCGCGGCGCGCTCCACCCTCGAAGAAGAGGTCGGCGCGCGGCTGACGGACACCGCGACGGCGACGGCCGCGTTGCTGCCGGGCGGTGTGATCGCGCGCTTCTCGCCCGGCAACGAGCGGACCTCGGCGAGCCTGCAGACCAAGCTGGCCGCGGTGCGCGACAGCGTGGGCGCCCGGCGCGTGTTCCTGGCCACGCTGGACGGCCGTTCGCTGGTGGACTCGGAGCCGCAAGGCGCGGTGCCCGGCGAGCCCGACCGCGCGCTCATGCAGGACCGCTTCGAGCTCGAGCGCGTGGCCGCCGGCCGGTCGGTGTCCACGGTGCTCTTCGAGGGGGCCGACGGTCTGCGCTACCTGCGCGGCTACGCGCCGGTCTGGGACGACGACGAGGGCACGCGCCGCATCGTGGCGGTCGTCGGCGTCGAGGGCAGCGCGCGCAGCTACGCCGGCATCGACGCGCTCGGGGCCTACATGACCTCGATCATCGCGTTGGCGCTCCTGGCCGTGGGGGCGATGGTCGTGTTCACCAGCCGCGCGCTCACCGCGCCGCTCGCGCGCCTCGTCGAGGCCGCCCGGGGCATCGGCGCCGGCCGCCTCGACGACCGTGTCGAGGTCCCGAGCAGCGCCGAGGAGCTCCGCACGCTCGCCCGCACCATGGAGGAGATGCGCGTGGCGCTCCTGGCGCGCGAGCGGGAGCTGCAGATGATGCTGGGCGGCATCGCCCACGAGGTCCGCAACCCGCTGGGCGGCATGGAGCTCTTCGTGGGGCTCCTGCGCGAGGATCTGAGCGAGTCGCCGGAGCAGTTGGCGCTGCTCGGCCGCGTCGAGCGCGAGCTGGGCAACTTGAAGCGTGTGGTCGAGGGGTTCCTGGACTTCGCGCGCCAGGTGCCGCTGGAGAAGTCGCCGGTCGCGCTGGCCGAGCTCATCGTCGAGACCTCGATGCTCGCCGATGGCCTGCGCGTCGTGTGTGGCATCGCCGACGACGTGCGGGTGCTGGGCGATCGCCAGCAGCTCGGGCGCCTGCTGCTGAACCTGATGCGAAATGCGCGTCAGGCTGGAGCAACGAAGTTGGAGGTCGCGTACTCCAATGGGCACGTGTTCCTGACGGACGACGGCCCGGGGATTCCGGCCGACGTGGCCGAGCGCATCTTCGAGGCGTTCTACACCACCCGCGAGAAGGGCACGGGCCTGGGGCTGGCGCTGTGCCGCAAGCTGGCCGCCGCGCACGGCGCGGTGCTGCGGCTGGAGAACCCCGGCGAGCCCGGCGCGCGCTTCGGCATCGGGCCCTTCGAGGCGCCGGGCTGAACCCTGGCACGGCGGGTGCAACACGGCTCGGCGTCCGATTTCCCCGGAGTCGACCATGCGCCGCTCTCTCGTCTTCATCGCCTTTCTGCTGGCCTCGGCGCTCGACGCGCTGTCGCCGGCCCGGGCGCAGGCCCAGGCCCAGGTCGACCTGGCGCGCAACGTGTCGTGGTACGCCGAGGCCGGCGCCTTCGCCGAGGTCGGTGACGACCGCGACCCGCTGGCCGGGGACGCAGAGCGCCGCGCCACGGGGCTGGGGGCGGAGCTGCGACTCGGCCGACCCCTCGCGGCCTTTCTCGACGCGGACGCGGGCCTGCGCCTGGGCGGCGACGTCCTCCGCTCGGGGTACATGCTCGGCGCGGACCTGGGCCTCCGGTTGCACCCAGGCACGTTGGTCGCGCCGTTCCTGGGGCTGCGCTTGGGGTACACGCGCATCGGCGGCTCCTTCGAGGACACCGAGGCCCGGGGCGGCGCGGGCGGCACCGGCCGCACGACGCAGGACGGCCTGCACCTGCGGCCCGAGGTCGGCCTGGCCATCGGCCGCACGCACCGCCTGCGCGTGGTGCTCGGTTTGGGCCTGGACTATCGCCTGCTGAACGACTTCCGGGCCGAGGACGGCGACGGCCTGCCCCTGAGCCGGGAGACCTCGCCGCTGCAGGGCGGGGGCCTCGCCGGGGCCACGGCGCGCCTCGCCGTCGCCATCGAGCTTTGACCGGAAACGGAAATGTGGTAGCCCGACGCCGTGCACATCCTCGACGACATCCTCGCCCGAATCCGTGCCACGCGTCAGTCGCGGCACACGCCCGTCGTGGTCTTCGACCTCGACCACACCCTCTTCGACAACGGCCCGCGCACGATGCACCTTTTGCGCGAGTTCGCCCTGAACGCGGGTGAGACCGCGTTGCACGCGCGACTGCTGGCCGCGTCGGACCTGAACGTGCCCTACATGGTCTCCGAGGTCCTCGCCCGCGCGGGCGAGACGCGCCCGGAGATCGTCGAGGCCGCACGCGCGCACTGGACGCAGGGGTTCTTCACGGACGCCCTGCAGCGCGTGGACGTGCCCGTCGCCGGCGCCCGGGACTTCGCCAACGAGGCCTTCGAGGGCGGCGCCACGGTCGTCTACCTGTCCGGGCGGGACGTCCCGAACATGCTCGTCGGTTGCACGGAGAGCCTGCGCACGCACGGCTTCCCCGTGGGCCTCGCGCACACGGTCATCGTGCTCAAGCCGACCTACGAGATGCGCGATCTCGACTTCAAGCGAGACGTCATCGACTTCCTGGGCACGCTCGGCCACGTGGTCGCCACGTTCGACAACGAGCCGGCCAACTGCAACCTGTTCCGGCGCATGTTCCCCAAGGCGGTCAGCGTGTTCCTGGACACGGCGATGGCGCCGGACGCTCCGCCGCTGGACGAGGGCATCCCGCACATCCGCGACTTCAAGCGGGCCTGAGCGCCGGTCAGCGTCGGAAGGCCGCGGCGTGGCCCGTGGCGACGATCTCGGCGACGCGCGCCGGCGTCATGCCCGGCAAGGCGGCGGCGAGCGCGTGCTCGCGTGGGGCGGTCGTCTGCGAGAGCAGGGGATTGTCCACACATACGCAGGCGCGCACGCCGCGGTCCAGCCACGTCGGCAGGCCGTGGGCGTCCAGCGCGGGGATGGCCCCGACCTGCAGGTTCGAGGTCAGGCAGACCTCGATGACGACGCCCCGCTCGGCCACCAGGTCGAGGACGCGCGGATCCTCCAGCAGCGTGGTGCCGTGGCCGATGCGCTGCGCGCCGAGGTGTTCGATGGCGACGCGGATCTCCAGCGGCGGGCGACCCTCGCCGGCATGGACTGTCCGGCCGAGGCCGAGGGCGGCGGCGCGGCGGAAGGGCGCGGCGTAGTCGACCAGCGACCACGTGTTCCCGGGGGCGGGGCCGCCGGCGAGGTCCACCCCGACGACGCCCCGACGCGTCGCGGCGACGTCCACCAGGGCCTCCAGCACCTCCGGCGGCTCACCGTACAGGCCGCACAGAATCAGCCCGGCGCGGCCGGCGACGCCCTCGAGCGCCGCGTCCACGATGTCGGCGATGGTCCCGCCCGGGTGCAGCTGCGGGGCGAAGCGGATCTCCAGCGTGGTCACGCCCTCGGCGGCTGCGTCCTCGCACATCTCGGCGGCGACCCGTGCCACCCGCGCCGGCGTCCGCAGCAGCGACAGCGTGAACCGGAAGCGGTCGAGCGCCGCGGCGAGCCCCATGCCGGGAAAGAACGGCAGGTCCGCGGGCACTTCGAGGCCCTCGAGGGCGGCGAGCTCGGCGACCGTCGACGGGCGCAGCGCGCCGTCCAGGTGGCGGTGCAGATCGGCGAGGGCGGTCACGTCGGCTCGGTGGACTCGAGGCGGGTGGCCCACTTCTCCAGGCCCGCGACGAGCGCCGCGTCGATCTGCGTGGCCGGGTGCAGCAGCGCGGCGCGCACGGCGGCCAGCGCCGAGGGGCGCAGACGCGGGTTGGGGAGCACCACCCGGCGCAGGGCGTGGCGGGCGGCGGTGCCCTCGCCCACGGCGGCCAGGGCGGCGGGGCGCACGGCGTCCACCCACTCGCGCAGGCGGAACAGCCGCAGGGGCTCGGCCAGCGCGCGCGCCTGATCGAGCAGCACGACGGCGTCGTAGGCGCGGCCGACGGAGAGCGCGATTCGGGCGCGGTGCAGGCGCAGCGTCGTGCTCTCCAGCAGCCACCGGCGCGAGTCCGCCGTCTCCTGCAGGCGGAGGTAGCGTTTGTCCGCCGTGGCGAAGTCCTGCGCGGCGTCGGCGGCGTGCGCACGCAGCAGCCGTGCGGCCAGCACGCCCCGGGCGGCGTTCATCGTGGCGAAGGCCTCTTCGCAGCCCCGCGCCAGCGTGCGGGCCACGGCGTGGGCGCCCGCGGACACGGCCACGTACCCCAGGCCGAGCTGCCCCCACTGGATGCCGCCGTCGTCTCCGGCGCTCTCGAAGGACCGCACGGCCTGCTGGAAGCCGGCGTCCGCGGCGTCGAGCCGCTCCGCGTCCAGCGCGAGCCAGGCCCCGGCCAGGTGGCACCAGCCGGCCTCGACGGCGTCCGGGTGGTGCTCGAGCACCGTGAGCGCGGCGTTCAGGGCCTCGCGCGCCGGTCCGGGCTGACCGGCCTGCCGCAGCAGCTCGCCCCGCAGGCGATGCGCCCGCGCGGCGTACACGGCGTCTCCCACGGCGCTCGCCAGCCGCACGGCGTGCCCGGCGGCCAGGAGCGAGCGCTCCATGGCCTGCTGACCGGGGCCGAGCGCCCAGGCCGCAGCCTCCGTCAGCGCGGCGAGCGCGGCGCCGGACTCGCCCAGCGCCTCGGCGTGCGCGGCTCGCTCCAGGCCCAGGCGCCCGCGGCCGCCATCTTCCAGGTGCACCAGGGCCTTCAGCCAGCGGCGATGCCAGCTCTGCGCGCGCTCCTGCCCGCGCATGATGAGCCAGTCCTTCAGCGGCGAGCCCGTGAACATCCAGCGCCCGCCCAGGCCGCGCCACAGGAACCGGGCCCGCTCGGCCGTCGCCAGCGCGCGCTCCCACGGCCGATGCGGATCGGCCATCTCCAGGGCGTCCACCACGCGAGGCGTGATGGGCAGCCGGGCGTGGGCGAGCCCCTGGATCACGTCCGGCACCAGGGCCTCGGTCCCCGCGCCGCCCATGCGCTCGAAGAGCGAGGCGAAGATCTCGTGGGGCTCCAGCGGCAGCACGGTGCCCGGCGTCACGCGCACCAGGTCGTCGAGCCACATCAGCCGCCCGTCCAGCAGGTGGTCGGCCAGCAGGCGCATGTGCAGCGGGCGCCCGCCCATGGCCTCGCAGACCTTGCTGTGGTCCGGATCGGGCAGGCCCAGGCGCTCGACGACGTAGTTGTGCACGTCCACGTCCGTGAGCGGGCCGAGCTCGTGCCACTGAGCTTGCGCGCCCGCAGGCAGGGCCTCGACGAGCGCCTGCGTGCCCGGATGCCCGGTCACCACGGTCGCGAAGACACACACCGAGAGGGACTTCTCGGCCAGCACGCGCAGCACCAGATCGACGCCCTCGGCCTCGGTGGCCAGGTGCAGATCGTCCAGCCAAAGCGCGATCGTCTCGTTGCCCGCCGCGCGGCGCAGCAGCTCGAGGAACGCGCCGGCGACCATGTGCGCCGAGCCGACGTGGCCGACCTCGGCGCCGGGATCGGGCTCGTTGCCCGGCCGCGCGAAGGGGGTGGTGTCCGGCCGCAGCAGCGAGGGCAGGGCGGCCTCCAGCCCGGCGGGATCCACGCCGAGCAGCAGGGGCAGAGCCGACACGCGCTTGGCGACGCCGTCCGCGTCCGTGCCGCCGGCGCGCAGCAGATCCTCGAGCGCGCCGGTCAGGCCGGACCCCGGGGCGCCGCCGGCGGTGAAGTGCACGCGCCAGGCGCGCAGCAGGCCGCCCTCCTCGGCGTCCTCGACGACCTCCTGGGCCAGCCGGCTCTTGCCGGCGCCGGGCAGGCCCTCGAGCACCACCAGGCGACTGCCGTAGCCGGCGACCGTCTGGTGCACGGCCTCGGCGAGGTGCGCGCGCTCCGTCTCGCGGCCCACCAGGGGCCCGGGCTGCAGGGGCCAGAGCGGGTAGCCGCCGGCCCGGGCGCGGCCGGGCTCGAAGGGCGCCTGCCGGATCTTGGGGCCCCGCGGCGGGTCGAGCCACGTCGGCGCGGCGGCGTCCGCGGGCAGCGCCTCGATGGTCTTGCGCACCTGCGCGGCGGACAGCGGACGCTCGGCGGGGTTCGTCGCCAGCAGGCGCTGGAACAGGTTGCGCAGCGCGGCGTGATGCGGGCCGCCGACGCCCGGCGCGAGGTGCGGCGCCGGCTCCGATGCGCGCCGCATGATCAGCGCCACGCCCTGCAGCTCACCGTGGGGCAGGCCGCCGTTGAGCAGTTCCCAGGCGATCAGGCCCACGGAGTAGAGGTCCGACCACGGCCCGTGCAGCCAGGGCGGGGCGTCCCCGACCTCGGGGGCCATGTACTTCAGCGAGCCGAGCAGTTTGAGCGTGGCCTGCGCGCCGACGGGCTGGTCGCTCCAGCCGTCGTCGATGCGGGCGCAGCCGACGTCCACCACACGCACGACGGGGCCGTCGGGCCCGGCCTGCACCATCAGGTTGCCCGGCCGCAGGTCCAGGTGCACCAGGCCGCGGGCGTGGATGTGGGCCAGCGCGTCGCAGAGCTGGATCAGCACGGCCCGCGTGAAGTTCCACGGGGGGGGCATCCCGCGCCAGGCCGACAGCGGCCAGCCGTCGATCCACTCGGAGACGATGTACGGGCCGACCTCGGGGTCGTGGCCCTCGTCCAGCACGCGGGCGAGCCCGGGGTGGACCAGGCGCGCGGCGGCGCGGGCGCTGGCGCGGAAGTGGGCGACGCGGCCCGGCTCGTCCACGCCGCGCTGCAGGATGCGTACGGCGACGGACTGCTCGGCGGCGTCGTCGTGGGCGCACCAGAGCACCCCCATGCCCCCCGTGCCCACGCGCTCCAGGAGGCGGTATCGTCCGGCGATTCTGCGCGTGAAGGACACCGCGGCGCGACCTCATGTTCCGTGAGCGGCGATTCTCTACCGCGCCGCGTCGGTGGGCAAGGTCAACGTGGCTTGCTCCGCCGGCGCCGACCGTGACAGAACGGAGGCATGCCCCGCCGCCTCGCCCCGCCCGTGCTCCACCTGCGCCGCCGCCTGGCCGGCCTCGGAGTGGTCGCGCTCGTGGCCTGCGATGGGGGCGAAGGGGGGGCGAGCGCCATCCTCGACGCCGCGCCGCCACCGATGGACGCCGCCGACGCACACCCCGCGGATCGTCCCCGGCCGGACGCCGCCCTGGCACCGCCTGGGGCGGCCTGCGCGGACACGGCGGACTGCGCCGAGGGGCGCTGCGTGCACGGCCTGTGCAGCCTGGACTGTGTCGACGACGCCGCGTGCCCGGCGGCCCAGCGC
>CAINDO010000377.1 GCA_903847385.1 uncultured Myxococcales bacterium
CCTGAAGATGTTCAGCCTCAATCGGCCCAAGGCCCTCGGTGGCATCCTCGAGCCCATCAAGCGCATCGCGCGTGACCACGGCGTCGAGGTCCCCTTCGAGGTCCAGACGGACGGCGAGGGCAACCGCGTGTGGTACTGGCCGGGCCACGCGCCCGCCGAGGCCGCCGCCGCGCCGGCGACCGAGACCGCCAAGTCCCCGCCCCCGGGCGTGCTGCGCCGCAAGAAGGGCTGAGCCCTTCGCGCCGCCGGGGAGAGACACACCCCGATCGCCACCGCGTGCCCTCGAGGGGTCGCGGTGGCCCGCCTCGACTCAGAAGTCGAGCTCTTCGACCTCGGCCTCCCGGGCCATGGTCGTCACGAACTCATAGCGTGCGCCGGCGTCGCGTCCCATCAGCTCGGTGATGACCGTCTCGGTCACCAGCTGCTCGTCCGGGCCGATGCAGACCTTGTAGAGGCGCCGGTGATCGGGGTCGAGCGTCGTCTTGTACAGCGTCGCCGCGGGCATCTCACCGAGCCCCTTGAAGCGCGTGACCTCGGGTTTGCCACGTTTGCCGTGATTCTTCAGAATCCGGTTCTTCTGCGCGTCGTCCGCCGCCCAGAAGGTCTCTTTGCCGATGTCGATGCGATACAGCGGCGGCCGGGCGATGTACACGTGCCCCTGGTCGATCAGGGCGCGCAGGTAGCGATAGAAGAAGGTCAGGAGCAGCGTGGCGATGTGATTGCCGTCGCTGTCGGCGTCCATCAACAGCACGACCTTGTGGTAGCGCAGGCGCTCGACGTCGACGTCCCGCCCCAGGCCGCAGCCCAGGCACTGCACCACGGCGTTGAGCTCGGCGTTGGCCAGGACCTTGCGATCCGTGGCCTGCTCGGCGTTGAGCACCTTGCCGCGCAGGGGCAGGATGGCCTGAGTTTCGCGGTCGCGGCCCTGCTTGGCCGAGCCACCGGCGCTGTCACCCTCGACCAGGAACAGCTCGCACTCCCGCGGATCGGTGCTGGAGCAGTCGGCGAGTTTGCCGGGCAGGTTCAGGCGATGACTCACCGGTGACTTGCGGCGGACCTCGGCGACGGCGGCGCGGCTGGCCTGACGCGCCCGCGCCGACTGGATGATGCGCAGGACCACGGACTGCGCCTGGGTCTGGTGCGTGTGCAGCCAGCTCTCCAGCGAGGGTTTGATCACGCCGGCGATGAAACCACGGACCTCGGGGTTGTTGAGCTTGTCCTTCGTCTGCCCCTGGAACTGAGGCTCGCGGATGAACACGTTCAGGACCGAGGTCAGGCCCTCGCGGATGTCTTCGGGCGTGATGGAGACGCCCCGCGGCGTCAGCTCGTGGGCGTCGATGTAATCGCGCAACGCCCGCCCGATGGCATCGCGCAGGCCGGCCTCGTGGGTGCCGCCGTCCTGCGTGGGGATGCCGTTGACGAAGCTGTGGACGACGACGTCCGTGGCCTCCGTCCAGGCGAGCGAGACCTCGACGCGGCCCTCGGTGTCGTCCTCCTTCTCGACGGAGAAGACCTCACCCGTGACGGCCCGACGGTCCCGCGCGCGCATCAGGTCGTCGAGGTACTCGACGATGCCGCCCTCGTGTTTGAACTCGCGCCGCCGCTTGTCCGCGTCCTTCTGCGACTCGTCCGTGAAGACGATGCGCAGGCCCTTGTGCAGGTAGGTCTTCACCTCGAGGCGCCGCGCGATCAGCTCGGCGTCGAACTCGATCTCGCCGAAGATCTGCTCGTCCGGCTCGAAGTAGATCTTGGTGCCCGTGCCGCGCGCCGGCTCGATCTCGGCGATGGGCGCCATGGGTTTGCCGCGCTTGAACCGCTGCTCCCAGGTCTTGCCGTCCCGCTTGATGCGGGCCACGAACAGCTTGCTCAGCGCGTTGACCACGCTGGAGCCCACGCCGTGCAGACCGCCGGCCGTCTTGTAGCTGTTGTGGTCGAACTTGCCGCCGGCGTGCAGCGTGGTGAGCACGACCTCGAGCGTGCTGCGCCCGGCTTTGTCCTTGGGGTGCGGCTCCACGGGGATGCCACGGCCGTTGTCGTCCACCGTCACGGCCTTGCCGCCGGCGTGCAGGATGACCTGGATGCTCGAGGCGTGGCCGTTGATGGCCTCGTCCACGGAGTTGTCCACGATCTCCCAGACCAGGTGGTGCAGGCCCTCTTTGCCCACGCCGCCGATGTACATGCCCGGCCGCTTGCGGACCGGGTCGAGCCCCTCGAGGATCGTGATGTCGCTGGCGCCGTAGCTGCCCGTCGTCGGTTCCATCAGTTCTTCTCCGTGCCGGCGTCACCCGTGTCGGCGGCCTCGGCCTCCTCGGCGCCCTCGGCGGGCGTGAGGATCTCCACGGGCCACTCGTAGCGCACCAGGCGGCCGCGCTTCAGGATGCAGGTGCCCTTGCCGCCGCGGCTGGCCGGCTTGTAGCTGGTCTCGCGGACGATGACCTCGGCGTCCCGGTTGGTGAAGGTCTTCAAGCCGTCGCGCTTGCGCGTGCTGAGCTGGAAGGCGAGCACGCGGTCGTAGCCCTCGAGTTTGATGGCGTTCACGCCCTTGGCGGCGTTGGCCCGCGGCGGGATCTCGCGCACGGCGAAGATCAGCACGTGGGCGTCCTCCGTGGCCAGGGTGACCATCTCGTCCCCGGCGCAGGTGTAGACGGAGAGCGCGGCGTCGTCACTGGCCAGGCTGACGAACTTGCGGCCGGCCTTGGTGGAGATCTCGCGGTGGCCGGCGAGCGGGAACCGCACGGCCTTGCCCTGCCGCGTGATGCACACGGCGAAGGGCGGGCGGGGGTCCTCTTCCGTCAGCGTGGCCAGGTCGACCTCGGCCGGGGTGGGCAGCAGCTTGGGATCGCTGCAGCTCACGCCGATGATCTTCTCGCCGTCCCCGAAGCTGAAGAAGGTCTGTACGGCGTCGCCGTACCCCGTCGTCGCCGGGATGGCGTCCACGCGCATCACGTAGGCGCTGCCCGTCTGCGTGTAGAACGTGACGGTCTGGCGGGTGTCCGTGCGCAGCACCCAGCCGACCTCGTCGCCCTCGGGCACGCGGATCGCCGAGACGTCGCTGAAGCCCTTCTGGCGCTTCATGCGGCCGCCCCGCGACACGATCACCCAGGTGTTCTCCTTGATGATGTAGGCCTCGGGGTCGAAGTTCGTCGCCGCCGGGGGGCCGACCAGCTTGGTGCGGCGGGCGTCCCCGTACGTGTTGCCGATCTCGATGATCTCGCTGCGGACCAGCAGCCAGCGGGCGTCCACGTCCGCCAGCAGGCCCTCGATGCGCTCGGCCTCGGCGCGTTTGCCGGCGAGCTCCTCCTGGATGACCAGGATCTCCAGGCGCGCCAGGCGGTACAGGCGCAGCTCCAGGATGGCGTCCACCTGCGTCTCGGTGAGGCCGAAGCGCAGCATCATCTTGTCCGCGGCGTCCGCCTTGCCGTCGCTGGCGCGGATGATGCGGATCGTCTCGTCCAGGGCGTCGAAGATGATCGCGAAGCCCTCGAGGATGTGGATGCGCTCGCGCAGCTTCTCGAGCTGGTGGGCGAGCCGCCGGCTGACGACCTCCAGGCGGAAGTCGAGGAAGTGCCGCAGCATCTCGCGCAGGCCCACCCGCTTGGGGATGGGCAGGTTGGTCTCCTCGGCGGGCACGAGGCAGGTCATGTTCACGTGGAACGACTGCTGCAGCGGCGTGTGCTTATAAAGATAAGCCATCGCCACCTCGGGCTCCTCGCCCCGCTTCAGCTCGATGACCACGCGGACGTCGTCCGTGCTCTCGTCGCGGATGTCCACGAGCTGCGGGACCTTGCGGGCCTCGATGAGCTGCCCGATCTTCTCGACGAGCGTGCCCTTGTCCGTGGCGTAGGGGATGCTGTGGATGATGACGCAGCGCTTGCGGTTGACGATCTCCGTCGTGTACTCGCCGCGCAGCCGCACCGGGCCCTGCCCCGTGAGCAGGATGTGGGCCAGCTCCTCGGGCGTGTTCAGGATCTCGCCGCCCGTGGGGAAGTCCGGCCCCGGCACGAGGCGGAAGAGCGTCTCGTCCGGCACCTGCGGATCGTCGATCAGCGCGATGAGGGCCTGCGTCACCTCGGTCAGGTTGTGCGGCGGGATGTTGGTGGCCAGACCGACGGCGATGCCCATGGCGCCGTTGACCAGCAGGTTGGGGATCTGCGCCGGGAGCACGACGGGCTCGTTGTGCTGGCCGTCGTAGTTGGGGCGGAAGTCGACCGTGTTCTGCTTGAGCTCGGTGAGGAGCTCCTCGGCCAGGGGCCGCAGCTTGCACTCGGTGTAGCGCATGGCCGCGGCGGAGTCGCCGTCCAGCGAGCCGAAGTTGCCCTGGCCGTCGATCAGGGGGTAGCGCAGGCTGAAGGGCTGCGCGAGCCGGACCATGGCCTCGTAGATCGAGGAGTCGCCGTGCGGGTGGTACTTGCCCATCACCTCGCCGACGACGGCGGCGCACTTGCGGTACCGCGCCTCGGCCGTGAGACCCATCTGGAACATGCCGAAAAGGATGCGTCGCTGAACGGGCTTCAGGCCGTCGCGGACGTCCGGCAGGGCGCGGCTGGTGACGACGCTGAGCGCGTAGTTCAGGTACCGCCGGCGCGCCGCCTCGACGAGGCCGACGTCCTCGACGCCGCTCGCGTCTCCGCCGCCGCCATCACCACCGCCGCCGCCGCCGCTGCGGCCATCGAAGAGTTTCAGCTGCATCTCGCGATCTCCGGACCAGAAGCGGCGCACGGGTACCACAAGGCCGATCACTACTCAATCGTTCAGTCAAGCGAGTGTGGTAGCTTGCCCGGGATGCGCGCGTCCGGAATCCGTCGGTGGGCTTGGGAGATCGCGGGGGCGGGCTGCGTGGCCACCTTCGGCGCGAGCCTGTACGCCCTGAACACGACCGCGTCGCAGAGCGCCGTGGCCGAGGCCGAGGCCCTGGTGCCCGGCACGGACCTGCGCGCCGGGGACGAGTGGCTCGGCCTGTACTTCCAGGACCGCAAGATCGGCCTGACGCGCATCCACAAGACGCCCCGGCCCGACGGCCGCTGGGATTTCCGCATCGAGAGCACCCTGAAGCTGGAGTCCCTGGGCGTGCCCGCCCGCGCCGAGCTTGAGCTGCACGCGCACCTGGCGCCGGACCGGGCGCTGGAGAGCTTCGAGCTGGCGCTGCGCACGGGCAGCCAGGACTTCCGCGCGGACGGCAAGGTCCAGCCGGGGCGGCTGCAACTGGGTCTGACCACCGGCGGTGAGCGCGTCGAGCGCACCCTGGAGATGTCCGCGCCGCCGGTGCTGCGCGACCTGCTGGGCCCGGCGCTCTCGCGGGAGCCGCTCACGCCGGGCCGCCGCCTCACGGTCCCGGGCTTCGACCCATGGACGATGAGCGCGAGCCCCATGGAGATCGAGATCGTCGGCCCGGACACCTTGGTGCTCATGGCGCAGGAGGTCCCGGCGACGCGCATCCGCCAGCGGCTGGACGGCCTGACGCTGGACGCCTGGGTCAACGAGCGCGGCGAGATGCTGCGGCAGGAGTTGCCGCTGGGGCTCGTGGCCGTGCGTCAATCCGAAGAAGAGGCGCGGTGGGGCATGGCCTCGGACACGGGCGTGGCCCTAGCGGACGCGGTGGAGATCCCCGTCGCCCCCCTGCCCCGGCCGACGGCGGACCTGGCGCGCCTGGCCCTGGAGCTGAGCGGGGACGCGCCGCTCTCGGGCCTGCACCGCCCACCGGCGCAGGTGCTCGAGGGCCGGCGCCTCACGCTGACGCGGCCGCCGTTGCCCGCCGGCCTGCCGCTGCCCGTGCCCCTCGGGGCGGACACGACGCTGCGGGGCGCCCTGGTGGCCGACGCCGTCGTCCAGTCCGACCACCCCAAGATGAAGGCCGCCGGGCGCGCCGCCATCGAGGGCCGGGCGGACACGGTCGCCGCCGCCCGCGCGCTCATGGACGACCTGCACGGCAAAATGCGCTTCGAACGCCGAGGCGGCGTGCCGAGCGCCCTGGAGACGCTCGAGACGCTGACGGGCGACTGCACCGAGACGAGCGCCCTGTACGCGGCGATGGCGCGGGCCGCGGGCCTGCCGACGCGCATCGTGTTCGGCCTGGTCTACAAACCCGCGCCGGCCCCCCGGTTCGCCTGGCACGCCTGGAACGAGGTCGCCGCCGCCGGGGGCGCTTGGGTCTCCGTGGACGCCACGTGGGGCCAGATGCCCGTGGACGTGGGCCACGTGGCCCTCGTTTCCGGAGAATTCCAACAACAAGTGGAACTGCTGCGCATCATGGGGCATCTGCGCCTCCGCATCCTGGATGCGCCTTAGCACGCTCAGGCGTTTGCATGATGCCCCCGGAATCCACACAATACGCCCTTCCGAGTCGTGGGGAGAGGAGTCACCTTTGAAGCGAAACCGAATCGTTGCGAGTGCCGGGACGCTCACCGTGGTCAGCCTGTTGCCGGGCTTCGCGGCGGCCCTTCCGGAAGGAACGCCGCAACTCGGCCCGACCCAGGGTCTGGCCGGCTACAGCGTCCTGCGCATCGATGTGCGCCAGGTGGGCGAGACCATTCGTCTCTGCTCGAGCGACGACGGGTTCAAGGAGGCGGCCGCCGACGGCTTCCGCCTCGAGAGCGAACCCGCCGGCGCCGCCAACCCGATCGTCGAGCCCCGGCGCGCCGGCGCGGAGATCCTGCTGGCGCCCCCGGAGCTGACGTTCTGTCTGAACGATGGCGACTGCGAGGCCGATGCGCGGTGCTACACCGCGGATCTGTTCCCGGTCGCCGTCGGCGGCGTGCAGGGCGTGTGCGCCTACCCGCTGCCCGTCGTCCACAACGGGGCCGGTTACTGCGACTTCAACTCCGGTCCGGGCAACTGGCAGACCCGCGTGGCCGACCAGGCCGGCGCGTGGTGGGTCAACTTCGTCTCCGAGCCCGAGACCCTGACGCAGAGCGACGAGTCCACCCGCTACTTCGCGGTGGACGTGCTGCAGGTCAACGGACAGCCCTCGGCGGGCGGCCGCCTGCACACGCCGATCTGGCGCATCAACGCCCACCAGTTCTCCTACGGCAGCAACGCCGACTACTTCGTCGTCGCCCCGGTGGAGTCGCTGAACAACCAGCTCGGCGCGCGCATCTTCGCCATCGACCTGCAGGACGTCCGCGGGTTCCAGTACCAGGTGCTGGCCAACCCGCAGGGCATCGAGGGCCGCCCCAACACGAGCTGGTGCCAGTTCGGCGACCCGGACCCCGTCACGCGCGACTGCCCCTTCTTCCAGGGCGGCCCCACGCGCAGCGCGTTCCTCAGCTACGACATCTACCTGAACTACCCGGACCTGGCCCCGCCCCTCGCGCCCGCGCCGGCGATCTCGTCCGTCGCGTTCAACGACAGCGCCGGCTCGAACACGATCACCCCCAACGGTGACCGCATCCAGGACACGGGCACGTTCACGTTCGACAGCAACGTGAGCGGCACCTTCAAGATCACGCTCGACACCGATCGCGACGGCATCTTCGACGCGACGACGGACCGCCAGCTCACGGGCACGGCGGATCCCGGCCCCAACCAGGCGGTGTGGGACGGCCGCGACCGCGACGGCAACGTCGTTCCCGACGGCCGCTACCGCTTCCAGGTCGAGCTGATCACCGCCGAGACCCACTTCCCGATGGTGGACATCGAGCGGAACCTGTCCGGCTTCACCATCTCCGAGCAGTCCGGCCCCGGCCAGGCCCGCGTGCCCCGCGAGATGTTCTGGGACGACACCCACATCCGCGGCGACGCCGACCTGATGGCCAACGGCGACGACGCCCTCGAGACGATCCCCGAGGGCTCCGTGGTGCCCGCCGGCGGAGAGGTCCGCCACCAGCGCCGCTACTGGCAGCAGCCCCAGCGGCCCAACCCCAACCTGCAGAACCGCAACGACGACGTCCCCCAGATCTACGACACGTGGGTCCAGGGCGACTCCGACGCCGCCATCGAGGCCACCTGCACGCGCTGCCAGGAGCCCTTCGACACGGTCATCGTCGGCGGCATGGACGAGATCGTCGACACGGACGGCGACGGCATCCTCGACCACGAGGAGGACCGCGACGGCGACGGCGTCGTCGATCCCGACGAGAGCAACCCGGGCAACCCCGACACGGACGGCGACGGCATCCCCGACGGCATCGAGGACGCCGATCAGGACGGCGTCCGCGACCCCGGCGAGACCCACCCGAACGACACGGACTCGGACAACGACGGCATCCTCGACGGCGCCGAGGACGCCGATCGCGATGGCATCGTGGACGCCGGCGAGACCGATCCGCGCAACCCGGACACGGACGCCGACGGCCTGCCCGACGGCGTGGAGAACAACACCGGCACGGACTCGCTCAACCCCGACTCCGACAATGACGGCCTGCTCGACGGCGCCGAGGACGCCGATCACGACGGCGTCCGCGACGCCAACGAGACCGACCCCCGCGATCGCGACACGGACAACGACCTGATCTCGGACAACGTCGAGGTCGAGGGCCCGACGGGCACGAGCCCCACCAACGCCGACTCCGACGCCGACGGCATCCCCGACGGCATCGAGGACGCGAACCGCGACGGCGTCGTGGACGCCGGCGAGACCGACCCGACGAACGTCGACTCGGACATGGACGGCATCGCCGACGGCCTGGAGGACGCCAACCACAACGGCGTGCTCGAGGGCGGCGAGACCGATCCCCGCGCCGCGGACACGGACGGCGACGGCATCGCCGACGGCATCGAGGACCAGAACCAGAACGGCACCCACGACGCCGGCGAGTCCGATCCCCGCACCCGCGACACCGATCGCGATGGCCTCGCCGACAACGTCGAGGACGCCAACGGCAACGGCCGCCAGGACGGCAACGAGACCTCCGCGGACGACGTCGACACGGACGGCGGCGGCGAGCCCGACGGCAGCGAGGTGGCCGGCGGCCGCAACCCGATCAACAACCCGGGTGACGACCAGCGCGCCATGAACGACGCCGACGGCGACGGCGCCACCGACGCCGAAGAAGACACCAACGGCAACGGCACGTTCGAGCCCGGCGAGACGGATCCGAACAACCCGGACACCGACGGCGACGGCATCAACGACGGCACCGAGATCCACGGCGAGAACCCGACCTCGCCCACGAGCGCGGACACCGATCGCGACGGCATCAACGACGGCGTCGAGGACACCAACCACAACGGCGCGGTCGACCCCGGCGAGACCAACCCGACGGCCCCGGACACGGACGGCGACGGCATCAACGACGGCGTCGAGGACACCAACCACGATGGCATGGTCGACGAGGGCGAGACGGATCCCCGCAGCGCCGACACCGACTCCGACGGCCTGAACGACGGCGTCGAGGACGGCAACCAGAACGGCGTCGTGGACGACGGCGAGACCAACCCCGGTCTGGCCGACACCGATCACGACGGCCTGGACGACGGCGCCGAGGACGCCGATCAGGACGGCACGCGCGACGCCAACGAGACCGACCCGCTCGACGCGGACACGGACGACGGCGGCGAGTCCGACGGCAGCGAGGTGGCCAACGGCCACAACCCGCTCGACAACCCCAGCGACGACGTGGCCCAGGACACGGACGGCGACGGCCTGCCCGACTTCATCGAGGACGCGAACGGCGACGGCGTGTTCTCCGAAGGCGAGACGGATCCGAACAACAAGGACACCGACGCCGACGGCATGACCGACGGCGAGGAGGACCGCGATCACGACGGTCAGGTGGACGTGGGCGAGGAGCCCGATCCCCGCAACCCGGACACGGACGGTGACGGCCGGCAGGACGGCGTCGAGGACGCCAACCACGACGGGCGCGTCGACCCCACGGAGACCAACCCGCTCGTGGCCGACACGGACCGGGACGGCCTGCCCGACGGCATCGAGACGGATGGCGAGAACCACACCGACCCGACGGATCCGGACACGGACGACGACGGCGTGTGCGACGGCGACCGCGACGTCCTGCCCGAGTGCAAGGGCGGCGAGGACCGCAACCGCAACGGCCGCGTCGACCCGGGCGAGTCCAACCCGAACGACGAGGACTCGGACGGCGACGGCATCCCCGACGGCGAGGACCCGGAGCCCCTCGAGGCCGGTGAAGGCAACGGCGGCGACGCCGGCGTGTCCGGCATCGACGGCGGCAGCCCCGCCGACTACACGGGCACGAACCCCGCCGACGGCTGCGCCTGCGACGTGTCGGCGCGCAACTCCACGCCGATCTCCGCCCTGCCCTTCCTGCTGCTCGCCGCGCTGCGCCCCCGCCGGCGCCGCTGAGACCCCGGCCGCCGCACCCGCGGCGCGCCCGTTCGGTCTCCTCGAAGCTCCCCCCCGAAAGAAGCGAGCCTCCAGCGCCCTGCCCGGGTCTTACTCGGGCAGGCGCCCGTGCCGCGCGGTCACGATCGTGCGAATGCCGCCGCGCACCATGAAGTCACCCTCGACCTCCATGAAGCGGGGCGCGATCAGGTTCACCAGGTCGTCCAGGATGCGGTTCGTGACGGCCTCGTGGAACGCGCCCTCGTTGCGGAAGCTCCACAGGTAGAGCTTCAGCGACTTCAGCTCGACGCACTTCTCGGCCGCGACGTAGCGGATGCGGATCGTCGCGAAGTCCGGCTGGCCGGTCACCGGGCAGAGGCAGGTGAACTCCGGGCAGTCGAACCGGATCTCGTAGGGGCGTTCGGGCTTGGGGTTGGGGAAGGTCTGGAGGTCGCGAGAGGGGGAGGACGACATGGGCAAAGCCTGAATCAGCGCCGCGTGCGCAGGACGTACGTGGACTCGTTGGAGTAACCGTGCACGAGGATGTGCACGGGGCCATCGGATGCGGGCCGCAGCGTGCAGGTTTCGTTGGCGGTGTCGAGGTAGGGGCGGCAGTCCCACTGCGCCGTCGTGGGCGCGGCGCTGGCGCGGACGTAGAGGTCCGCGTCCCCGGTGCCCGTCATCTCGACGGTGAGCGCCTGGCCGGCGCGGCCCTGGACCTGGAAACGGACCTCGGCGCCCGCGGCGAGCGTGCCGCGCTCGTTCAGCTCGGTGATCGGGGCGCCGGAGGGCGGCGCGGAGGGCGCCGGCGGGGCCGGGGGCGCGCCCGTCGTCCAGGTGGCGGTGAGGGCGTAGTGGTTGGACGCCTGGTAGCCCCGCACGAGCACGTGCAGCGGGCCACCGGCGTCGACCTGCGTGTGGCTGCAGCTCTCGTCGCTGTCGCCCGCGTAGGGGCGGCAGGCGTAGGTGTTCGTGGTGGGCGCCGCGCCGAAGCGGGTGTACAGGTCGGCGTCGCCGGTGCCCGTCATGCGCACCTGGATGTTCCGCGCGTCGGCCGGGAGGGCCAGCGCGTACCGGACCTCCTGGTTGCGGCCGAGGTCACCGGCCACGCTCCACGGGGACACCGGGGCGTCCGCGGCCGGGGGCTGCGTCGGCGGCGCCGGGGGCTGCGTGGCGGGCTGTGTCGGGGGCGCCGGGGGCTGCGTGGGCGGCGCCGGGGGCGGCGCGTCCGGATCGGGCTCGCAGGTCTGGAAACAGGGCGCCTGCACGCAGCGGCGGGCCTGCGGGCAGGTGTAGCCCTCGCCACAGTCGGTGTCCGCGAGGCAGCCCAAGCCATAGGCCTGCACCGACTCCACACGGAAACCCCAGCCGGCCACGGAGGCGTCCGAACGGAACGAGAGCTCCGTGTAGTCGCCCTCGATCTGCGCGCTGGTGAAGGCGCCGCGGCGGCCGGAGTAGCGCGCGACGACGCGGTCCTCGGCGTCCAGGAGCTCCAGCGGGTCGTACTGCGACTCGGTCTCGAAGCGGGTGAAGTTCACGCGAATCTTGCGGGCGCCGGGCACCTGCACGCTCCACGTGCCGCGCGAGTTGTGGGCATAGGGGTGGGCGGACTCGATGGGGCCGAAGGGCACGCGCGCCCAGACGTCCACGTGGGGGTCGTCGGCCTTGCCCTCGGCGGTGGCGCTGACGTCCTCGGTGGGCGCGAAGTCGACCCCGGGGTCGTCGGCGGAACCTTCGTCCGTGTCGAGTCCACCACAGGCCGTCGTGGCCAGCACCATCGCAGCGAGATTCCAGAATTGCCGACGAGACATCGTCCCCCTCCATGCCCCCGGGAGCCGCCGGCGGTACACCGTCGTGCCGCGGTCTCGGGTCGGGGCGCGCACTACCACCACCGGCCACGGGCGTCAACACTTCCGCGAGCGCAAGTCCGCGTTTGATAGGGAAAATCGGATACATTCTCCCCATGAGCGAGAGCCCCTTCGAAGCCCTCTTCGCGCCGGTCGTCTCGGTGACCGTGCATCGCAATGGCGCCCTGGTCGTCCGGCGCGGCGAAACGACCTCGCGCGCGTTGCGTCTGTCGGGTCTGCCGCTCCTGTTCGCCGCGGACAGTCTGCGGGTGCGGCCCGACCGCGGCGAGGTGCGCGGTCTGCGGGAGCGCCTGGGCCTGGAGGCCGCCCCGACGCCGCCGCCGGAGGCCCAGAAGCAGCGCGTGGAGCTCCAGTTGCAGGCGCAGCGGCTGGACGACGAGGACCGCACGCTGGGTGCCCAGATCCAGCTCCTGGAGAAGCTCACGCCCGCCGCGCCCCCGGCGACGGCCCGCCCGCGACTGCCCGACGCCGAGGGTTGGGCCGCGCTCGCCCAGGCCACCCGGGCCCGGCTGGAGGCCCTGGACGCCGCCCGTGCCGAGCTCCAGGTCCGGCGTCGCGCCCTGGCCCGGGAGCGCACCGAGCTCGACCGCCGCGCCGCCCCGGAGGCCACGCCGCCGCGTTTTCACCGCGGCCTGACCTTCCGGCTGGAGGCGGCGGGGGAGGGCCCCGTCGGCGTCGAGATCGAGTACTTCGTCGAGGCCGCCCGCTGGCTGCCCGCCTGGCGCCTGGACCTGACCGACACCGCCGGTCGGCTCTCGCTCGAGGCCCTGGTGGCGCAGGCGAGCGGCGAGGACTGGCGGGGCGCGCAGATGCGCTTCTCCACGGCGGACCTGCGGCGCGAGACCACGGTGCCGGAGCTGCGCTCGTGGCGCATCGGCCCGGCGCAGCCCCCCGCTCGGCCGGCCTTCCGCCCCCTGCCCCCGGGGCTGGATGCCTTGTTCGCCGGCTACGACCGCGCCCGGCGCGGCGCGCCACAGCCACCGCGGCCGATCGCGCCCCCCGCCGGGCCGATCGGCGCGCCCATGCCCGCCCCGCCGCCCCCGCCGCCCGCGCAGATGCGGCAGTTGCTCGTGGACGAGGACTCCGAGGCCTCCATCGAGCTCTCGATGCACGAGGACACCGGCGCCGTGCCCCCGCCGCCCGCGCCGATGATCACGCCCCAGGCCAAGGCCAGCCCCGAGCGGGCCCGCCGGAGCGCCGCGCCGCCCGGGAACATGCCCGCCCCGGCCGCGTCCCTGGCGATGTCGATGTCGATGCCCGAGGGTGCGGTCGGTGGCTTCGGCGGAGGGGTTGCCCAGCCCGCGCCCGCCCCGGAGCCGCTGCCGCCGCGCCTGCGCCACCCCTGGCTGCGCCTCGCGGGCGCGGACGAGCCGAACCGCGGCACGCTGCAGCCCATGGATCCCTTCACGCAGCTCTGGGCCCTCGTGGAGTCCCAGGGCGTGGCGGCGCCGGACCAGCTCCGGCGGGCGCTGGACGCGCTGAGCGACGCCGCCTGGCGCCTGCGCTCGGGCCCGCCCCCGGCCGGCACGCGGCCGCTGCCGGAGACCCACTTCCAGTCCGTCTTTGGCTCGCCCGCGCGGCACGACGTGCCCGGGGACGGGCAGTTCCACCGGCTGCGCGTGACCGAAGAGGACGCCGCGGCCCGCGCCGAGTGGCGGTGCGTGCCCCGCGAGTCACCGGACGTGTGGCGCTTCTGCGTGCTGGCCGTGCGGCACGAGGTCCCCCGCCCCGCCGGGCCACTGTCGGTCTATCGCGAGGGCGAGTTCCTGGTGACCTCCGCCCTGGACCCCGGCCACGCCGGCCCCGAGGGCGCGCTGGCGCTCAACCTGGGCGTGGAGCCCGACCTGCGCGTCACGCACCGCGGCGTGCACGTGCACCAGGAGGACAAGGGCCTGGTCGGCGCGAGCACCCGGGTGGACCACCGCGTGAGCCTGCAGGTGCGCTCGACGCTGCCGGGGAACGCGCCGCTCGTGATCTACGACCGCCTGCCCGTGCCCGCGGACGAGCGACAGGAGAAGGACCTCGAGGTGCAACTGCTGGAGAGCCGGCCCGCGCCCACCCGCACGGAGCGGGGCCCCCACGGCGAGTCCCTGGAGGGCGGCCTGCAGTGGGCCGTGGAGCTCCCCCCCGGTGAACACACCGCCGTGGAGTTCACCTACCGGGTCACGCTGCCCGCGCGCTTCGAGCTGGACGGAGGGAACCGCCGTGAGAATTGACCTGCCGCTGCGCCGCGTGACGGCTTACGAGGACCGCGCCGCGTTCGAGCGCGAGGGCGCGGTGACGCTCACCGGGGGCCCGCTGGAGCTGGAGATCGAGGGCGTCAGCCCGCTCGTCAGCGACGCGCACCTGTCCGGCGCCCTGCTGGACGCCCCGCCCGGCGCCGCCGTCGACGACGTGCGCGTGGAGCGGCGCTGGGTGTCCGTGGGCGGCGAGTCCGCCGAGCGGCGATTGGCCCTGGAGCACACGCTCGAGGCCGCCGCCGACGCCCGCTTCGTGACCGAGCAGAGTCTGGCCCGCAGCGCCGAGCGTCGGGCGGCCGCCGAGCGCGAGCTCGCCCGGTTCGTCGAGGCCAGCGCGCGGGCGGCCTGGAACGGACTGGACGTCGCCGCGTTCGGCGCGGGTGAACGCCGACTGGCCGAGGCCCTGCAGACCGCGGACACCGCCGTCGACGCCGCGCGACGGGCGCTGCAGGCCGCCACGGAGCACGAGCAGCGCCTGCAGGGTCTGCTGGCCCAGGGCCGCGCGACGCGGCAGGTGCTCGAGACCTTGCTGCGGGTGCGGGTCTCCGGGCCCGCCGGCGCGGCCCGGCTGCGCATCCGGGGGCTGTACCCCTGCGCGCTGTGGCGGCCCACCCACGAGGCCCACCTCGGGCGCGGCCCCGACGGCCGCGAGCGCGTGGCCTGGACCACCGCGGCGACGCTCTGGCAGCGGACGGGCGAGGACTGGAGCGGCGTCGAGGTCACGTTGAGCACGGCCCGCCCGGGCGCCGGCGCGGACCTGCCCGCCCTCACCGAGGACCGGCTCCGGATCCGGGACCGCGTGCCCAAACCCAAGGTCACGGTCGTCGCTCACCGCGAGACGGCGGCCGCGCGCCCGGACCTGGACGCCGCCGCCCCCGGCGTCTACGACGGCGGCGAGGCGCGGGTGTGGCGGGCGGGCGAGCCCGTGGCGCTGCCCTCGGACGGGCGCCCGCTGAGCGTCGCGCTCGCGCACTTCGAGCTGCCGGCCACGACGAGCCTGTGCGCCGTGCCCGAGGTGAGCGGGCTGGTCTTCCTCGAGGCGGTGCTGCGCAACGGCGAGCGCCCCCTGCTGGCCGGCCCGGTCACGCTCCTGCGGGATGGCGCGCACGTGGGCGTCGGCGACCTGGACTACGTCGGCCCCGGCGAGCCCTTCACGCTGTCGTTCGGCAGCGACGACCGCTTCGACCTCGCCTACGAGCGCAAGGTCGTCACCGAGGAGCGGATGCTGGGCCGCGACCGCCCCGTGTACGTGCACGAGGTCGAGCTGCTCTCGCGCGTGCCCGACCGCATCCGGGTCGAGGTCGTGCTGCGGCTTCCGGTGTCCGAGATGGCCGCCGTCAAGGTCGTGCCCGCGGAGAAGCTGTGTACCGAGGGCGCCCCGCGCCCGGACGCCGACGGGCGCGTGCGCACGCCCCTCGACCTGATTCCGGGGCGCCGGCGAACCCTTCGGGTCGCTTTCGGCATCGACTCCGGCGCCGACGTCCACATCCCCCCTCCGTGGTAACCCGTACTTTTTTTTCTTGAAGAATCGGGGGCCGGGCGAATAGTTTGACGTCGAACGATTGTTCCCGTGTTCGACGAGCCGGGAAGTCGGGAGGCAGGGTGCCTCCACCGCTCGTGTTTTCAACGCCATCGTCGATTGCCAAAAAGGGTTTCCGTCAGATGACTCGCACGCTCCGCATCCTGGGTCTGTCCCTCGCCGCCTCCACGCTCTTCGCCGGCGCCGCCAGCGCCGCCGAGACCTACACCGTGGACAACAGCCACACGGCCGTCCTGTTCTTCGCCAAGCACTTCCAGTTCGGCCAGGTCATCGGCCGCTTCAAGGCGGTCTCCGGCGAGTACTCCCTCGACGAGGCGGACATCACGAAGAGCAAGCTCAGCCTCGAGCTCAAGATCGACTCGCTCGACACGAACGAGGGCAAGCGGGACGAGCACCTGAAGGGCCCGGACTTCTTCAACGCCAAGCAGTTCCCCACGGCGACCTTCGTCAGCACGGCCGTCAAGAAGGCCGGCGACGCGCTCGAGGTCACGGGCGACCTGACGATCCACGGCGTCAAGAAGGCCACGACCCTCAAGGTCAAGCCCATCGCCAAGGGCAACGATCCCTTCGGCATGACCCGCACGGGCTTCGAGGGCGAGCTCAACATCAACCGCAACGACTTCGGCGTCTCGGGCCTCCCCCCGATCCCGGCCGACATCAAGCTCATGTTCTCCCTCGAGGGCGTCCTCAAGAAGTGAGCCCCCGTCCGGCGGCCCTCGCCGGACGCCCGCGGGCAGGAAGAATCGAGGCCAGAGGCCCATGGATCCCGTCACTCAACTCAAGCTCGACACCTTCCTGAACCTGCTGCTGTATCCCGTGCTCGCCCTGGCGACGGTCGCGGCCATCGGCCTGGCGGCTCGCCGTGGCGCCGAAGGTCAGACCCGACCCGGCGTCACGGCGGTCGCCCTGGCCGTCGCGCTGACGATCTCCTGGGTCGGCATCGTGGCCTTCCCGGCGCTGCCGCCGGTGGACACGCGGGACTACACCCCCTTCTTCGCGCTGCTGCTCCCGCTGCCGTTCCTGGCGCTGGAGTCGCGGCCGCGGCTGGCCTTCGTGGCGCCGCTCGCCGGTCTCGCCGTGGTGCTGATGCTGTGGCTGTACCTGAAGCCCATCATGGGCGGCGAGTATGCCCCGGTGGACCGCGTGGCCCAGGTCGGCGCGCTCATGCTGCTGGTGTGGCTGGGTGTGGACCGCCTCGCGGCCATCGTGCCCGGCCCCACCACGCTCTCGGCCCTGTGCTTCGCCGCCATCGGCGCCGCGGTCGCCGCGCTGGTCTCGGGCACGGCCATCATCGGTCAGGCCCTCGGCGGCATCGCCGCGGTCATGGGCGTGGCCTCGCTGATCGCCTGGCGCCTGCCGCGCCTCGCCGTGGGCCGCGCGGCCGTCGCGGCGGCGCTCGTGCCCTTCTTCGGCAGCCTGGTGTTCGCCCACTTCTACGGCGACCTGCCCGCGGTGCCGGCGGCCATCGCCGCGCTCTCGCCCCTCGGCCTGGCGGCGGCGCTGCCGCTGCGCAACGTCGTGGTCGCGACGATCGTGGCCGGCGTCGTGGCGTTCATCCCGGCCGGGGGCGCCGCGTACTACGCGAAGCAGCTCTCGGACGCGAAACACGCCGCGGACGCCCCCGCCGACAACGGCGGCGTGCCCGTGCAGGACTGGGGCTCGCTCAAGTAGTCAGACGACGACGTCCGCGTAGAGCAGCTCGACGGGCAACCGCCGAGCCCGCGCCTGCGTGAACAGACCGCCGAGCTGACGTTTGACGACCGAATCCTCCGGGGCGAGCCGCTTCGCCTCGCGGGCGGCGGCCATGGACTCGCCCTTGCGGCCGGCCAGCGCCAGCGCGAAGGCCAGCGCGGCCTGCGTGCGGGCCAGGCGGGCGGGGCGCGTCTCCCGGGCGAGCGCCGCCTGCAGATGCAGCTCGGCCTCGGGCAGGTCCACGGCGCGCAGGGCCAGGAGCCCCGCGGCGTGGTGCACGGTCGGGTCGGCGTCGTAGGCCGCCAGGGCGCGAGCGAGGGCCTCTCGGGCGCCGGGCAGGTCGCCGTACTCCATCCAGGCCCGCCACGCCTCGGCATAGGCCTGCACGGCCTGCACGCGGGGCGTCAGGCGCGTCTCGCCGGACTCGATGGTGCGGGGTTTGCCGCTCGGCCCGGCGGTCTTCAGGTCGAAGCCGATGTAGCGCCCGGCGCAGGTGGGCACGGGCCCCTGCCCCACCCAGAAGCGCCGGTCCGCGGGCCGGAAGACGACCGACGTGACCGTGTAGGGCGTACAGATGGCGTCTCCGGCGACCACGGGGGCCGAGATGCCCTCGACGTGGGCGTCGGCCAGGATGCCGGCCATCGAGGCCTCGGTGTGGCCGGCCGGACCTTCACCCATCGCTCGCAGGGCCGCCCAGACGCGTTGGTGGCGTGCGTGGTTGGCCTGCACGTACGAGGGGTAGACGGCCCGCTCCGCGTCCGCGAGATCCGGGTGCTGGTAGACGTTGGCGTAGCCGAGCAGGCCGTCCTCCATCGGCAGGACGCGGCGGATGCCCGGCGCGACCTCGTAGGCCACGGCGCGCTCGGCGTCGGCGACGATGTACGTCCAGCCCCCCATCGGGAAGTGGCGGTCCAGCAGGCCAATGGCCTCGTCCAGCGTGCGGGCCTCGCGCAGCACGTGCTCGCCGACGAGGCCGACGGGCTCGCCCTCGAGGTCCACGTCCACGGGGAAGTGCTGGTGCACGGCGAAGGACAGGCCGGCCTGGTTCATGCCCGTGATGCCGCCGCCGGCGATTCCCGCCGAGGTCAGCGTCACGTAGGGCTGGCCCTCCTCGGGTCGGTGGAACGCCACCACGGGCTCGGCGTCCCAGCGCCCCGGGCCCACGAAGTCCATGTTGCGCGCGTGCAGGAGCTGACCGCGCGCGGTGCGCCGCGGGGCCGCCACGGCCGAGGTGCAGCCCAACGGCGGGCAGGCGCAGCCCGGCGCGATGGGCGCCCGCGTGACCTTGCCGAAGAGCGCCATCGCGTGCAGCACGGCGTCCGGCATCAGGTAGGCCTTCAGCACGTCCGCCTCGCGCAGGCCGGCGCCGTCGGCCAGGCCCGCGGCCGTGGCGCGCATGATGGGCGGCAGTCGGTGCAGCAGCCGACGCTGCGTCCAGGCCTCGAGCAACTGCGCGACGGCCCCGGCGGCCGGTCCCAACGGTGAATTCCGCAGGAACAGCGTCAAATACTGCTCGAAGAAGGGCAACGGACCGCGCGGGATGGCTTCGCGCAAGAGCGCGCCGTGCTGGAACGCCATGTCGTAGGGGCCGCCGTGCAGGTTCAGCACGTGCAGGCCCTCGATGCGCTGGTGGCGGGCCTCGCCCAGGTGCCGTACGCCGGCCTCGTCCGTCTCGACGCGCGAGATTCTCATTGCACCGCCCCCCCGCCCCGCTTCGCGGGGTCTGCCCCCCCGCACTTCGTGCTCAATCGCTTCGACGGCTGAGGCCGCCTCGCGATGGGGCCCGCCCCCCCGCCCCGCTTCGCGGGGTCTGCCCCCCCAAAGGGGCCCGCCCGCCCGACCTGTGTCGTGCGTGCGCTCATGGCTCCGCCCCCCCGCCCTCGCCCTCGACGAGGGGCATGCCCTGGTCGCGCCAGCGCGCCAGCTTGGCCTGGAGCGCCTGCCGGCTGATGCCGAGCGTCTGCGCGGCGCGGGTGCGGTTGTGGCCGTGGTCGGCCAGGCAGCGGGCGACGACGCGGCGCTCGAGCTGCTCCATCACCTCGTGCAGGGCGCCCACGGGCAGCTCGGCCTCGGCCAGCTGCGTCGTCGGCAGGGGCGTGCCCCCGGTCACGGCGGAGCTCAGGTCGGCCATGCCGATGGGCTCGGCGTCCTGCGCCAGGATCACCGCGCGCTCGATCTCGTGCTCGAGCTGCCGCACGTTGCCCGGCCAGGGGTAACGCGCGAGCGTGCTCAGGGCCTCGGTGGTGAAGCCGGGCACGCGCTTGCCGTGCCGCGCCGTGGCGGCCTGCCGGAACTGCTCGGCGAGCAGTTCGACGTCGCCGCGCCGCTCGCGCAGCGGCGGCAGGCGGATCGGGAACACGGCCAGGCGGTAGTACAGGTCCTCGCGGAAGCGCCCGGCCTGGACCTCGGCCTTCAGGTCGCGGTTGGTGGCCGCGACGATCCGGACGTCGACCTTCTGCGGACGCGTGGCGCCCACGGGCTGCACCTCGCGCTCCTGCAGCACGCGCAGGAGGCGCACCTGCACGGCCGGCGTGATCTCGCCGATCTCGTCCAGGAACACGGTGCCGCCGTCCGAGGACTCGAACACGCCCGCGTGGTCGCGCACGGCGCCGGTGAACGCGCCCTTCTTGTGGCCGAAGAGCTCGCTCTCCAGCAGGTTCTCGGGCAACGCGCCGCAGTTGAGCGCCGAGAACACCTTGACCGCCCGGGTGCTGTAGGCGTGGACGAACCGGGCCGCGAGCTCCTTGCCCGTGCCCGTCTCGCCCGTGAGCAGCACGCTGGTCTGCGTGCGGGCCACACGCTCCATCTGCCGCAGGGTGTCCTTCAGGGTGTCGCTGTTGCCCAGGATGGGGCGCGGCAAGGCCTTGAGCGCCGCGTTCTCCTGCGCGAGCGCCTGCCGGTCGAGCTGCAGCGCCCGGAAGCGCCGCGCGGAGCCCAGGCTGGCCGCCGCGTGCGTGCCCACGATGGCCAGGAACCCCAGGTCGTCGGCGCTGAAGGCCGCGTCCCGCGAGTCCACGTGCAGCGCGCCGATGACGTCGTCCCCGGCCAGCAGCGGCACGATGACCGCCCCGGCCAGGCCCATCACGCTCGCGCTCGGGGCGCCCTGACCGTCGGCGTAGGCGACCAGTTCGCGGCGCTCGACGGCGCGGCGCAGCATGGTGGTGCTCATGCGCGGCGCCGGCCCGTCCGTGGCCCGCACGCGCACCATCTCGGGGACGAACTCGCTCACGCCGTCGGTCATGTGGATCGCGACCGCCCGCGCCTTGGGGAACCGCTCCAGCACCGCGTTGACGATGCGCGTCAGGACCTCCTGCGTCTCCACGCGGCCGCTCAGATCCCGCAGGAGCTGGAACAGGCTGCGGAGCGTCGCAGCGTCCGTGGGCTCCGGCGCCGCCCCCTGTCCGGCGAGCGCGCGGGCGGCGACGAGCGTGCCCCCGGCGTCCGCGTCCGCGCCCCCCACGGGCGCACGGACCACCACGATGACCACCGGCGCCTGCAGGTCGCCCAGCAACAGGCGGGCCCCGGCGGAGACGGGCAGCAGCTCCTGGGGCCGCGAGACGGTGCGTACGGTGCCCACCTCGACGAGGGAGCCGTTGCGGGACCCCAGGTCCTCGTAGGCGTAGCCCTCACCGCGGCGCACGAAGCGGCCGTGGCGGCTGGAGATGCGCGCGTCGGCCACGACGATGTCGTTGCCCTCCACGCGACCCAGGGTGATGACGGCGCCCCCCGCCTCGACGACGCGAGGCGGTTGACCTTCGATTTCAATGCGGATGGAGAGGCTCACTCAGAACGCATAGCGGAGGCCGATCTCCAGGGGCAAGACCCACGAGAAGGCGGCGCGGTCCTGACCGTCCGAAACTGCGACCAGCATCACGCCGACGCGGCCGCCGATGCCGATGCCGCCCCAGATCTCCGCCGAGACCTCGATGGGCACCTGCGCCTGGAAACCCCAGTAGGCGTCCGTGCCGGTGACCCCTTCGGCCGTGACGTGCATCGCGCCCAGCGTGAGGCCCGGCGAGAAGACCAGGAACCCCGCCGGGATGTGCGCGTTGGCGCCCACGGAGCCGCTGAGGAGCGTCAGGCCGTTGAGGTCGTAGGTGCGCGGGCGGTGGTCACTGTAGGCGAAGCCGGCCTCGACGCCCCAACGCTCCAGGAACACGCCGCCGGCGGCGATCTCCGTGCCGAGGCCGTCCGACCAGCGCTCACCGTCGTTGCCGAACAGGCGCCACGAGGTCAGGCCCGCGCGCGCCGTGGGCGAGAAGAACGGCGGCGGCGGCGGTCGCTCTTCTTCGATCATGGCCCGCAGGCGCGGCGGAAGCCGGGGGTCCGGCGCGAAGTCCGGGGCGACGACCAGCAGCGCCCGCACGGCCTTGCGCGCCCGCGGCTCCTCGCGCTGCGCCAGGGCGACCTGCGCCTCGAGCAGGCGCGCGCGGACCTCGGCGGCGGTGTCCAGCCCCCCGATGCCCCACACGATGAGGAGCTTCTCCGCGGCGCAGTCGTAGTCGACGGCCTCGAAGCACGCGGCGGCGGCCTCGAGCGCGACCTCAGCGCTGGCCGGGGGGGCGAGGAAGAGCACGGCGGGATTCTGTGGCAAACACGGGGCGGGCGCCACTCATGGCGTCCGGATCACGTCGAATTCGCCGTGGGCGAAGAACTCGCCGTAATCATTGATGAAACGAACGTTGAACGTCCGGGAGCCCGCCTCGGCTTCGGCGAAGAGCGTCAGGCCGAACTCGATCTCGAAGTTGGACTTGAAGGTCCAGCCGGTGCTGCTCAGGCCCACGCCCTGCCCGAAGTCGGCGTCGAGGATGTAGTTGTCGCTCATGTCGCCGGCGGTGCCGTCGTCGGCGCCGTCCAGCAGCGTGAGCGTCCAGACCGTCGTCTGGTCGTCCGCGATGTAGGGCGGCTCCAGCGAGGCGTTGACGTCGTTCGGATCGCCCAGGCTCAGCGCGGAGCTGTCGCAGGCGGACAGCACGAACAACAGCAGCGAGGGGAGCACGGCGCGGGGCATCCCCACCATCGTAGCGCAGGGCGTCGGAGAGTCGACGTCAAAGCTGCTCGACGGAGGCCAGCAGCTCGGGGCGGAAGCTCTCGCGCAAAACGATCAGGCTGTGGCGGAGGTGCGCGGCGCGCCCCTGCGTGAGCGACTCGGCGGGCGTCTGGCGGGCGCCGTCGACCTGGTCGCCGTCCGTGAAGTTCATCTCGGTCACGCGGGCCGGCGCAGGGCCGGGGGCGGGCTGCGCGGCCGGCTGCGCCGCGGCGAGCGCGGGGAAGACCAGCGGGGCGAGGAGCAGGACGACGGGCAGACGAGACATGGGCGATCCGTTCTCGGTTCGGGGTGTGCAGAGTCTTCACGGCCGAGCCGCGGAAACGATCTATGCTCGCCCGCACATGGCCCCCCGACGACCGTTCCTCGCCCTGCTGCGCGCCCAGGCGCTCGTCGCGGCGGGTTTCTACCTGTTCGCCCTCTGGGGCTTCGTCTCGTTCTCGCGCGGGCAGGACGAGAAGTTCACCGCCCTCGCGCTCGGCCCCCACTTCGGCACGCTGGTCGGGTCGCAGCTGCGCGTACTGCCGGCCTATGCCCTGGTGGCGCTGGCCTACACGATCCTGACGTTCCCGCTCCTGGCCGGGCGGCTGGGCCGGACGCCGGGGCGCGCGCGCCGCCTGGCCTGGGTGCTCGGCGCGGACATCGCGCTGTACCTGCTCTCGCTCGGGCCGTTCTTCGCCACCAACCCCGGCCTGCTGGACGGCACCGCCCGCAAGCTGGCGCCCTTCGCCCCGGGGCTCGATCTGTACGTGCTCTACCGCTGGCACCTGCTGGACGCCGCGACCGTGGGCTTCGCGCTGGTGTGCGTCATCGCCGCGCAGTTCTACGCGCGGGCGTGGTTCGCCGCGTTCCGGGCCCACCGGGGGCCCCGGCGTCTGGGTCTGTCGCTGGCGCCGCTGCTGCTCGTCGGCGCGCTGCTCGGGCTCACGCACGTGACCGCGCCGCCCGCCCCGCCGCCCCTGGACCCCGCGCGCCCGCCCAACGTGCTCGTGATCGCCAGCGACAGCCTGCGCTGGGACCGCCTGGGCACCCACGGCCACACCCGAACGGACATCAGCCCGAACATCGACGCCTTCGCCCGCGAGGCCATCGACCTGAGCCAACTGCACGTGGCCACGGCGAGCACGCTGGAGTCGTGGATGACCTTCATGAGCGGGCAGTTCCCGCCCACACACGGCGTCCGCTACATGTACCTGCGCAAGGCGCAGGCCCAGGCCATCGGGGACCGCCCGGACCTGCTGCCGCGCCGCCTGAACGACGCCGGATATCACACCGTCGTCAGCTCCAACTGGGCGGGCAACTGCTTCAAGCTGGTCGACGTCGGCTTCGAGCAGAACATGGCCAGCGACGTGCAGAACTTCGACGCGTTCCTCATGGAGGGCACCGTCTGGGCCCACCTGATCTTCCCGCTCTACTTCTCCAACCCCCTGGGCGAGTGGATGCTGCCCGAGATCCGCCGCATCACGGGTTATCTGCGCCCCAACGTGCTCACGGACCGCATGTTCGGGGCCATCGACGACGCCACGCGTCGCGGCGAGCCCTTCTTCGGCCTGCTGTTCTTCAGCACGACCCACCTGCCCTACACGGCGAGCCACCCGTACAACCTGAAGTACACCGATCCCGACTACGACGGGCCGCATCGCTACCAGATCGACGTCCGCGTGCACGAGCTGATCACCACCGGCTTCGCGCCCAAGCTGCCGCCCACCGTGATCGACCACATCCGCGACCTGTACGACGGCACGGTCTCGGAGTTCGACGCCTACGTCGGGCAGGCGCTGGCCGACCTCGAGGCGCGGGGCCTGAGCGACCGGACCATCGTGATCGTGACCACGGACCACGGCGAGGACCTGTACGACCCGGGCAGCACGCTGGGGCACGGGACCAACTTCTTCGGGGGCGACCAGAGCACACGCATCCCCTTCTTCATGCGGGTGCCCACCGCCTACGCCCCGCCCGGGCTGAAGCCGGCCGGCTCGCGGCTCGACGCGCTGGCCCGCAACGTGGACCTGGCGCCGACGCTGCTGGACCTGCTGCGCCTGCCGATCCCGGCGAGCATGGAGGGAAAGAGCCTGCTGCCCCTGCTCACGGGCGCCGTGGCGGACCTGGACCTGCCCGTCTTCGCCGAGACCTGCTACCTGTTCTTCCCCAAGTCCAAGGCCATGACGGACCTGACCGAGGCCGAAAAGAAACAGGTCTACGAAGTCCCCGGTGCCGTCGAGACGCTGGACGTGGACCCGGACTTCGACAACAACCTCGTGCTCCGCCCGGACCTGCACGACCCGGTCATCGCCGCCAAGGATCGCATGATCCGCACGCGCCGGTGGAAGCTCGTCGAGATCCCCGGCCACGACGCGCCGATCCTGCGGCTCTACGACATCCAGGCCGACCCCGCGCAGACGCGGGACCTGGCGCCGACCCGCCCGGACGTGGTCGCGCGGCTCCAGGCCGCCCTGCACGCCTATTGGGCCGGTGGCGGGCGCGACCTGCGCTGGCCCGCCGCCGCCGACGGAGAGACCCCCCCATGGCCCGTAGCGGTTTACATCCCGGCGCGCATCTGCAAAATGCGCCGCCCATGCGCACACCCGCTCGACTCCTGCTGCCGCTCGTGCTGTGCCTGGGCCCGGGCTGCACGCGCAATGGCCAACCGGCGGCGACGCCCAATGCCCCGGCGGCGGCCAGCGCGCCCGCGTCCGGGGTCGCGCCGGCCCCCATCTCGACCGTCGGCAGTGTGCCCGCGCCCGCGTCCACCGTGCCCGAGGCCGCGCCGCTGGCCCCCAGCGATCCCAGCCACCCCACGCGGGTGTTCGTGGACGGCCAGGACAAGACCGCCAGCCTCCCCTTGACGGACCTGGCCGGCCAGGGCTTCACGCTGGTCAACCTGCGCAACGACTGGACCCCGTTCATCTTCGCCGAGTTCAAGGACGCGGAGGGCAACACGTTGCCCAACCGCTACCGGCGCATCTACATGGGGCTGGCCAACAACCGCACGGACGGCGACGGCCGCGACCTGCCCGCCGGCGCCCAGAACTACCTGGAGCTCTTCGGCCTGCCGCCGGCCATCGGCGTGGTGCGCGGGCGCCTCCTCGGCGACGAGGAGAAGGCCTGCCACAAGGACATCGACTACGACCTGCTCGCCAGCCTGGAGCGCATCCCGCTGCGCAAACCCTCGGAGCAGAAGACGGCGGCCGCCGCCAACGCCCGCCTGCGCAAGCAGCTCGACGAGGCCCGCGCCAAGGCCGGCGCCGCCTCGGACGAGGCGCTCATCGCCGCGCAGCCCGACCTGAAGGACGAGTGGGCCGCCGTGGACCTCTTCGACCGCCAGACGCGCGGCTTCGACGAGGTCATCAAGCGCTTGAAGTGCGACGGCCACATGAAGGCCAGCGCGCGCTTCAAACAGGACCCCGAGGACCCCATCCTGCGCGAGGGGCTCCTGAGCTTCCAGATGCGCCACATGATCTACGAGTTCCCGGGTCTGCGCTCGGGCACCATGAAGGTCATGGGCAAGCGCCCGCTCGTGTCGAATTACGACCAGTTCGTGCGGGCCCTGCGCGAGCGCATCGCCGACGCGGCCGGCATTCTGGAGGACGGCACCGCCGCCACGGACGACGGGCCCCAGACCTGGACGAACGCCGCCGGCCAGACCGTGCCCGTGCCCAACCTCGTCGAGGAGTTCACGCAGGCCGCGCTGACCCAGATCGGCATCGATACGCCGGAGAAGCTCCTCGAGTTCCTGAAGCTGCACCCGGCCGAGGACTTCGAATGGCTGCAGGCCGCCGTGCGCCTGCCCCCCAAGCCCGAGTACTACGGCGAGCACATGGAGCTCGACATCGTCGTGGACCGGGGCGACGTCTGGTACCAGCCCACCTGGGACGACGCCGGTGTGATGCGCTACCCCTCTCGCGAGCGCATGCCCAAGCTCTACCTGGCCGTGAAACACGGCGACCAGCGCTTCAACATCGTCAAGTGGCCCACCACCATCGGCGGTTGGCGCGCCGAGCAGGCAGCCAACGGCTACGAGTACTACCGCTACAAGGGCTCGGACGTGGGCAAGCGGGTCATCCGCAAGATCCTCTCCGGCCCCACGTGGGTGGCCCCGCCCTCGACGCCGATCCGCGGCCTGATCAAACCCGCGGACGTGAACGGTCACCGCGAGCGCATCGTGAACTACGACGAGATGGGCCCCGGGTACCTGTCGGCGTACGGCCTCGTGGCCGGCTACTTCGTGGTGCCCGGCGTGGACGGCCGCGGCGACTTCGACAACGGCATCCGGGCCCACGGCTCGTCCGAGTACCTGTCGATCACCAACCCGTCGAAGTTCTCGCACGGGTGCCACCGCCTCATGAACCACCTGGCCGTGCGGCTCTACGACTTCCTGCTGCGGCACCGCAAACACGAGGTCATGGGCGATCTGAAGCTCAACGCCTCGCGGCAGTTCTACAAAGACGAGCACGTCTACGAGGTCCGCCTCCAGACGCGCGGCTTCGAGTTCCAGCTCACCCCGCCCGTGCCGGTGAACGTGCTCGAGGGCCGCATCCGCGGGGGCTGGTCGCGCCCCTTCGAGGGCTACCTGCCCAAGCCCGACCTCGTCTATCCCCCCGGTCCCGTGCCCTCGCCCAAGGGCGGCGGCGGCGAGCCCTGAACGGAGAGACCATGCGCACGCTCCTGGCCATTCTCGCGGTCTCCGCGGCCTTCACCGGCGTCTCCCTCTTCGCGATGCGCGGGCCCAGCGCCGCCCCGCCGGCCGCACCGGGCTCGTCGGATGCCCCCGCCACCGTCCGCGGCCACCTGGAGGCCGCGGCCAACGCCGGCCCCGACGCCGGTCGCACGGTCGTCCGTACGCTGACGGACGAGGTCACCATCGCCGTGCGCTCCTCGCCCCGCGCCTCGGTGCGCTGGGGCGGCCGCACGCTGGGGGACACGCCGCTCACGCTGAAGCGGCCGCGCGAGAGCGGGCCCATGGACCTCACGCTCTCGGCCAGCGGCTACCTGCCGCTGCACGTGCGGGCCTACACCTTCTCGGACGACACCATCAACGCACGGCTCGTGTCCAACGCCGAGAAGACCAAGGTCTTCGGGTACCCCGCCAGCCTGGACGCCGGCGTGACCGAGGACACGCCGCCGGCCGTGCCCGCCGAGCCCGAGGCGGCGCCGAGCGCCCCCTGAGCCCGGTGCGGGCGCGCCTTACTTGGCGGCGCCCGTGAGCTCGTAGTTCGAGGACGCCGCGTAGCCCTGCACCATCACGTGCACCGGGGCCGGCGTGGTCAACTTGACCTGGCAGGTCTCGTTCGTGCTCGTGCGGTAGGGCCGGCAGTCGTACAGCGCGTTCGTGGGCGCCGTGCCGACGCGGACGTAGAGGTCCGCGTCGCCCGTGCCCGTCGTCTCGAAGGTGTAGTCGCCGGCGGGCAGCACGGGCGTCTCGAAGCGCTTCTCCACGCCCCGGGCGACCGTGCCGGCCTCGCTCAGACCGGCCCAGGCCTCGGTGGGCGTGGGCACGTCCGGCCCGCCCTCTTCGTACCCGGGGTAGTACACGTTGTCCGCTTCGCCCGTGACCAGGACGACCTGGCTCGAGTCGAAGTTCTTGAACATGACCTCGTAGCTCTTGGGCGCCGCGTAGTCGAGCAGGCCGTCCACGAGCGTCATGGTCGAGCGCGAGTCCTGGGCGAAGTAGGCCGGCATCGCGTTGACCACGAAGTCCAGGTACTTGGAGCCCGAGGGATCGTCCGGGTTGATGGCGGCGCGCGTCTGCGCCAGGGAGCCATCGACGTAGGCGAACGTGTCGCAGCCGTTCATGAACACGATCACGTACTGACCGGCCTCCCACTGCCCCTTGCGAGCCAGGGCGCGCACGTTCTGGCCGAGGCCGGCGTGGCCATTGTAGGCGATCAGGTCGGCCTGCGCCGAGAGCCCCTCGTAGCGGTCGTAGAAGGTCTGCGAGGCGCTGGCGACGTTGTCCACCAGCAGGGCGTTGACCTGCACGGTGCGGCCGTCCGGCAGCGTGGCGCGGAACTCGATGTCCGGGCTCGCGACGCCGGGGCTCGCGGGCACCATGGCCGGCGTGGTCTGCAGGCCGGCCTGGGCGAAGCGGCGCTTCACGGCGGCCACGAAGGTGTTGTAGGCCGAGATGCCGGCATCCGAGCTGGCGGTGGCGCCGTCATCGTACTTGCCGAAGACCGACACGACCTTGAGGGCGTCGTCCTCCCAGACCTTGTGGTACTCGGGGTACTTGCCCGTCGTGTTCACGTCGCTGACGGCGACCTTGGCCGTGACCTTGACCACGTCCGCCGCGTCCAGCGCGCAGCCGCTGGTGGCCGGGCGGTAGTAGTACCACATGCTGCCGGCGTCGACGTCGTGGGCCCCGTGGTCCACGCAGCGGGCCTTGTACTTGGTGGCGAAGGCCTCCTGCCCGCTGTAGCTGATGTCCACCGGGAGCGTGAACACGTACTCCGTCGGCAGGTTCACCTTGCTGCCCCAGGCGACGGGCATCTTGGCGCTGTAGGTGATCTTCGTCTTGCCGCCGCTCGGCGCGGTCTGGATGTCGCTGAGCTCGAGCCGGTCGAGTCGACCCACGGACTTGTTGGCGTTCAGGTGCCCGATGGTGAACAGGAGCTGGTCCTGGATCACGCGGCGGGTGTCCCAGGCCGAGTCCGTGAGGAGCTCGCCCTTGAACTCGAAGTCGAGCACCGTCGCGAGGGCGCTGGCGTCCTCTTTGCCCGTGGCCCCGCCCTTGACGTAGGTGGGCTCGGCGACCTCGGGCTCGCTGCCCTCGGTCGCATCGGCGGCGTCGTCGGCGCAGGCGGTGGTGAAGCTGGCGGCGCAGAGCGCGGCGAGCGCCCAGGGGGAACGGCGGGAACGCATGGGGCCTCCTGAAGAACGGTCGCGCGGACGGTAGTGCCGTGCGAGGCGCTCGTCAATCGGACCCGCGGGCCCGGTCGGACCCGGTCAGGGCACGCAGATGTTGATGGGCGCGACCACGTCGTCCGCGGAGTTGGCCGGCGTACCGGAGTCCCAGACGGTGAAGTTGGCGCTGATGCAGACCGTGCCGTTCGCGCAGGTGCGCGCGTCGTTCGGGTTGCACACGCCCAGGCACACGCCGATGCCGGCGAGGCAGGTGTTGCTGCGGCAATCGGCGTCCTGCGCGCAAGGCGCGCCGCTGAGGCCGGCGCCCGCGGGGGTGCGGCACAGGAAGTCGAAGCCCGTGTAGTTCTGGTCGGTCTGGGGCACGCAGACCTCGTTGCCCGGGCAGACGCCCAGCGGGCAGGGCGTGTCGCTGCCGCGGTCGGGCATGCAGCCCGGCAGGCCGTAGTGGCCGTCGTCCGAGGCCTGCGGCGTGCCGCGGTCGAAGATCACGTAGACCGAGTTGATGTAGCAGCGCTGGTTGTCGGGGCAGTCCTGCGCGCCGAGCTGCGGGCGGCACGGCCCCCAACACACGCCCTGGTTCAGGCAGACCTGGCTCGAACACTGGTTGTCCTGGGCGCAGGGCTCGCCGATGCCGGCCCCGGGCAACGGGTTGGCGCACGCGACGAGCGGGGTCGAGGGCGCCTGGGGGTCCTCGCCCTGGTACACGCAGACCTCGCCGGCGTCGCACTGGGCGTTGGCCTGGCAGATCTGCGGCGGCGGCGTGCAGCTGTTGAAGACGAACTCCTGGCCGGGCAGTTCGTCCGAGGAGAAGGTGATGGGGTCGCAGCGACCGCTCTGGCAGTCGGCGCCGTCGTTGCATGCCGAGTAGCAGAAGCTCCCGCCGACGCAGCTGCGCGCCGCGCATTCCAGGTTGCTCTGGCAGGACGCCGAGTCGCGACCGCGACCGATGGCGGGCACGCAGCGCAGTTCGAGCGCGTTGCCGACGAGCAGGGGCCCACAGGCCTGGTTGGCGGCGCAGTCGGCGTCGCGCGCGCAGGGCGGCGGCACGCACTCGTGCACGGCCGGGTCGCAGACGCCGTTGCCGCAGTTGTTCGGGTCCACTCGGCAGCCGGGCGCGCAGGTCCGGTTGGCGGCGCAGAACTCGTTGTCGGCGCAGTCGGTGTCGGCGAGGCAGCCGCACTGGTGGACGGCCGGGTCACAGGCGCCCATGCCGCAGTTGTCGGGCTCCGTGCGGCAGCCGCGCTGGCAGGTGCCGTCCGCGCTGCAGAACTCGTCGCCGGCGCAGGCGGCGTCGCTGCCGCACACGCAGTCGCGGGAGCCGGCGTCGCAACGCTGACCGGGGCCGCAGTCGTCCGGGGCCAGGCGGCAGCCGTCGATGCAGGCGCCGTTGGTGCAGTACTGACCGGCCGGGCAGGCCGCGTCGTCCGCGCAGCTGCATCGGCGCGAGCGCGCGTCGCAGACGCTGCCCGCGCTGCAGTCGTCGGGCTCGAGCCGACAGCCGATGGCGCACAGGTTCTCCGGCGTGCAGTACTGGCCGGCCGGGCAGGCGGCGTCCTCGAGGCAGCGGCACTCGCGGGTCTGCGGGTCGCACACGCCCGCGGGGGCGCAGTCGTCGGGCTCCGTGCGGCAACCAGGCAGGCAGGCGCCGTCGTTGCAGTACTCCCCCGCCGCGCAGCCCGCGTCCGACTGGCAAGTGCAGCGGTGGTTCAGGGGGTCGCACACACCGTCGGGGCAGTCGTTGCCGGCGAGGCGGCAGCCGCTGCGGCACAGACCGTTGGCGCAGTACTCGCCCCCGGCGCAGCCGTCGTCGTTCAGGCAGCCGCACTCACGTGAGGCGCGGTCGCAGAACTGGTTCTCGGGGCAGTTGTCCGGGTTGAAGCGGCAGCCGTCCCGGCAGATGCCGGCGTTGCACCACTGGTTCTCGGCGCAGGCGCTGTCGTCCCCGCAGCCGCACTGCCGGCTGCTCACCTCGCAGACCTGACCGGCGGGGCAGCCGCCGATCCGGCAGCCCACCACACAGGCGCCGGCCTCGTCGCAGTAGCTGTCCATCGCGCAGTCGGCGTCCCGGCCGCAGAGGGCGGCGCCCATGCAGGTGCGCGTGACCGGGTCGCAGGCGTTGCCGTCGGCGCAGTCGTCCGGGTCCACGCGACAGCCCGTGGCGCACATGCCGTCGTTGCCGCAGTACTGGCCCGCGTCGCAGTCCACGTCCGCCTCGCAGCCCGTGGCCATGCAGGCGTGGCTCGCCGGGTCGCACACGCGCCCGTTCATGCAGTTGTCCGGCACCGTACGGCAGCCGGCGAAACACGCGCCGGCCTCGCAGTACTCGGCGGCGGTGCACGCCTCGTCCCCCGTGCAGGCGCAGGCCCGCGTCCCCGGGTCGCACATGCGGTTGGGGCCGCAGTTGTCCTCGACCGTGCGGCAGCCGCGTACGCAGGTGCCCTCTTCGTTGCAGAAGCTCGTCGCCGGGCAGTTGGCGTCCGCGGTGCAGCCGTCGCGGCAGGCCCGCGTCTCGGGGTCGCACACGCGGTTCGCGCCGCAGGCCCCGGCCACCAGGCGGCAGCCGCTCAGACAGCTCCCGTCCGGCGCGCAGTAGGTGCCGGGGCGACACTCGGAGTCCGTCTGGCAGCCCGCGGGCACGTCGTCGGGCACGCAGCGGCCGTTCACGCAGCTCGAGCCGGGGTCGCACATGGCGGCGTCCCCGCAGCTGTCGTCGATGGGCGCCGTGCACCGGTGATTGAAGGTGTCACAGGTGCCCCCGGGACAGTCGGCGTCCGACAGGCAGGCGTCGGCCTTCCGGCAGAAGCCGTCGCCGCCGCACGTGTACCCGACGTGGCACTGGTTGTCGTTGGCGCAGGCCTGCTGCCGGCAGCCCTGGTTGGAGCACAGCAGCGTCGGCGGGCACTGCGAGTCGTCCTGGCAATTGATGGCCGCGACCTGGCACGCCCCGGAGACGCAGTGGCGCCCGAGCTTGCAGTCGACGTCCGCCTCGCATGCAGCGACCGAGTCCCCGCCTCCGCCCCCACCGCCCCCGTCGCCGCAGCCGGAGACGACGAGCACGAAGAGCACGACGAGACGCCCGAAAAAGCGATTCATACGCGATTTTTCCACCATGGTCGGGTTGTAACATCGGACTCCCGGCGCGAGCAAACCCGCGAATTCCCGAAGCGTGCTACGGTGCGGACATGACTGCTCGCCGCCCGCGCCGGGCCCCCCGGATGCCCCGCCGATGAGCGCGGTCGTCGCCCTCCTCGGCTTCCAGATGCTCGTGTTCGTCCACGAGCTCGGACACTTCCTGGTGGCGCGGGCCTCGGGCATGCGGGTGCTGCGGTTCTCCGTGGGTTTCGGACCCGCGCTGATCCGCGTCACGCACGGTGGCACCGTGTACAGCCTGGGGGTGCTGCCCGTGGGGGGCGTGGTGCAGGTCGCCGGCCTCAACGCCGCGGACGCCGACGACGCCCCGGACGCGCCGGGGACCTTCAACTCGAGGCCACTCTGGCAGCGCGCCGCCATGGTGCTGGCCGGGCCCGTCTTCAACCTGCTGTTCGCCGCCCTGCTCGGCCTCTTGGGGTTCCTGGGTTTCAACGCCATGCGCTACGAGGGCCGCCCGCTGGCCACGCTCGTGCTGGCCGAGGTCGAGGGCCCCGCCGCCGCCGCCGGCCTGCGCCCGGGGGATGCCATCGTCGGCGTCGACGGCGTGGAGATCCACCGCCTGCGCGAGCTGAACGAGCGCGTGGGGGCCGCCGAGGGCCGGCCGCTGCGCCTGGACGTCCGCCGCCCGCCCGACGGGGACAGGACGCCGCCGGCCGTCCTCCCCTACGACGCCGAGAACGCCCCGGGCCTCCTCGTCTCCATTCCCGTCGTGGGGGACGCCTGGACGCCCCTGGAGGTGACCATCACGCCGGCCGAGACGAGCCGGGGCTGGCGCATCGGAATCCGCCCGCAGCTGGCGCGTTTCGGCGCGGACGGCATCGGCAGCGCCCTGGAGTACGCCGCCCGGGGCACGTGGGCGCTCAACGCGCAGTTCATCTCCAGCCTCGGCCGCATGTTCCGCGGCGAGGAGAAGGCCGAGGTCTCGGGCATCGTCAAGCTGGTGTCCGTGGGCGCGGACCTGGTCACCCTGGGCCTGGGTGACTGGTTCCTCGACCTGCTGGTGCTCATCAGCATCAACCTGGCCATCCTGAACCTGCTGCCCCTGCCCGCGCTGGACGGCGGCCGCCTGCTCTTCCTGGCGGTGGAGCTCGTGTCGCGGCGCGCCGTGCCCCGCAAGTTCGAGGCCGTGGTGCACGCCATCGGCTTCGTGCTGTTCCTGGGGCTGGTGCTGGTGATCTCCGGCCAGGAGATCTGGGCGCTGCTCTCGCAGTAGCGGGCGGGGGCGCGTGGTCCCTCGCCTCCGGGTCGTGTTACACTCCCGCCATGGCCGATCCGACCGTCAAGCCCCGGGTCCCCGACCCGCTTCCGGAGCGTTTCAGCGAGCCCACCCCCATCGCCCCGGACGAGGCGACGTGGCGCGCGATGACCCCCGCGCAGCGCGAGGAGAAGGTCTGGGAGCTCATCGACGCGTTGCCCCTGACGGAGGTGATGTCCGAGGGCACGCCCCACTCCGACGCCAAGATGACGGTCGTCATGTCGTTGCGCCGGTTCTTCGGGCAACGGCAGCGCGGCATGTTCATCGCGCCGGAGCTGATGGTGATGTACCCCGGCGCGCCGACGTTCGTGCCGGACGTGCTGGCGGTCCGCGACGTCGAGCTCAAGCCCCGCAACTCGTGGGTCGTGCTCGACGAGGGGCGCGGGCCCGACTTCATCCTCGAGATCCGCAACAAGGGCCGCCGCGCCAAGGACTACCGCCGCAACGTCGACCGCTTCGCGCGCCACGGCATCCGGGAGTACTTCGTCTTCGAGGTCATCCGACAGGAGCTCGCCGGCTTCCGCCTCGAGGGCGACGAGGCACCGCTGAATCGCCGCTACGTGCCGATCATCCCGCAGGGGGGGCGCTACCGCTCCGAGGTCCTCGAGCTCGACCTGGTGGTGCTCGATGAACGGCTCCGTTTCTTTTACAGCGGCGCCGAGGTCCCGGACGCCGACGCCGAGGTGACCATGCTCACCCGGATGGTCGAGGAGCGCTCGGCCCGCCTCGAGGAGGCCGAGCGCG
>CAINDO010000378.1 GCA_903847385.1 uncultured Myxococcales bacterium
CGACCGTGACCACGGCCCGGCCAAGCGCCCGCAATGTGTCGAGCGCCGCGGCCACGAGCCCACCCCCGCGCGTGAGCTCGCGGCCCGCCGAGCCGGGCTCTGATTCGAGCGTGTGACCCACGTGGGCCGCGATGTCATCGACCGTGAGTTGCGGCGGATCGCCGAGCACCTCGCCCGTCGGGAGCACAAACCGCAGCCGCTGCGTTTCGCCATCCAGAACAAGCCCCAGCGCACCTTCATGAATCAACCGATGGTGCGCGCTGCAAAGGCAGACCAGGTTCCCCGCCCGGTGGTCGCCGCCCTGGCTCCGCGGCCGGATGTGGTGCAGGTCGAGCCACAGCCGATTGCGGCAGTGGGGCACGGCGCATCGGTGGCCGTGCTGCTCGAACACCTTGCGCCGCGTCGCCGGTGGGATCGCGTGCGTCAGGCGCGGTTTCGGCGCGGTGAGATCAACCACCTCCGCGTCGCACTCGGCGCAGGCGAGGTCCGTGTGTTCCGGAGCGCTCGGCGCTCTCGGATCGCCCACGTGAGTATTCTCGCAGGTCGGGCAGTGGCGAATCGACACGCGGAAACGCTCGGCCGTCGGCGGCACCTGCTCCATCTCGATCAAGGCGTTGCGCGCGAGATCGGCCAGCAACACACCGTCGTCGCAGTCTGCGCCGAAGCCGCCCTGCAGGCGCAGCCGCGCGAGCGTCGCCCGGACGGCCTCGGCGTCCGCCGCGGACACGTCGAACCGCAGAATCACGCGCGAACTCGCAGGGACCGCCGCAGGGTCCGGCGGCGGTGTGTCGCCCCGGCGCGCGGCGGCGACCTGACGCTCCAGCACGCGGCTCGTGCTCACACACGCTCGCTCCGTCCAGGCGGCGTCCGTGTCCGGCGTGGCGACCCGGGCGACCTCGCGGGCCTTGGTCGCGCTGAGTCGCCCGTCGCTGAACGCCGCGGCGAGCACCGGGAGTTCGCGCATGTGTCGCCCGATCGCCACCAGATCGCGCGTCTGTCGCACGGTCAGGTCGAGCTCGGCCTCGGCGTACGACTCGACGCTGGTGTGTCCGCGCTCGGTGTAACGCCCGCTGGACTTGAGCTCGCAGAGAAGCACGGCGAGGCTGAACTCGGCCCGCGTTTGGGCCCGGCGCGCGGCGCGGAGCTGCGCGTGGAGGTCGCTGGGAGTCATGGGGTGCCCTGACGTCTGGATGTGTGTCCATTTTGTCAAAACACTGAACGCATGATAAGCAAAATGCACCCGGATCGAGTCAATCAGGCGCCCGGGCCACGTCCCGCCGACCGCAGGCCGTGTCCAGGATGCGCCCGGTCTCCGCCACCTCCGCGAGGCGGCCGTTCATCCGCACAGAAACGCCCTCCACTGCCCCGCGGACCTTCCCCACGCCCCCGCATACCCAAATCACCAAAAATCACCCCCCCGTCACCAGCCCGCGGACCTTCGTCACCGAAAACGAAACGTCCCCAACGAAAACGAAGTTCCACCAGCGGATTACCAAGCTTCCCCACCCGATCACCGAGCTCCGTCACCGGACCAGGTCGCTTCCCCAACGGCGCGCGGACCTTCATCACCGAACTTGGACCTTCATCACCGGAAACCAACCTTCATCACCGGCCCCGACGCTCCCGCACCGGCCTGGGTCGCCACTTCACCTCGCGAGAGGTCTCGTCACCGGTGGGGAAGGTCCCCGGGCCGGTGATGGACCTTCTTTTCCGCTTGACGAAGCCTCTTTGGCCAGTGACGACGCTTGGCGTCGCGTGGCGAGGTTTCATGCGCCGCTGAACAAGCTCCATGCGCCGCTGAACAAGCTCCATGCGCCGTTGGGGAGGCTTCGCCCTCGGTTGGGGAAGCTCTCGGCGCCGTTGGGGAAGCTTTCCACGCTGTTGGGGAAGCTTCGGTTTCGTTGGGGAAGCTTCGCGGCGGCTGATGAAGGTCCCCGACCCGCTGATGAAGTGTACGACCGGGCGCCTCCTTGACACTTTGAACCGGGCGCCGCCCTGACGCTGCCCGAAATGGGGTTGATGCAAACCGGTCGTGCGCACGACATGGACCGCCCGAGGCGGGTCATCGGACAGCGCACCCACGATAGATTTCGCGGGGATGGCATTCGCGAGGTGGCGAGCCGGCAATCTTCGGCACTGCGCTCGACGGACTGTGCCCCGGCGCCCGGGACGAGACCCTCGAGGCCGACCGCGACCTTCAGCACGCCGTCTACCACTTCTGAGAGTCGATCGCCGCACCCTGCAGGACCTCGTCCAAGGGCCACCGTGGCCGCGGGCTGCGCGGGCGAGCGTCTCGTCGGCCCCCGAGATTGTCGAGGCCGGCTCGAGCGGGGCGCCTTCCGTCAGGGGAGGCAGGCCGGCACACGCACGACCGTGAAGTTGTTGCCCTCGGCGCACTCGGCGTTGCGGTTCTCCTCGAACGCGCCCACCACCTCGGCGTCCACGTACACGTAGACGAGGCCACCGGCGTTCGGTGCGCCGCCCCACTCGCAGGACACGTCCTCGCCCTCCGCCGGGCCGAGGCGCTGCGTGGTCTCCGTGCGGCAGAACTCCTGGCCGCCCGCGGCGGGGTCGCCGTTCAGGAACAGCACGGGCAGGCCGCGCGACACGGGCTGGCTGCCTCGGTTGTGGATGGTCACCGTCAGCTCGACGGGGCCGCAGGCGCGGGTGTCTTCGGGCCGAACGGTGGCGCGCACGGTGAGGTCCGGCGCCTCCAGCGCCTTGTCGCGGGGCTGCGCGTTCTCGCGGAAGCTGTTGAAGCTGCGCCAGTTGGCCTCGGGCAGCGCCGGGATCGTGCCGTCGTTCTCGACGTTGGTGATCGAGTACGCGTTCTCGTTCCAGATGGGCCGGCTGTGCACCCAGCGGTCCTTGCTGTCGCGCATCACGGTCACGCCGAAGGTCTGCGCGGGGCGGGTGCCCGTGTCCGGATCGGCGTCGTTGCAGGGGAAACCGCGGTCCGAGCCGACGATGATCTCCGTGTTGTAGTCGCCGTCCGCGTCCGCGACGATGGGCGCCTCGATGAGCGTGCCCGTGGTGTTGGCCAGGGCGAGCAGCACCGCGCCCGTGGCGCCGTCGTACACACGCAGGAAACACTCGTCGTTGTAGATGACCTCGGTGCGGCCGTCGCCCTCGAAGTCGAAGGTCGTCGAGCCCGTGCAGCCCGAGGAGCCATCGCGGGTGGGGCGCAGCCATCGGATGCCCGGCTGAACGCAGTCGGCGGGCAGGGGATCCGCGGCGCAGTCCTGGTCGAACACGGCGTAGTTGGAAGAGCCCGCCGTGCCGATCTCCGGGCGGCCGTCGCCGTCGAAGTCGGCCACGTTCGGCGCGCCGCCGGCCCACATGGAGCCGGGCACCTGGTACGGCCCGAAAATCACGGTGCCGTCCACGCGCTGAATGCGCACGTGCGTCGTGCCGCCCACCACGGCGATCTCCGGCCCCGGCGAGTCCGGGTCGAAGTCGGCGATGGCCACGTGCCCGGCCTGCAGGCGACGCATGGCCTCGGGGGTCACGTCCTGCATCTGCGAGTCGTAGATGCGGCTGCCGTAGACGACCTCCTGTTGGCCGTCGCCATCCAGGTCGGCGATGGCCGGGATGGGGCCGAACCCCGTGCCCGGGGGCTCGGTGCCGCTGCCCTGCGGCGTGCCGTCCTCGCCGTTGAGGGCGGTCGCGCCGCTGACGATCTCCGGGTGGCCGTCGGCGTCCAGGTCGGCGATGGCCGGGGCCGAGGCGAGGCCGCCGGCCGAGGTCGCGCCGATGTATTGCACCTGCAGGGTCTCATCGAACACATAGAGCGCGCCGAAGCCACCGACGCCGACGACCTCGGGCAGGCCGTCCGCGTCGACGTCCCCGGCGGCGGGGCAGGACTCGTTGCTGATCGCGTGGCCCGTGTTCGAGCGGAGCTCCTCGGTGCAGTCGTCGCCGCGGATGGCGACGATCTCGCCGGCGTTGGCGAACAGGATCGACGGCACGCCGTCGCCGTCGAGATCGATCGCGATGACCTGCCCGGAGACCTCGCCGCCCGTCCACCGACACTGGACCTCGGGCGAGAAGTCACCCACCACGGGGTTGGTGCGACACAGGCTGGCCGAGGGCTGGGCGGGCGGGTTCAGATAGGGCGTGCACACGCCGTCGAGACACACGGTGTCGCTGTGACAGGCGTCGTTGCCCGGGCAGCTCGGCGCGCCGCAGACGCCTCCGCTGCACCACTGGCCGGTCGGGCAGGCCTCGACCGCGTCCGTGCCATCGGCCTGACAGACCACGCGGTCGAAGGGGCCATCACACCCCCGCGACGAGCCGGGCAGACAGGTGCAGGCGCCGCGGTTGCAGACCTCGCCGGGACCGCAGGGCGTGGCCATCCAGCGGCCGTCGTCCCCGCACGTCTCGGCGTCCTCGGCCTCGGGGCAGCGCGTCTCGCCGGGGGTGCACGACTCGCCGGCGTCCGCGGCGGCGTCCTGCGGGCGCAGATCGGCGTAGCGGACGTCCTCGGTTGCGGCGTCGCAGGCCGTGCAGGTGGCGTCGCAGGCGGCGCAGGTCGCGTCCGCCAGGCCGAAGCGCGCGTCCGCGGGCGTGGCACCGCCGCCGCCGGTGTCGTCACAGGCCGAGAGACACAGCAGGGCCAGGCCGAGCGTCGAGCGAAAGCGCGTCATGTGATCACTCCCGATGCAGCGTTCCCGCGCCGCTGCCGCGCACGAGGAGAAGGGCGGACAGGGCGCCACACACCGCCCCGCCCAGGTGGCCGGCGAAGCTGATCTCCGGCATCGAAGCGTCCAGGCTGGACTGAAGCAAAACGAGACCCGCGATGGCAAGGCCGATGTTCCGCCCGGTGCGCGTGCCCCGCGTGCGACGGTCGCGCGCCGCGATGACCCCCACCGCGCCCATGAGCCCCATGGCCGCGCCCGAGGCCCCGAGCGTGATCTCCTCACCGCCGAAGTAGCTGATGGCCAGGCCCGCGCCGATGGTCGCGCCCGCGTAGATGGTGATCATGCGCCAGCCGCCGACGGCCGCCTCGACCGTGGCGCCGATGAGCGCGATGGTCAGACCGTTGAGCAGCAGGTGCAGCGGACCGTGGTGCAGGAACGCGTAGGTGATCAACCGCGCCGGCTCGTCCGGGAATCCGTGTGTCGGCCGCAGCGCGCCGAGCTCGTAGGCCACGCGGGCGTCCATGGAGCCGCCGCGCCAGATCTCCACGCAATACACAAGCACGAGCGCCACGAGCAGGCCGAGGGTGCGAGGCGCGCGCTTCGGCAGCCGCAACCGCAGCACCGCGCCGGCCAGGATCTCGCGCTCGAAGCGCACGAGCTGGTCCTGCGCGGCGGGGCTCAGCGTGGCCGGCCCGGGCAGGTTCGCCGCGCGCATCGCCCGCAGGTAGCGCAGGCCGTCCGAGAGATCCGGTCGCCGCGCGAGGGCGTCGAGCCGCGCGCGGGCCTCGTCGGCCTGCCCGGCGGCGGAGAGCGCCGTGGCGCGCCAGATCTCGACCAGGGGCGGCGGCACGCGCAGGAGCGTGCACAGGACCTCGGTGGCGGACACGCGGCCGCTGAAGGCGACGGGCGCCAGCCAGGCCAGCCGCTGGCGCGCCAGGGCCGTGGGACCCGGTCGCTGACGGGCCTGCTGCACGCAGAGCGAGACCGCGCCCTCGACGTCGCCCGTCTCACAGGCGGCCCGGATGCGCAGATCCGGCGTCTCGCTCGAGAGGGCGTCCGGCCAGCGCCAGCGAATGCCCAACAGCCACTCGCGCGGGGCGCGCGCCGTCGGCACGTCGCGCCACTCGGCGATCTGTCGGTCGGCGGGGCCGGCGTCCCCGTGGACCAGGGCGTCCGTCGTCTCCCAGACGCGGGCCCAGTCCGTGAGCGCCGCGCTGCGCCGCACGATCAGCAGGCGCCGCAGCAGGCGCGCGGCGGCGCCGTACTCTCCCCGGCTGGCCAGCGCTCGCACCCGCGCCATCACGAGCGCCGGGGCCAGGAGCCCCACGCCGGCGAGGGCGATCGCGGCCCAGCACAGCGACTCGCGCCACAGGAGGCCGGCCAGGGCCAGGGCGGTGACGAGCACGGCCACCCACGCGGGCGCCACGGGGATGGGGTTGCGCCGCGCGCCGGCCAGGGTGGCCAGCGAGAGCGACAGCGCGACCACCGTGAGGAAGAGGGCCGGCGACAAGGGCGCCGATCAGCCCGGCGGCCAGGACAGCGAGCGACCGCCGATCACGTGGACGTGCAGGTGGAACACACTCTGCCCGGCCCCCGCGCCGTTGTTCACCACCACGCGGAAGTCGTTGAGGCCCTCCTCGCGGGCGACCAGCGTGGCCACGCGCATCAGGTGGCCCACCAGGCCCTCGTCGGCCTCGGTCATCTGGTCCAGGCGCGTGATCTCCTGGCGGGGCACCACGAGCACGTGGGTCGGCGCCGTCGGGTTGATGTCGCGGAAGGCGATGCACCGGTCGTCCTCCCAGACCTTCGTGCTGGGGATCTCGCCGTTGATGATGCGGGTGAACAGCGTCGGCATGGGTCGATGTCCGTCTTTGCGGTTACAGGCAGGCGTTGGGCGCGCCCGGCGTGGGCGTGCGGGCCGTGAAGTCCAGGGCGTTGTCGTTCAGATCGGCGCCATCGCCGCAGCGGCACAGGCTCGTGTCCACGGCGCCGTTGCCGTCGGGGATGGCGAAGGCGCCCTCGCCCGCGCCGGCGACCAGGCCCTCGGCGGCCAGGGCGTCCACCGGGAAGGCGTTGGGGTTGCTCACGTCCAGGATCCGCACGCCGTCCGGGCCGTTCTGGATGGCGCCCTGCAGCAGGATGCTCGGCGTGCCGAAGGGCAGGACGTCCAGCACGGCCTGCGTGCCCACGACCAGGAACTCCCCGGGGCGCAGGAACTGCGCGGCCTCGGCCAGGTTCATCTGTCCGTAGCGCATCAGATCGGCGCCGTTGATCAGCTCCATGCGCAGCGTGTCCATGGGCAGGGCGTTGGGCGAGCCGTTGTAGACCTCGATGAACTCGAAGGTGTCCAGGTCCGGGTTGTCGTAGTTGAGCTCGTTGATCACCAGGCCGGTGTAGTCCACGAAGGGCACCACCTCGAAGCCGGCCTGCCGCGTGAAGCCGGGGCGACCCGTCTGCGCGAGCTCGAGCGTCACGGGGCCCGGCGGCGTGAGCGCGCCGACCACGAAGTCCAGGTCCACGGTCGTGACGCCCGGCGGCAGCACACCCGGCCCCGCGCCCACGAGCGCGCCCTGGGGCCGCACGTTGAGCGAGTACTGGAAGCCGCCGGGGGGCGCCTCGTCCATCTCCAGGTGCACGCGGACCCGGTTGCCGGCCTGCACGCGGGGGGGCAACACGGTCATGGCCAGGTCGTGGGGCTGCGTGATGCGCTGCACCACGGCCACGTGGGCATCGAGCGCCCGGTCGCCGGCGCTCGCCGTCAGGCGCACGTCCGGGGCGGCGGCCACGCCCTCGGCGACGACCTCGGCCTGCCGAGTGCCCGCGGGCACCACCAGCGTCGGCGGCACACGCAGCAGCGCCGGGTTGCCCGAGCCCAGCGTGACCACGAAGCCGCCCGGCGGCGCGGCGCGGTCGAGCGTCACCGTCATGGGCGTGCCCTGGGCGTCGCGCGGCGCGTCGACCTCGCCCACGTCGATCTCCGCCTCGGCCGGCAGCAGGCTGAGCAGCACGGGGCGCGACTCGGTGACGTCCTGCGGGCCGCGGGGCTCGAGTTTGGTGTCCGCGTTGCCCAGGCGCAGCACGCCGGCGATGCGGTCGTAGCCGGCGCCCAGGGCGGGGAAGACCGGCGCGTAGATGAAGTCGTCCACCCGCAGGCTGCCGTCGACCACGAACTCGCCGGTGGGGGCGCGGTCGCCCTCGCCGGGGGGCGGCGCGACGTCCGTCACGGACACGCCGGCGATCTCGACGAGCGCGCCCTCGAGGCCCTGCGCGAAGGCGCCGCCCGTGGCCAGATCGGCGGGGCGGGCGCTGGTGAAGGCCGGCAGCTCCTGGTCGCGGGCGAGGCGCTGGACCTCGGTCACGTTGTGGAGCTGGTGCTGCCCGAAGTAGTTGAGCGCCTCACCGCGGAACTGGAGGCGGTCGCCCACGCGGAAGTCGGCGATCGGGAGCGGGTTGGGGGCGTCCCCCAGGAAGACCCACAGGCCCGAATCCACGGGGCCCTCGTACTCCGGTGCGCTCACGGGCACCTGGATCGTGAGGTGCGAGGCCAGCGCGGGGTTCAGCGGCTCGAAGCGGACGCTGGTCACCACGCCCTCGAGGCGGGCGGGCACGGCGTCCGGCAGGCTGCGCCGGAACGTGTAGATGTCCACGGGGCAGGCGCCCGTCGCGTCCGCGCAGAGGGCCGGGCAGCCGACGGGCGCGGGGACCTCGCAGGCCGGGGGCAGGCCCTGGTCCGGGGTGGGCGCGCCGCCGGGGCCCGCGTCCGGCGGAGGGGGAGGCTCGCCGCCGTTGCCGCC
>CAINDO010000379.1 GCA_903847385.1 uncultured Myxococcales bacterium
CACCACCGCCGGATCCCGGCGCGCTCCCGGCGAGCCCGCGCGTGACGCTGCGGTTCGACGTGTCCTCGGCGGACGCCGAGGTCGTTCGCGCCACCCTCGCGCGCCTGCGTCTGCAGGGCGGATTCGGCGCCGACTGCGACGACGGTGTGCTGCTGGCCGATCTCGCCCGCAACGCCCTCGTCGAACTGGAGCAGGTGCCCCCGACCGCCGAGCGTTTTCGCGTGTCGATTCACCACTGCCCGAGCTGCGAAAACACCCATGTGGGTGATCCGCAGGCGCCGAGCGCGGCGGAACACACGGACGTCGCCTGCGCCGAGTGCGACGCGGAGGTGCTGGACCTGACCGCACGGGCGCCCCGCCTGACCCACGCCATCCCGCCGGCGACGCGCCGCAAGGTGTTCGAGCAGCACGGCCACCGCTGCGCCGTGCCGCACTGTCGCAACCGGCTGTGGCTCGATCTGCATCACATCCGGCCGCGGAGCCAGGGCGGCGACCATCGGGCGGGGAACCTGATCTGCCTGTGCAGCGCCCACCATCGGTTGATTCATGAGGGGGCGTTGGGGCTCGTTCTGGATGGCGAAACCCAGCGGCTCCGGTTCGTCCTGCCGACGGGCGAGGCGCTCGGCGACCCGCCGCAACTCAGGATCGATGACATCGTGATCCACGTGGGTCACGTGCTGGACGAAAACCCCGGCGCGACCGGGCGCGAGCTCACCCGTGGCGGCGGGCTCGTGGCCGCGGCGCTCGACACGCTGCGGGCGCTGGGGCGGGCGGTGGTCACGGTCGACGACCGGTGGTTTCCGGCCGGGGCGGTGATGGGGGCGTAGGCGGCCCGGTGACGCCATCGATTGTCCTGGCGACGCCGACTTGTCGTACAGTCGGAGGGAAGGAGAACGGCTTGACCTCGACGACGACCACCCGCGACGCGCTGGGCTGGCGGCTCGCCCGGCACGATGACGCCGTGCGCACCGCGGGCTGGCTCTCGCTGGACTCGCTGCGGCCGGCGGCCGAGCTGAACGCGGCGAACGAGGTGACTTCGCTCTTCATCTACGGGGGCGACGGCCCCGGCGAGTCCCGCACGTTCGAGCGCGGCGGAGCGCCACTCGACTTCGAGCGGGACACCCTGACCGGAGCGATCCCGGAGAGAACCATGAACACACGTCGCACGCCGATGCACCGCCGCTCGCTCGTGTTTGTCGCCGTCGCGTCGGGGCTCGGGTCGGCCGCCATCGCCGCGAGGCCAGGAGAGGGCGGTCCGCTGACCAAGGTACAGAAGTGGATTCGCAGGGACTTCGAGAGCTTCATCGGCGCGATTCCCGGCGCGGACGGCGGCGAGGCCCACGTCGTGACCCCGGACGAGGAGCTGGACCTGTGCAACGATTGACGGTCTTCGCGTGGCTCCTCCTGGGAGTGCCCAACTTCGCATGTAGCAAAGGAGAGCCCGTGCCCCAAAGTGCCACCCCGACCCCGCCACCGGCCCAGGACGACAGCTTCCCTGACGGCCTCGAGTTCGCCCGCGAGTCCATCGCGCAAGGGACATACACGCGCTACGCCGGATACAACTGGGTCCACGCCCGAGAACCGACGATTGAGGAGCGGATGAGATATGGGGCGGCCCGACCGTACGCGGGCGGACGCAACATCTTCGAGCGCATGGGCGACGTGCCGCAGAAGCGGCGGGAGGAGATCCTCCGGGAGTTCTTCGGGCGTCCCCCGATCGACACCAAAGCCTCCCTCGGGGACAACTGGTCGTACATCTCGTCGTGGCGCGGATACCTCCTCACCATGTCCCGCACGCGCCTCGCGCCACCGGACGTGAGCATCTCCTCATACATCTACGTCACCCACCGGGGCGACATCTGGATCATCCCGAAGGGCTCTCACTCCCCCAGGGATGTCGACGCTGAGGCGGCGGAGTTCATCTCAACGGCGCATTCTCCGCCCGCGTTCACGCTGATTCACCGGTTAGCGGAGCGGTTCAAGCAGTAGGCGGGATGCCTTGGGAGCGGACGCCCGTTGGACCCGGTCCTCGCGGCAAGTGCGTCCTTCTCAAGGGCTTGACACCGTCAAACGGCGTTGAACACCATTGGGTCAATCCGCGGGCGTGACTCAGCTCCGCTGGACGTGCCAGGCCCCCGACTCACGGAACACAGGTTGGCGGCCGGGTATGCAACACCGCCTGTTCCAGCCGCCCACGATTCCCCGCGACGTCCACGGGCGCGATCCCGATACGGACCTGCGCGGTCACTGGGAGCCGATATTCCACGACGCCACAGGATTCATCGCCGAAGGAAATGCGGCCGTTGCGATGGGCTCGCACGTACATCACCGGCGGCTCGGCGACCCGCCGCAACTCAGGATCGATGACATCGCGACCCACATGGGTCAAACGCTCGACGAGCAGCCCGGCGCGACCGGGCGCGAACTCACGCGCGGCGGCGGGCTCGTGGCCGCGGCGCTCGACACGCTGCGGGCGCTGGGGCGGGCGGTGGTCACGGTCGACGACCGGTGGTTTCCGGCCGGGGCGGTGATGGGGGCGTAGGGCCGAGCGCCTGGTGTCGACACGCCGCCGCGGGCGTGGCATCGTGGCGCAGGAGGAATCTCGGATGCCTGCGAACCGCACATCGTCCGTCGCCGGCCGCGAAGGCAACGCGCCACATGACTGACTTTCGCGTATGGGCGACCGCGACGATCATCGCACTGGGGCTCGCCGTTGTCCCCGCACGGGCCTTCCAGTCCATTCGTCTACCGAAGCAATACTCGAACCCGGAAGCGTTTCACCTCGCGGACGCTTCGGCGACTCGGCCGCTGACACCGAGCGAGATGGAGGTGGTCTTTCGTGAACCAGATGCAGAGGCGCGAGTCCTTCGGTTCGCCATTCTGGCCGCCGAGCGGGGCGAGTCCACCACGTGGCTTCAGGTGCGCCCCGTGGTGGCCGGCTGGTTCGACGTGCCCGGTGCGACCGAGCCCATCCTGGCCGCGCTTCGCGCGTATCTGGCTTCGCTGCGTGCCGACGGAACACTCGCGGTGGCCGACTACCTCAATGCCCACGGTGCCGCCGGCTACCGGGCCGAGGTCTTCCTCCACTGGCCGACGCTCCGTGACGGGATGCGAACCCGGGCCCTGGAGATGGGCCTCGACGTGGAGGTCGTTGAGTCTTCGAGCTACGTCAGGCTCGCCCAGCGGGAGTCCGAGGAGGCGGTGATGCTTCCAGTCGAACAGCATGTTCGTGACGCACTGGCCCTTACACTGGTCGGATTTCCATCGGACTCTCGGATTCTCGAGCTCGGGCAACCGGCGGTCGACGCGTTGGTCGGTCTATACTTGGACAGAGACAACTGGCCTCCATGGACAACCGTGGGCAACGGACGGCAGCTTTTCATTGAGGCCTATGTCGAAGTGATGACCGCGTGGGGCGACCCGCGGTGGGTGTTCGTGACGCCCGCCGAATGGGCGGAACTCAGTCCGAGCATGAACCGTTGGCTCCGCGAGGGCATCGCCTACGACTTCGGCCGGATGTGGCCGGACTACACGCGGGAGGCACTGATGCTGAGGGAGTACCTCTGGAGGGAATACGGTCGTCGGAACATCCGTCTTCCCCCGTAGTCAGACTCGTTCGGGCGCACCGCCCCCATCACTCCCCCTCGCCC
>CAINDO010000380.1 GCA_903847385.1 uncultured Myxococcales bacterium
CCTCGCGCTCGCCCTGCTCCGCCCGGCGGCCACGCCCGCCGAGACCCCACCCGAGTTCGCCGCTCGCGGCGGTGTGGGCGCCGACCTCGGGTTCAGCCTTTTCTGCATCGGCGTCGACGGCGCCGCCGCCCGCATCGAGTCCACGGCCATCGCCGGCACGGGGCACGCGGCCCACTGCCGCCTGAACGACCGCATCCAGTTCACCTACTCGCTGCAGTCGTCCAACGCCCGGCCCACGCCGACGAGCCTCGCGCTCTTCGCCGTCGGCCCCCAGGGTCAGGTCTCTTGGTACTGGCCGCGCGCAGACGGCGTGCTCGCGCTGGAGCCGGGCGCCCGCCAGGCCCCCCTGCCCGGCAGCTTCGACCTCTCCGTGCGCCACGCCCCCGGGCGCTGGCGCGTTTTCGGGGTCTTCGGAACCCACCCTCTCTCCCGGGCGTCCCTCGAGGCGCATCTCGGCCAGGGGAGCGCAGCAGCGCTGCGCGAACTTGAAACGACCGAGGGCTTCGCGGTACTGGAAGCATTCATGGAAATCGTGGATGCCCCGGGAGGGCGTACCCCGTGACCCGAATCCGTCCGCTCATTCTGCTCTCGACGCTCCTGGCGGCGGCCTCGGCCTCCGCCGGTGACGTCCCCCCGCATCGATTCGCCCTGGTCGTCGCCGAGAACCAGCCGAACGGCGGCGGTCTGCAGGCGCTGCGTTACGCGGACGACGACGGCCTTCGCTACGCGGAGCTCCTCCGCAGCACCGGCGCGCAGGTCGAACTGCTGACCGTGCTGGACGCCGAGACGCAGCGCCGCTACCCCGGCGCCGCCCAGGGCACGCGCCCCGGCACCCGCGTCGAGCTCGTCGCCGCGATGGAGCGCCTGAACACCGCCATCGACCGCGCCCGCTCCGCCGGCCAGTCGGTGGACTTCTACTTCGTCTTCGCCGGTCACGGCGAGGCCGGCGCCAGCGGCGAGGGCCGCATGCACCTGCGCGACACCACGCTCAGCCGGGCCGACCTGCTGCAGCTCGTGGTCGCCGCCTCGCACGCCGACTTCAATCACCTGCTCATCGACGCCTGCCACGCCCAGGCCCTGGTGTTCAACCGCGGCCCCGCCCCGGACGACTACCGCCCGGACGACTACCGCACCGCCATTGCCACGTACCTCGACCAGCAGGATCTGCGCGCCTATCCGAACACCGGCGCCATCCTCGCCTCGACGGCCGGCCGCGAGACCCACGAGTGGGAGGTCTTCGGCGCGGGTGTGTTCAGCCACGAGGTCCGCTCCGGCCTGACCGGCGTCGCGGACGCCAACGGCGACGGCGCGGTCGAATACAGCGAGCTCGCCGCGTACGTCCACGCCGCCAACGACGCCATCCCGGACGAGTCCGCCCGCCCGATGGTCGTCTTCCAGCCGCCGAGCAGCGACCGCAACCGGCCGCTCCTGGCCTACACGGACGGCCCCCGCAGCTTCCTGCGCATCCCCCGCGGCTTCCTGGGCCGCGCCTGGCTCGAGGATGCCCGCGGCAATCGCTACGCCGACTTCAACGGCTCCGGCGAGGCCCCCATCGTCATGGCCCTGGCGGACGCGCCGTTCTACTACCTGCGCCGGGACGACGACGAGGCGCGCATCGAGCCGCCGCGCCCCGGGGTCATCGACGAGGGCCGCCTGAGCTGGCGCCGCCGCGAGTCCGCCACGCGCGGCGCGCTGAGCGACGCCTTCCAGCGCCACCTCTACGGCCAGGCCTACGGCAGCGGCTTCTACGCCGGTTTCGTCGCCAGCTCCGGACTCGTGCCCGCGATCCAGCACAACACGCCGGCCCTCCCCGAGACGGTGGGCTCGGACGCCTCCGTCGGCGCCTCGCCGGGCGGCGGGACGCGCTTCGGCGTGTGGCCCTACGCCACGGGTGGCCTCGCGCTCGCCCTCGGCGGTGTGGCCGCCTGGCAGGGCCTCTCGGCCATCCAGGACAACAAACGCTTCGACGACCGCGTGGCCGCCAAGGGCATCGGCGACAAGGCGCTCGCCGACCAGATCGAGCGCGAGCAGGCGATGTCCTGGGCTTTCGGCGCCGCCGGCATCGCCGCCGCCGGGGCCGCGGTCACGCTGTTCCTGCTCGATCGCCCCGACTCCGGGGACGTCGCCGTCGCGCCCACGCCCGGCGGTTTCGTCGTCGGCGGCCGGTACTGATGCGGCGCCGCCTCCTGGCGGCCGCGGCGCTCACCGTCGGCGGCTGTGTCTTCGACCCGCACGCGCGGCTCGAGAACGCCGACCTGCGAGTCGTCGTGAACAACATCGACACGGCCCGCGCAGTCAAGGTGAGCATCAGCGCGCTGCCGGCCGGCGGCGGGCCCGACCAGTTCATCCGCTCGCCCAGCGTGGACGGCCGCCGGACGCTGGAGATCTACTTCCCCACCCTGCCCCCCGGTCGCTATCGACTCGAGGCCAAGGAGTGGGACGCCGCCGCCGAGCGGCCCCTGCGCTGCGCCGCGTACGGTCAGCAGGTGGACGCCGCCGAGTCGCCCCAGGACAAGACCTTCGACATGGTGGCCGACGAGGTCCCCTGCGGTGGCGGCACCCCCACGACGGACGCCGCACCGCCGATCCCGGATGCCGGCCCCGAGACGGACGCGCTCGGCCCCACCGCCGATGGCGGCCCCAAGCGCGACGCCTTCGTGAAGCCGGACGGCTCGACGCCGACCCCGGACGCCGCGGTCCCGACCCCGGACGTCGCTTTGCCCGATGCCGCCGCACCGCCGCCGGACGCCGAGCTGGACAAAGACATGCGCCGGCCCCCCCGCGAGGACATGCGCGTCAAGGCCGACGCGGACCCCGAAGAACACTGAGCGCCCGCGGGCGCCTCAGCGCGCGTCGAAGTGTCGGTAGGCCTTCGTCGCCCGGTCCTCGCAGATGAACGACAGACGCGGCCCGTAGGCGGCGCGATAGTCGGCCAGCACCGCGTCGCAGTCCGTCGCGTCGTAGTGCACGATGACACCGAGCCCGCCGGCATCCAGGATGCCTTGCAGCTCGTCGTGACTCCACCAGTCCAGGTCGTCCGCATAGGACTCGACCGTCAGACCGTCGAAGTCCGCGGCGCCCTCGGCCGTGCTCTTGGCCATGCAGCCGAGCCCGAGGGACCGGGCGTGAGCGCAGAGCGCACGCACGTAGGCGATGCCGTCCTCGGGGCTGACCTCGAAGCCGTACTCGGCGCGCAGGTCGTCGTCCTGCGTCCAGTCCATGTTGTCGAACTCGACCATCTGACAGCCCCAGGCGGCCATCTGGTCGATGCGGGCGTTCATGCCGGCCACGAGGTCCGGGGTGGCGCGGTCCACGAAATACTCGCCCTCCCAGTCGGCCCACGCCCGCTCGACACAGGCCGGACGCAGCGTGGCGAAGTCCGTCCGCCAGTCTTCACAGGTGCCCGCGCTCATGTAACAGCCGATCCGGTTGCCGGCCTCGCGCATGCGCGGGATGGCCGCCTGCACGTCGGCGCCCAGGAACGGGTCCACGAGCACGTAACACTCTCGCGCGCCCGCCAGGATGCCGGCGAGGTCGTCGGCGGCGTAGTTCTCCTGGTAGGCCTGATTCCAGACACAGGTCGGTGTGGGGAACACACCGGCGTCCGTGTCCGGGAGCGCACCGCCGAAGCCGCCGGCGGCGCCGGAGCCCCCCTCGGCCCCGCCGGCGGCATCGTCGCGAGCGTCGTCGGCGCACCCGGCGAGCACGAGGGCCAGCGCGAGTGTCCGACGAAGAGGCAGTCGCACTGCGGTCAACCGCCGCCGCCGACCTGGATGCTCACGCTGTCCGGCTGCGAGTCCACGAAGCCATCGTTCACGGTGAGCTGGAACTCGATCTGCGTCTGGTTGTCCGGCGCCGTGAAGGTCGGCCGCGACGCGTGAATGTCCGAGAGCTGCACTTGCGTGCCGCGCACCTGCGTCCACGTGTACGTGACCGGGTCGTTGTCCACGTCCTGACCCGAGCCGTTGAGCTGAACCTGCCGGTTGCGCTCCACCTGCTGATTCTGCCCCGCGTTGGCCGTCGGCGCGTGGTTGCGGATGTCGAGGATCACCTCGTCCGGCAAGGACTCCAGCTCGCCGTCGTTGACGATGAGCTGGAACCGCAGGCGCTGACGCGGCAGCGGCGCGCGGAAGCGGGGCTGCGACGTGAACCGTCCCTCCATCTGAACGGGCGTCCCCTCGAGCTGCGTCCACTGGTAGTTCAGGGGGTCGTTGTCCGGGTCGAAGGACTGCCGGCCGTCCAGACGAACGTCCGAGTTGCCGTCGATCTCGGCGTCGTTGCCCGCGTTGGCCACCGGCGCGCCGTTCAGCACCACGATGGTGACCTCGTCGGCGATGGAGTCGCCGATGCCGTCGTTCACGACCAGGCTGAAGGTCAGCGTGTCGCGGTGGTTCGGCGTGGTGAAGAAGGGCTGCGGCGTGTCGCTCGCCTGCAGCGCGACGGGCGAGCCCGCCGTCTGCAGCCAGCGCCAGGTCAGCGGATCACCGTCGGGATCCAGGGAGCCGCTGCCGTTGAGCGTGACCCCGGCGCCGTGCTGGATGGCGGCGTCCTCGCCGGCGTTGGCGATGGGCAGGGAGTTGCCCACCGTCACGATGACCGAGTCCGGCCGGGACATGGCCAGGCCGTCGTCGACCACGAGGTTGAAACCGAGCTGCACGCGGCGGCCGGGCGCCGTGAACGTCGGCTGCGCCGCGCGCACGTCGCTCAGGTTCACGGCCGGGCCCTCGAACTGCGTCCAACGGTAGGTCAGCGCGTCGCCGTCCAGGTCCTCGCCGCCGCCGAGCAGCGTGATCTCGCTGCCCGGGGGCACGTCGAGCTGGTCGTCGCCGGCGTTGGCCGTCGGCGGGATGTTGTCCACCAGGATGGTCACCGTATCCGGCGCGCTGTCCGCGACACCGTCGTTGGCGATGAGCTCGAAGGTCAGCGTCGCCCGGCCGGCGGGCGAGATGAACGTCGGGTCGGGCCGCGTCGTGTCGTCGAGCAGCACGGGCACGCCGTCGATCTGACGCCAGCGCAGGCTGACCACGTCGCCGTCCGGATCGTTGGCCGCGCCGTTCAGCGTGACCGCCTCGCGCCGGTCGACGACGCGATCGGGGCCGGCGTCCACGACGGGCGGGCGGTTGGCCACGTTGATGGTGACCGTGTCGGTCACGTCCACGAGGCCGTCGCTCACGGTCAGCTCGAAGATGATCGAGGTCCGCGCGCCGGGCGCGGTGAAGTTCGGCCGGGGCGCCAGCGGATCGTCGAGCACCACGGCGTCGCCGCCGATCTGGCGCCAGAAGAGCGTCACGTTGTCGCCGTCCGGATCGCGCGAGCCCGTGCCGTCGAGCTGCACGGCGTCCGAGGGGTTCACGTTCAGGTCGAGGCCGGCGTCGGCGATGGGCGCGTGGTTGCCCACGAGCACGGTCACCTCGGTGACGTCCGTCAGACCCTCCGGGTCCGTGACCACGAGCTGGAAGACGAGCGTGTCGCGCGTGACGGGCACCTCGAAGCTGGCGCGGACCGAGGCCGGGTCGACCAGCTCGACCGGGGTGCCGGAGAGCTGCAACCAGGCGTAGCTGAGCGCCTCGCCCTCGGGATCCACGGAGCGGGACGCGTCGAGCACGGCGAGCGTCCCCGGGAGCGCGACGTCCGGCGCGTCGGCCACGGCCAGGGGGACGCGGTTGACGGGCGGCGGCTCGATGCCGCCGGCGCCATTGCCGCCGATGCCGC
>CAINDO010000381.1 GCA_903847385.1 uncultured Myxococcales bacterium
GCCGGAGCCGCCGGAGCCGCCGCTGCCGCCGGAGCCGCCGTTCGCGCCGTGACCACCGACCCCGCCGCTGCCGCCGCTCGCACCGCCGACCCCGCCACTGCCGCCGCCGCCGCCGCCGTCCGAGCGGTCGGCGTCGGGCTTCACGTTCACGAACATGTCGCCTGGCGGCTTCGCATCCGGCAGGCGGGCGTCCGCGAGCCCGCCCTGGTCCACGTGCGCCGCGCCATCGGCCGCCGGCGTGCCCCCGGACGCCGCGTCCGTCCGACCGGTCGCACCTCCGCCGCCCCCGACGCCCGGATCGGCGTCGGCGCCGCTCGCGGCCACGCAGTGCAGCGCAGCGCAGCGTTCACCGGCGGCGCAGTCCTCGTCGCTCTTGCAGCTCGACTCGAGCGTCGGGGAGCAGGCGATGGCGACCAACGACGTGGCGGCCGCGAGCGTCCGGAAGGAGAAATTGCGCATCTCGGCCACCTGGCGTGAACGGGGATTTCCCCATCATCACCCGGTCGGCGCGTGTGGAACAACCACCGGGGTCACTTCAACGACGCTTCGGCTCCGGAAGCTGCCGCAGCGCCGCCAGATCCTCGAGCCCGGCCAGGTAGTGCCGCAGGAAGACCGGCGAGGTCGCCTCGAGCTGCGCCAGGGCCCGCGCCGCCAGGGCCTGCGGGTTGTACATGCCGAAGTCGTCCGACAGGCGGTCGTGGGCCCGGGCGACGACGACCGCGGCGCGCACGTGGTCGGCGGCCTCGCGGTAGAGCGTCTGCGCCAGGCGGTCGCCGAGCGCGCGGGCCGTCGTCTCGGCGCGGGGGTCGGCCTTGCCGGCCTCGCCGAGCGCCGTGGACGCCGCCGTGTCCAGCTCGGCCGGCAGGCGCACGCCCTTGCGCCGCGCGTCCTCGAGCAGGCGCCGGATACGCTCGCGCGCCGACTCGGCGGTGTCGCTTCGCAGCTGGCGCAGCACGCGGGGGCCGTCGCGCAGCAACAGCCCGAAGTCCCCACGCTCGAAGGCCTGCGCGAAGCGGTCCTCCGGATCCGCGGCCTCCTGCCGGAGCTGGTCGAGCATGGACGCCGCCTCGGCCTGCGCGGCCAGAAACGCCCGCTCCAGCGTCTGCAGACGCGTCACCGCGCGGCGCTCCAGGCGCTCGGCCGCCGCGCCGCTGAGCCCCGCCGCCCGGGTCAGCAGGCCCTCGATGAACCGGAACGCCGGCGGATCGAAGACCGGCGCGCCCAGGTGCCGCAGGTGCTCCAGGCGCTCGTTCACGGAGCGGCGCTCGCGGGGCCGCCGCTGGGGGCCGCGCCGTCCTGACTGCGCGGCACGGGCACGATCTCCACGCGGCGGTTGCGCGCGCGGGTGGCGTCGTCCGCGTTGGCCACGGCCGGGTGGTGCTCACCGAACCCCGCCGCGAACAGCAGGTCCGGCCGCAGCCCGGCGCCCACGAGCGCCCGCGTGACCGTGAGCGCCCGCTGCGCCGACAGCTCCCAGTTGTCCTCGAACTGCGGCATGCGCCCGTGGATGGGCAGGTCGTCCGTGAAGCCGCTGACCATGATGATCTCGCCGCGACCGGCCAGATAGCGCCCCAGCGGGCCCGCGAGCTCCTGCAGGAGCCCCTGCCCCTCTTCCTTCAGGTCCGCGGAGTTCAGGTCGAACAGCACGCTGCCGCGGATGCCGATGCGGCCGTTCACCAGGCTGATGCGGCCGCTCGCCAGGGGCCCCGCCAGCAGACCCTCGAGCGCCTGCAACTGCTGGCGATCCTCGACGCGGGCCTGCTTCTCGTGCTCCAGGTCTTTCTGCACGTCCGCCTGCAGCACGAGCGACCACACGAAGAACAGGACGAACAGGCCCAGCAGGCCGGTCATCAGGTCGCTGACGGCGATCCAGACCGGCGCGGACTCGGGCTCCTGCTCCGCCGTCCCCTCGGGATCGAAGGTGTCGTCGCCGGAGATCACGTGGCGGCCCCGCGCAGGGCGCGCAGCTCGCTGAAGAGCTCGCGCTGGAACCGCAGGGCGTCGCCGAAGATCTCGCGGGTCTGGTCCAGGTAGTTGCCCATGAGCTGCCCGGCCTCGCCGGCGCCGGCGCCGCCGCGCGCCAGGGCGTCCTCGAGCCCGCCCAGGGTCTGCCGCCAGGAGTCGCTCGACTCGCGGTAGCGGTCCACGGCGTCGGCGAACATCTCGGCCACGGCGGAGAGCTCGGCGCCACCGGCCCGCACGAGCTCCGCGGCCTCGCGCACCATCGCGCCCGTGGTGTCCAGGCCCTCGCCCAGGTGTTTCGCGTGCTCGGAGAGCGTCGCCGCGAGCGCGCTGCCGCCGGCCTCGCGGGCCTGCGTGAAGTGCGTCTCCAGCTCGGCGAGCCGCTCGGCCTGCCGCTCGATGGACACGGCGACTTGCTGACCCAGCGTGGCCAGGCGGGCCTCGGCGCGGGCCTCGGCGGCCTCGGCGGCCTCGCGGCTCGACTGCATCGCCTCGGAGAACAGCCGCGACTGGAGCTCCCCGGCCGAGTCCAGACGGGCGGCGAGGGCGTCGAGGCGCAGCAGCAGCCCCTCCAGCGCCTGATCGCGGGCGGCGTCGCGCAGACCGGCCTCGTGCCAGCGCGCCGCGGCGGCCTCGACGACCTGCGCCGCGGCCTGCGGGGCGGCGCTCGCCGTGCGCGCGACCTCGGCCAGCGGGGCGGCGAGCCCCTCGCCC
>CAINDO010000382.1 GCA_903847385.1 uncultured Myxococcales bacterium
CCCACTCGCCGAAGCCGCCGCGGTTCTTGTTCAGCCAGTCCACGCTGCGGCGCACGGCGTCCGGGTTGTTCTTGGCCTTGAGCATCGCCAGCGTGGCCAGGGCCGTCGTCTCGATGTCCAGGTTGCTGCCGCCGCTGCGGGTGATGCTGTGATCGGCGCCGCCGAACACACCCTCGGGCTTCTGCATGCCGGCGAGCCGGAGCGTCGCCGCCTGGCCCTCGGCGACCTTGGCCGGTGTGTTCAGCAGTGTGTTGGCGGCGAGCGCCAGCAGGTACGGGTCCTTCGTCTCCGCGGCGCGCCGCGACTGGGCCGCCAGCTCCTCGGGGAACTGGTCGATCATGCCCGCCTCGCTCACGGCGTACAGGATGTACGCGTCCGTGACCTCGGGCGACGCGCGCCCGAAGTTGTCCAGCGCCTGGCCGTCGCGCTCGAAGCCGCCCTTGCCGTTGCGCCGGGACTTGAGCCACGTGACCGTGCGGGCGAGCATCTCGTCGTCCACGCCGCCGTAGATGCGCTTCATGTCCACGAACTCGAGCACGCCGTAGGCCGTCAGGGCCTCGTGCGGGGGCGAGCTGCCGAACCACTCGTAACCCTTCTTGGGGGTCTCGAAACCCACGAGCTTCTGGTAGCCGCGCTCGATCAGGCCGCCGGCGCGCTGCGTCAGGGCCGGGTCGACGACGTCCGCGGACTTGAGGTACTGGAGCACCATCACGTTGGGGTAGTTGGTGCTGCTGGTCTGTTCGAAACAACCCGAGGGCTCGCGCAACAGACCGTCCAGGCCGCTCGTGAGCGTGGCCACGGGGCTGGGGTACAGCTTGATGGTGGCCTGGGTGGTGCCGCTCATGGCCTCGCCCAGGTCGAAGGTGGTGGTCACGCGGTCGGTCAGCGTGCCGGCGCGGGCCTGCTCCTGCGGGAAACCCAGGGGGACCACGTTGAGCTCGCGGTTGAACTCGTCTTTCAGGCCGCCGGCGTCGGCGCTGAAGCTGACCTTGCTCTTGCCCGAGAGGCCCGTGACGGTCACGGGGTAGAAGATGCTCTCGCGCGCCTTGGCGGCCAGGGACGGGCCCTTCAAGCCGGCGCTGCCGTCGAGCTTCAACAGATCGCCGAAGCTGGCGGTGAGCGACACGGACAGCGCCTTGTCCTGCTCGTTGGTGAGCGTGAGCGGCAGCAACAGCTTGTCGCCGGCGCTGACCTCGACGGGCAGCTTCACGCTCATGCTGAACGGCAGAGCGCTCTGGAGGACCTCCTCGTGGCGGCCCGCCAGCCCGCCGCCCGTGCCCTCCGCGAACACGCGGAACGAGGTGATGGCGTCGGACAGATAGAACGTGATCGTCGCCTGGCCGTCCTTGCCGGTGCGCACGCTGGGCTGCCAGTGAATCGTCTCGCGGAAGTCCGTGCGCGGGCCGTCGTAGGCGCCGTCGTAGGTCGGCGCGGGGAACACGCGCACGGGGGCCATCACGTAGTCCGCTTCCTCGTTGCCCCCGATGTCTTCGTCGGCGGCCATCTTCTTCTTGGCCATCTCACCGCCCCAGTCGCGGTCGGCCTTGTCGGCGCGGCCGGCGACGGCGTCCTTGGCCGGGGCGAGGTCGAAGGCCATGTCGTCACCGGCGGCGACGTTCTGCGCGCGCTCGGCGGCGGGGGCGGCGGCGCGGCGGGCGCGCTCCATGGGCATCGGCTTGGCGGCGGCCATCTCGGCCTTGGCCTCGGCGCGCTTCTCGTCGCGCATGGGCTGCGCGGGCATGTCCGCCGGCGGGGGCGGGGGCGGCGCGGCGGG
>CAINDO010000383.1 GCA_903847385.1 uncultured Myxococcales bacterium
ATGGCCTGCCGCCGCTGCCACGGCGCCGAGGGGCGCGGCGACGGCCCGCTCGCGGCGACGTTCGGGCCCGTCCCCGATCTGAACGCGGCGGACCTCGCGGCCCGATACACCCGCGCCGACCTCGAGGCGCTCGTCCGCGCGGGGCGCGGCAAGATGCCGCCCCACGAAGGCCGCCTGATGCCCGCGGAGCTCGCGGCGGTCCTCGACCACGTCGAGCAGCGTTTCCTGGGCCGGGCGCCGCGATGATGCATCGGGCGGCCTGCGTCGCGACGCTCGCCGTCGGCCTCGGCGCGTGTGACACGCCGGGCGGGGTCGCGACGGACGCCGGGCCCGTGGACGCCGAGCGCCCGGCGGAGCCCGACGCGCTCCCTGCCGACGCCGCCCCCGGGGACCCCTGCCCCTTGGTGCGGCACCGCGGACGAACGTTCGTCCTCCGGGAGTGCCCGGCGACGGCGCGGTTGGCGCTCGCGGCCATGGAGACCTCGCCGCCGTACGCGTACCTCGAGGTCCTCGGCGAGGGCCCGGGCGACCCGCTGCGCGCCGGCGACCTGCCGGGCATCACCTGGCGCACGGATCCCGAGGGCGTCGACGTCCGCTACGCCGCCGAGACGGGCCCCTCGCCGCTCGCCGGCGGGGACGCGGACGCCGCGCTCGGCCTGACGGTGACCGAGTCCGCCGGCGCCCTGCACGTGGCCGCGCGCCTGAGCTGGCCCTCGGCCGCGCGTTTCCCCGCCCCCTATCGACCGGCGATCGTCCTCACGCCGGCGGACCCGTCGGCGGCGGTCCGGACGGCTTACGGTCGCGCGGTCGTCGAGGCGTCCCCCGTCGCCTTCTACGTCGTGCCCGAGGTCGAAGCGGGTGTCGTGGCCCGCCCCGCCGCCCTCGCCGCCCCCACGGGCGCCGCGCTCGTCTGGCGGGCGCCACCCGGGGGCGACCTGCCGCCGGGCCAGACCTGGCGCCTCGCGACCGTCACGCTGGACGCCGGCCCCACGCTGGTCGACGCGCAGCGCCGCTGGGTCTCCCGGAACGCGGCCGGCCCCCACCCGGCCGCGCGCTGGGGCTGGCGCTCGGGCCCGGCCCTCGGCTCCCTCGTCTCGGCGCGCGCCCTGACGGACGTCGCCGTGTCCCTGCCCTACCTGCCCGAGGCGCCGCCGCCGATCATCGTCGCCGACGGCCGGTGGTTCGATCGCTACGGCGCCGACACGCCCTCGCCCGGGTTCCCCAAGGGCGTGGCCGGGGCGGCCGCCGACGTGCGCGCGGCCGGCGCCGACCTGGCGCTGCGATGGGCGCCCCTGACGCTCGACGCGTCGCCCGGCTGCGGCACCTGCGCGCTGGAGCCCCGCGACCCCACGGTGCGCGCGGGCACGGCGCGCCGCGCAGAGCAGCTCTTCCGGGGGGGCGTCGCCGCGCTCGCGCTGTCGCTGCCCGAGGCCGAGAGCAGCCCGGAGAGCCTGTTCTCGGCGCTGCGTCGGGTGGCGGGCGACCGCCATGGACTGTGGCTCGAGTCGCCGGACGCGGTGCCCGCCGACGGCCTGATCGACGCCCGGGTCCCCCCGCCGGCGGAGGCCTCGGCCATCGCCGGGGCCTGCGGCGACACCATCACCCAGGCGAGCCAGGACCGCGCCTGCGCCGACGCCCTGCGTGGCCTGACCATCTCGGCCACGCCCCCGCCCCTCGAAGCGCCGATGCCGCCGACGCCGGACGACGTCGACGCGCGGCGGCGACTCGCGGACCTCTGGCCGCTCGGGGCCACGGGCGCGCTGCTCGGCGACGCCGGCCTCGCGATCGGCCCGGGCACCGAAATCTCCGCGCGGCGCCGCGCCACCGTGTCCGCCCTGGCCGGCGGGCTCTACCTGCTCGCCGACGTGCCCGCCACCCTGGCGCCCGCGCGCCTGGACCTTTTCCTGGCCCCGCTCCGGCGCGGCCTGCTGCGGTCCCCCGCGGCGCAGCCCGCCCGCGTGCTCGCGGTCGCCGGTGAGGCCGCGGACGTGTGGCACCGGCCCGGCCATGCCCTCGCGGTGTTCAACGACGCGGCCGAGGCCCGCGTCTGGCCCGCGCCGGAGGTGCTGGCGCCGGACCTGTCCGGGCGCGTTCTGATCGACGTGTTCTCCGGCCAGCGCGCCGAGGCCGCCGAGGCCATCGCGGTTCCGGCCGGGGACGTTCGGGTCTTCGTGGCCGAACCGCCCGACATGGAGTAGAAGTTCAGGCATGTCCTCGACCGTTGCGCTCGATGCCATGGGCGGCGATCACGGCGTCGTCGCCGCGGTCCGCGCCGCCTGTCAGATCTCCCTGGGTCGCCAGACGGCGGTGCTCGTCGTGGGCGACCGCCCGCGCATCGAGGCCGAGCTCGGACGCAATCGGTACGATGCCTCGTTCCTGTCGGTGCACCACGCTTCGCAGGCCGTCCCCATGGACGCCTCACCCCGCGAGGCCCTGGATACGCTGCCGGACGCCTCGATCCTGGTGGCCGCGCGTCTGGTGGCCGAGGGCGCCGCGGCTTCGCTGGTCAGCGCCGGCAACACGGGCGCCTCGGTCCTGGCCTGCGCGCGGCACTTCCGCAAGCTCGAGGGCGTGCCCCGCACCGCGCTGGCCGCCGTCTTCCCGACCGAGACACGCCGCGGCGAGAAGGCCGATCCGTTCAGTTTGATCCTGGACGTCGGCGCGACGCTGCACGTGGACGCCGACACGCTGGTCGCGTTCGCCCACATGGGCAGCGCATATGCCGCCTGCATCTCGCGCAACCCCCGGCCGCGGGTGGCCCTGCTCAGCAACGGCGCCGAGCCGGGCAAGGGCCCGCCCGAGTTCGTCGAGGCCCACCGCCGCCTGGTGGACGACCCGAACATCGAGTTCATCGGCAACATCGAGGGCATCGACCTGCCGCGCGGCAAGGCGGACGTCGTGGTGACCGAGGGCTTCACGGGCAACGTCGTGCTCAAGATGCTCGAGGGCATCAGCGAGACGGTCGTGGACGTCGCCCGCTACGCCTACCGCAGCAAACTCGCCTGGAAGATCGGCCTGTGGATGCTGCGCGGCGGCATCGTGCAGCTCAAGCAGCTCACCGACTGGCAACAGTACGGCGGCGCGCCGATCCTCGGCTTCGACCACCCCTTCATCAAGGCCCACGGCCGCAGCAACGCCCGCGCGCTCGGCAACGCGATCAAGGTGGCCTCGAAGGCCGCGTCGAGCGGGCTGTGCGAGCAGATCGAGCGGCAGCTCGCGTCCAGCGCCGAGCGCCCGCGGTGAGCTCGCCGGCCGCCGCCCCGCCGCCGCACATATATCGGTGGGACCTCGACAAGACCTACCTGGACACGGACTTCGACAGCGTGCTCGGGCTCTTGCGCACGGCCATCCAGCGGCCGGCGGACAAGGCCAACATCCCGGGGAGCAGCGAGCTCTTGCGCGAGCTGCGCGTGGCCGCCGCGGGCAACGCGATGATCTACTTCATCAGCGGCAGCCCCCGGCAGATGCGCGGCGTTCTGGTCGAGAAGCTCAAGCTCGACGGCATCCACTTCGATGGTTTCATCCTCAAGGACAACCTGAACAACCTGCTCCGCATGCGCTTCCGGGCCATCAAGGAGCAGGTGGGCTACAAGTTGCCGGCGCTGCTCACGGCCCGCATCGGCGCCCCCGAGGGCAGCCGCGAGACCCTCTTCGGGGACGACGCCGAGCGCGACGCGCTGGTCTATTCGCTCTACGCGGACCTGCTGGCGCGGCGGGTGGACATCCACACGCTCCACCGCGTGCTGGACCTCGCGGGTGTGTACCCGGACAGCCGCGAGGCCATCGAGGACGCCCTGGGCAAGCTGCCGCGGCAGGACCCCGTGCAGCGCATCATCATCCACCTGGATCGCAAGTCGCCGCCCATGCACTTCGACGTGTACGGGCCGCGCGTGGTGCCCGTGTACAACTACTTCCAGGCCGCGCTGACGCTGTTCCAGGACGGCCGTCTGGGCGCGGGCGCCGTCGGTCGCATCGGCACGGCGCTGGTGGAGCGGTACGAGTACACGCTGCCCATGCTGCTGCGCAGCTTCCAGGACGCCCTGCGCCGCCAGATCATCGACCGCCCGGCGGCGGTGCGGCTCGGCGCGCAGGTGGCCGGTGGCGGCGTGAGCGCCGAGGTCGTGGCGCTGTTCGCCCGGGAAGCCGAAGCCACACCGGCGCCGAGCCGGGACGCGCCGCCCCGCCTCCAGCCCGTGCCGGACTACCCGGCGCTGCTCGCCCGCGAGCAGCATCGCCACCAGATCGAGAAGGCACGCCGGCGCCGCATCTCGCATTGGCTCTGACGCCCGGTCGACGAAAGGGTCCCCCCATGGCCGCACACCGCCGCCACCGTTCGAGCGCCCGCCTGCTCCTTTGCGTCGCGGCGGCGCTGACGAGCTGCAAGGACGACACGACCTGGCACCGCAACGGGAGCGGCTCGGACGCGACCGCGGGCGCGGACGCCGTCGCAGGTACGTGGACACCCCCGACCGGGGGATACGGGCAGGCCGGCGGCTTCGGCGGCGCGGTGCCCCAGGGCGGTCAAGGCGGCGCGGTCGGCCTCGGCGGAACCGTGTCCGAGGGCGGTCAGGGCGGCGCGGCCCCGAGCGGCGGCGCGCAGGTCGGCCCGGACGCCGGCGCCGGAGGCGAGCCCGCGCGCCCCATCGACTGCGCGACGGACCTGCCGCCCGTCGCCACGCTGGGCGACCCCTGCGACTCGGGGGACGC
>CAINDO010000384.1 GCA_903847385.1 uncultured Myxococcales bacterium
CCGCGCCACCGGCCGCCGCGCCGCCGGCCCCACCGGCCGCCTCACCACCGGCGCCGCCCGCGCCACCGGCGCCGCCCGCGCCACCACCGGAGCCGAAGACCCCCGGGCAGTCCACCTGGAGCGTGCCGCAGGCGGGCGTCTCGGGCACGGCCGAGCCGAGGCCCTTGGCGTTGTCCACCGCGCCGTCCACCGTGAGCGTGTCACAGTCGATGGCCGAGACCGTCTCGGCCGCGGCCTTGGCGAGATCCGTCATGCAGGTCTCGAGCGTGGCCGTCGGCACGTCGCACATGGAGGTGTCGCCCTTGAAGAGCGCACAGCCGGGCAGCTGAATCTCGGGCACCGCGCCCTCGGCCGCGCCGCCACCGTTGTCGATCACCGTGTGGCAGGTGCTCACGGCGTCCTTGCAGGCGGCCCGCACCGCGTCCAGGCCGTCGGCGGCCTTGGCGGCGGCGGCGAGCAGCGCGCCGAAGTTGCACTTCTTGTAGAACGAGACGCCGTCGTTGGCCGCGTTCGTGACGTCGTCACAGAGCGCCTGCTTCTGGTCCTCGGGGACCTCGCCGATGGTGCCGGCGTCGGCGCCGACGTTGACCTCGATGGGCCCGGCGTCCTGCCCGGCGCTGATGCCGAGGGCGTCCTTGGCGTCGTCGGTGCTGCCACAAGCGGCCAGAAGAAGGCCCGTCACGATGATCGCTGCGCTGCGCATGAAACTCTCCCCTGTGCGAAGAAGTGGAACTGGGCGGATAGATTACTCGCGCCAGCATCCGCGGGCGCATTGATTCGGGTCAATACATCTTGCGCCGCTTGGGCGGGCGGTTCTCCGGCGGCGTGTCCGAGGCGGCCTCGACGGGCCCGCGGATGGGCGCGTCCGGATCCCAGTGCGTGCCGCGGAGCTGCCGCTTGGCCACCCACGTGCGCTTCATGGCCTCGGCCACGTGGGCCGGCAGGTCGCGGGGCAGCTCGATGAGGCTGTAGAAGTCGCGGATCTCCAGTCGGCCGATGTAGCGGCTGGGGATGCCGGCCTCGTTGGCCAGCGCGCCGATGATGTTGCGGGGCTCGACGCCGTGGCGGAAACCGACCTCGATGCGCCAGAGTTGAAGCGCGCCCTGGGCCGGTTTCGGGGCGCGCTCCGTCCGGTCGGCGGGGCGTTCGACCCGCTCCGGCCGCGCCGGGGCGCGCTCGATGTCCGCGTCCGCGTCCCGGGTGCGGGCGCGAGGCGGGGGGAAGGCGTCGCTCGGCGGCGGCGGCGCGCGGTCCGGGGGCAGCAGCATGGGCGAGTCGCCGTGGACCAGCACGGCCAGGGCCGCGGCGATCTCGGCGATGTCCAGGTTGCCGTCCTGCGCGAGCGCGGCGACCTGCTCGCGGAAGACCTTCAGGTTCGGCGGCGCGGCGGCCACGACCTGCGCCACGCGCTCCTGGAAGCGGGCGATGCGCGCGGCGTTGATCACGTCCGCGCTCGGCAGCACCAGGCGCTCGATCAGCGTCCTCGTGCCGCGCTCGATCACGTTCAACATCGACCGTTCGCGCGGCGTGGCGAACAGGATCGCCTCGCCCGAGCGGCCCGCGCGGCCCGTGCGGCCGATGCGGTGCACGTAGCTCTCGATGTCCGTGGGGAGATCGAAGTTGACCACGTGCGTGATGCGGTCCACGTCCAGGCCGCGGGCGGCGACGTCCGTGGCGACGACCACGGGCACGCGGCCATCGCGCAGGGCCTCGACGACCCGCTCGCGATCGCGCTGGTGAACGTCCCCGTGCAGGGCGGCCGCCTTGAAGCCGCGGTCGCCCAGGGCGCCCACCAGCTCGTCCGCCGCGATGCGCGTGCGCACGAAGACCAGCATGGCCTCGAAGGGTTCACCCTCGAGCAGCCGCATCAGGGCGTCGAACTTGTCCAGGCCGCCGCCGGTGACCCAGCCGCGGGCGCGGATCGTCGGCGCCGTGGTGGTGCGGCCGGCCAGCGTGATCTCCTGCGGCTGGCGCAGGTAGCTCTGGGCCAGGCGCCGGATGGGCGGGGGCATGGTCGCGGAAAAGAGGGCGATCTGGCGCTCGGCGGGGGCGGCCTTGAGCACGGCCTCGACGTCGTCGATGAACCCCATGCGGAGCATCTCGTCCGCCTCGTCGAGCACGAGCAGGCGCAGCGCCGACAGGTTCAGCGTGCCACGGCTCATGTGATCGAGCACGCGCCCCGGCGTGCCCACGATGATCTGCGGACCGCGGGCGAGCTCACGGAGCTGCTCGCCGTACCCCGTGCCGCCGTAGACGGCCAGCACGCGCACGCCGGGCAGGTTCTTGGCGTACTGCTCCACGGCCTCGGCCACCTGCAGCGCGAGCTCGCGGGTGGGGGCCAGGATCAGCGCCTGGGGCATGCTCGAGCGGGGCTGAAGGCTGGCGAGCATGGGCAGCGCGAACGCCGCCGTCTTGCCCGTGCCCGTCTGGGCCTGGCCGATCACGTCCCGGCCCGCGAGGAGCGGCGGGATGGTGGCGGTCTGGATGGGCGTGGGGGTCTCGTAGCCCAGGGCGGTCAAGGTGCGGGTCAGGGTCTCGGGCAGACCCAGGGCCAAGAACGGCGAGACGGGGGGCGTGGCGTCGGCGGCATCGGCTTCGGCGGCTTCGGCGGCGGCGGGCGCCGGCTCGGCCGCGGGTTCGGCGGCGTCGACCGGGAGGAGAACTTCGGACATGGAGGGGATTGGCTTTCGGACTCGGCTGAAAAAGGGGGCGCACTGTAGCGGAAAACGCGAGTGCATGCGGAGCGCGTGCGTCGATTTCCCCGCGAGGGGACCGGAAAATGCCTCAGCTCAGGACGGGCAGGGCGTTCGGATTCGCGGTGCGCAGCAGGCTCTCGACGCCCTCGGCGGCCTCGGCGGCGCCGCCGAGACGCTGAATCAGCCCCGCGTCCAGCAGGTGGGACGGCCGCACGTTCTGCAGGGCCGCGAGCATCACGTTGCGCACGTCCGGGATGTCTTTGGACAGCGTGTTCATCAACTGCGTCATGGCCTCGCGCTTGAGGCCGTCCTGACTGCCGCACAGGTTGCAGGGCAGGATGGGATAGGCGGCCAGGCGCGCGTACTCGGCGATGTCGGCCTCGGCGCACTCGATCAGGGGCCGGATGACCTGGAACTTGCCGTCGTCCGTCGTGTACTTCGCCGGCATCGCCTGCAGTTTGCCCGCGAAGAACAGGTTCATCAGGAACGTCTCGAGGGCGTCGTCCCGGTGGTGGCCCAGGGCGATCTTGTTGCAGCCCAGGCGCTCGGCGGCGCCGTAGAGCGTGCCGCGGCGCAGGCGCGAGCAGGGCGCGCAGTAGGTGTCGCCCTCTTTCACCAGCGACATCACGATGCTGTAGGTGTCCTTGTGCAGGAACTCGAAGGGCGCGCCGAAGCGCTCCAGCCACGTCTGGAGGGGCGCGCCGTCGTAGCCCGGCTGTCCCTGGTCCAGATGCACGGCCACCAGGTCGTACTTCACCGGTGCCCGCTGCCTGTGCTCCCACATGAGATCGAGCAGCGAGTAGCTGTCCTTGCCGCCGGAGACACACACCATGACCTTGTCGCCGTCCTGCAACAGACCGTAGTCGCGCATGGTCGTGCCCATCTTGCGGCCGAGCTTGCGGCGCAGCAGGGCGGCCTCGGAGCGGGGCGGAGCCGGGTGGGCGGGGGCGGGCTGGGCGGCAGGGTTCATGGGCGGGTCCTCCGGCGCGGCAGGGTCGCGATCGGGGGCCCCCGTGTCAAGGCGGCGCGGGAATCCCGGGCGGGCCGCGCGGCATCTTCTCGATTCAACATCGAGCCCTGCACACCATCACGCCACGCACACGCGCGGAGGTCACCTTGGAGTCGTCACCGGACTGGGTCGAGATCGGCCTCGTCGAGGCGCTGTCGCAGCGCGAACTGCAGCCCGTCGTCGTGCGCCGCACCCGGCTGGCGCTCAGCTACAGAGACGGCCGCTTCAGCGCCATCTCGAACGCGTGCAACCACGCCGGGGGGCCGCTCGGCGAAGGCCGGCTGGTCGGCGATTACGTGGAGTGTCCCTGGCACTTCTGGAAGTTCCACCACGCGACCGGACTCGGCGAGCCGGGCTACGAGGCGGACGCCGTGCCGGCGTACCCCGTGAAGGTCGAGGACGGCCGCGTGTACGTCGACCTCGCCGCCGCCACGGCCCGCACCAAGGCGCCCCACGCCGCGCACCCGCTCGCCCGGCCGGTCGTGCGCGCCCCCGGGCCGATCCGGGTCTTCGGTCTGTCGACGACCGCCATGACGGACGACCACCCGCGCTTCAGCACCTCGGAGGCCCTGCTCGAAGAGGCCCTGCGCCACGCCGGCGCCGCGGGCTTCGAGACGCGGCTGATCCGCCTGCGGGACCTCAAGTTCCGCCACTGCGAGGGCTTCTATTCCAAGTCCGCGCGGGCCTGCACGTGGCCGTGCTCCATCACGCAGATGGACCCCACGGACGAGCTCGACGGCGTGTACGAGGCGCTGGTCCACTGGGCGGACGTGTATCTCATCGCCACGCCGATCCGCTGGGGCGCCGCCAGCAGCCTGTACTTCAAGATGGTCGAGCGGATGAACTGCATCCAGAACCAGGAGACCATCGCGGGCAAGCACCTGCTGAAGAACAAGACCGCCGGCTTCATCGTCACGGGCGGGCAGGACAACGTGCAGGGGACCGCCGGGCAGATGCTGGGCTTCTTTGCGGAGCTCGGCGTGCAGTTCCCGCAGTTCCCCTACATCGCGCACTCGCGCGGCTGGAGCGCCGAGGACATGGAGAACAACGTGCGCATGGTGGCCGAGAGCGAGGCGCTGCGCGAGGGCGCGCGGGGCCTGGTCGATCGCTGCGTGACGATGGCCCGGCTCATGGTCGAGGGCGCGCTCCCCGAGCCGCCGCGCAACCGGGGCGGGCGCAAGGCCAACCGGGCGACTCCGGCCGAGTAAGGCGGGCGACGCCGGGCCCTGATCGCCCGGTTGCCAGCCACGCGCCGGCCGTCTACAACCGGCGCCATGTCTGCACACACGACCCACTCCACCGTCGGCCACGCCGTCGTCACCGGGGCCTCGTCCGGCATCGGCGAGGCCACCGCGCGCGCCCTCTCCGCCCGCGGCTACGCGCTCACCCTGGTCGCCCGCCGGACCGAGCTGCTCGACGCCCTGCGCGCGTCCTTGAGCACACCGTCGCAGGTGTTCGCCCGCGATCTGTCGGACAGCGACGCCGCCGCGGACTTCCTGCCCGCCGCCGAGGGCGCCTTCGGGCCCGTGGACGTGCTCGTGAACAACGCCGGCGTGCAGTATCTGGGCGAGTTCGCGACGTTCGACCCGGCGCGTGGCGAGCAGTTGCTGCGGCTGAACCTGTTCACGCCCCTGCGCCTGACCCGCGCCGTGCTGCCCGGCATGGTCGCGCGCGGCCGGGGCGCCATCGTGGACATCGCGTCGCTGGCGGCCATCGCGCCCACGCCGTACATGACCTACTACAACGCCTCCAAGGCGGGGCTGGCCGCGGCCTCGGAGTCGCTGCGGGCCGAGGTCGCCGGCGCCGGCGTGCACGTGGTCACGGTGTATCCCGGCCCCGTGGACACGCCGATGGGGCAGGCCGGCTACGCCGCCTACGGCGACAGCATCGCCGTGCGCGCGACCCCCATGGGCACCACGGACGTGATGGCCCAGCAGATCATCCAGGCGCTGGACGACCGCGTCGACCGCATCATCTACCCCAAGGCCTACTGGTCGGCCCGGTGGTTCCCCGGGGTCACGCGGTGGTTCCTCGACCGCTTCACGCCTCGGCCCGCGGCGAAGTGACACCATGAAGATCGCACACGTCGGCCGGTACGGCCCACCGGAGGTCATCGAGTTCCGTGAGGTGCCCACCCCCGAACCCGCGGCCGGTCAGGTTCGAATCCAGGTGCTCGCCACGGCGGTGACCGCCGGCGACTGGCGCGTGCGCAGCGGCGTGATGCCTCGGGGTTTCGGCCCCCTCCGCGGCCTCGCGCTCGGCTTCGGCGGGCCGCGCAAGCCCGTGCTCGGGACGGACGCGGCCGGCGTGGTGGCGGCCCTCGGCGCGGGTGTCACGGGGTTCCGCGTGGGCGAGCCGGTGGTCGCGTTTCCCGGCGGCGGATTCGGCGGCCACGCGGAGTCCCTGCTCATGCCGGCGGACGGGCGCGTCGTCCGCAAGCCGGAGAACCTCACGTTCGAAGAGGCGGCCGCCCTGCCGTTCGGGGCCATGACGGCGCTCGACTTCCTCGACCGCGGCGCGGTGAAGGCGCACGAGCGGGTGCTGGTGAACGGCGCCTCGGGCAACGTGGGCTCGGCCGCGGTCCAGCTCGCCCGACACCTGGGCGCGCACGTCACGGCGGTGTGCAGCGCGGCGAACGCGGCGCTCGTTCGTTCGCTCGGCGCCGACGAGGTCATCGACTACGCGCTGACCGACTTCGCCGCGGGTGAGGTCCGCTACGACGCCATCGTGGACACCGTGGGGAACGCGCCCTACGCCCGGGTGAAGTCCGTGCTCTCACCAGGGGGTCGCCTGCTCGCGGTCCTGGCCGACCTGCCCGCGCTGCTCGGCGCGGCGTTCGTCGGGGGCCCGCAGCGACACCGGGTGATCGCAGGCCCCGCCGGCGAGAAGGTCGAGACGCTGAGGGCGATCGCCGACCTGGCGGCGAAGGGGGTCCTCGTGCCCGTCATCGAGCAGCGGTACCCCTTCGAGCGGCTGGTGGACGCGTACCGGATCGTCGACTCGGGCCGGAAGAAGGGCAGCGTCGTGGTCACGCTCGACCCGCGGGCCGCGACACGCTGAGACGCGCATGCGGGGCGGTGGGCCGTGCGACCGCGCAGAACCCGCCCCCGGCGCCTAGAGAGGGGATCCGACCGCCTCCGAAGGAGCCCCCGTGCGCAGCTTCGCCCCCTCTCCCCCGCCCCGTCTTCGAGTCGCTCTCCTGGGCCTCGCCCTGTTCACCGCGAGCGCGTGTGGCGAGACCGACCCCGCCTCGCCGGCCGATGCCGCGCCCGCGAGCGGGGGCCAGTCCGCCGACGCGCGGCCGGCGACCGGGGACGCCGCCGGGGGGAGCGCGCTGGGCGGCACACCGGCCCCGGACCTCGGCCCCGCGGGCCCGGACGCCGCACCGGACGCCGCCGGGGCGGGCGATGTGCCCGAGGAGTGCATCGCGGCACAGTCGGGTCACATCGAGCCCTCGCCCGCCGTCGTCCAGCTCGGCGTGACGGGCTACCGCAGCTCGGGTGACCGGCCCGAGGGCGAGCTGCGCGTGGACCTCGAGGGCGCGCGGCCGGGGCGCGTCGTCGTGCGGCCGAGCGCCGAGCCGATGCCCGTCGCCGGCGGGCTCGACGCCGTGTTCACGCCCGTCGAAGGCCCGGCCACCACGCTCGCCCTGCGGTCGCGCTACGTGCCGGCGCCAGGCGGCGAGCGCGGCGAGGTGCTCGGCTTCAGCGAGCGGACGTTCTCGCAAGACGCAACGCACTGGTTGCGCATCGAGACCACGTTTCAGCCGGATGGCACCGCGGCGACCGTGCGCCTGATCCTGCCGGCGGGCGAGGGCGAGGTGCCCGCCCCGGGCGTGCTCCGCGAGACCGCGAGCGAACGCACGTGGTCGCTGCTGCTCGCCGCCGACGAGTCGATCGCCCGGGGCGACCCGTGGCTCAACGCCGCGGGCGTCGGCGCGCTGGCCACGGATGGCCGCCTGCTCGGGGCGGTCCTGATCGACCCCGCCCTCTACGACGGCGCCTTCGAGGCGCAGAACGCCTGCGAGGCGGCGTTGAAGGCCGGCCAGGGGCGGCGGCCCGCGGACGGCGCCGGCGCGGGCGGGGCGCAGAAGGACCTGAACCAGTACGTGGGCGACTGCGTCGGCGCCACGAACGGCTGCCGCCAGGACATCCTGCACTGCTTCCAGAACGCCCCGCCGGATACGGACGACGGTCTGTTGTCGCCCCGCGCGGCGCAGTGCACGCCGACCTCGGCCGCCTGCGCCACGTTCTTCGTCACCTGCGGCTGCAAGGACACCTACGAGGGCTTCACGCGGGCCTGCAACGCCGAGTGCGGGGTGGACCCCTGCGCAGACACCTGCCGCTGCGGCGGCGGCTGCTCCCAAGACGGCACCTGCACCTGCTTCGACGAGGTCTGCTGCCGCGACTTCATCTGCGGATGCGACCGGGGGGAGGACTTCTGGGGCCGCCCCGCCTGCGCGGTCGGCGATCCGCACGTGACGACCCACGACGGCACCTACTTCGACTACCAGGGCGTGGGCGAGTACGTGCTGGTCGTCGCGGACGGCCTGACCATCCAGGGACGCACGCGGCCGGGCGAGACGTGCGGCGGCTTCGCCTACAACGAGCGCCTGGCCGTCGGCGTGAACGGCGTCCGGGTCGAGATCGACGACACCGGCGCCTGGCTCGACGGCGAGCCCCTGCCGGCCCGCCTCGTGCCGCTGCCGGGCTTCGTGGTCGACGCGCAAGAGGGCCTGACCCGCGTGGAGACCGAGGCCGGCGACCTGATCGTCGCGCGCCGGATCGGCGATTGGCTGGACGTGGCCGTGCGCCTGGATCCGCGGCGCCGCGGACTGGTCTCCGGGCTCCTCGGCGACTTCGACGACGACCCGGCGAACGACCTGCGCGGGCGCGGCGGCGAGGAAAGCGGCGAGGCGCTCACGCGCGCCTTCGTCGAGGGTGTGATGGCCGGCTCGTGGCGGGTGATGGACGGCGAGAGTCTGTTCACCTACGGCGAGGGCGAGTCCACCGCCAGCCACACGGACCTGGGCTATCCGCGCGCGCCGCTCGACCCGGCGCGGCTCGAGCCCGAGGCGCGGGCCCGGGGCGAGGCCGTGTGTGACGCCCAGGGCCCCCTGACCCCCGAGCTGCGCGCGAGCTGCATCGTGGACGTGGCCTGCACGGGTCAGGACGCCGCCGCCGCCGGCTTCTCCGAGCTGGCGCCGGAGCGCGCGCCGGCCATCTCCGATGCCGAGGTCGCGCTGTTCGACGACGACGGCACGTTTGTCGTCGTCGAGAACGGCCCGGCGGGTGAGCCCGAGGTGCAGGGCTGCGCCGACGGCCAGCGCGAGGGGCTCATCGACGCCGCGCAGTACCCGGAGATCGCCGGCTGCCTGGGCACCTGGCCGGGCGCACACTCGCTGCGCGAACCGCGCGCCGGGGGCCCGTGTGGCGACGATCTGGGCGCGTGCACGGCCCCCGCGGACCTGTGCGCGCCGGGCTGGCGCATCTGCGGCGCGACCGGCGAGATCGCCGACGTGAGCCGGCTGAGCGCCCAGGCCTGCCGCGAGGCCGGCGGCGCCACCTACGCCGCGGCGCTCTCGCACTGCGCCACCGACGCCGGCTGCGAGTACGACCCCCTCACCTACCCGTGCCTGGACGCCGGCTGGTGCTCCGAGGCCGTGTGTTGCGGCGCCGGCTGCACCGGCCAGGGCGCCTGCCCCGATGGCATCTGGCCCGGGGAGACCCGCATCGTGACCCACACCGGGGCGTCGTGCGGCCAGGCCGAATCGCGCCGCACCGGCGGGGTGCTGTGTTGTCGGGAGTGACTACGCGCCCTTGTAGCTGAGGCGCGGCCGGACCTGCCGCTCGATGCGGACGAGGTCCGCCTGGGCGCGCATCACCGACGAGAGGGGTCGATAGACCGCGGGGGCCTCCTCGCGCAGGGCGCCGGCGAGCGCCTCGTCGAAGAACACCCCGTGCATCTGTCGACGCAGCGCGCGTTCGGACACACGGCCGCGGGCCTCGGTCCGGCTCAACTGCCGCCCGGCGCCGTGGCTGGCCGAGCGGAGCGCGTCCGGGTGACCGCGCCCCGTCACGTGGTTCGTGGCGTCCCCCATCGACCCGGGGATCAGGCCCGCCTCGCCCTCGGTGGCCGAGATGGCCCCCTTGCGATGCACCCACAGCGCGCGGCCGCCGTGCGCCTCGCGCCGCACGTGATTGTGGCCGCAGTCGACGTGGGATTCGAGGCGGGGCTCGAAGCCGAGTCGGTGCGACAGAACCACGCAGAGCGCCTGCAGCATACGCTCCCGGCTCGCGCGGGCGTAGTCGATGGCCCACTCGAGGTCGGCCAGGTAGCGCCGCCCGGCATCGGAGTCGGCGACGAGGGCGACGAGCGCCCCCCCGGCGTCGTCCAAGGGGCTGGCGCGCGCCGCGACCCCCCGATGGTGCGTCTGGATCGCCGGCCCCATGGCCCGCGAGCCGCTGTGCACCATCGCCCACGGGCGGCCCGCGTCGTCGACCTGCAGCTCGGCGAAGTGGTTGCCGCGCCCCAGCGTGCCGAACTCGCGCCGCCCCGTGCGCCGCCGCAGCGATTCGAGCGAGGCCGTGGAGAGCGGCCGCGCCTCGAGGTCGCCGGGCAGCGGCGTGGTGGCCGACGCGCTCGTCTGCACCATCGCCGGCACGAGCCGCGCCAGGTCGCCCAGGATCAGGGGGGCCGTGGCCGCGGTCAGGCGCTCCGGGTCGCCGTCGAAGGCCAGCGTGGCCACGCCGCAGCCCACGTCGCCCCCGATGGCGGCGGGGTAGAGCAGCCCGTGCGTGCCGAGCACGGTGCCGATGCAGACGTCGTGGGCCAGGTGCACGTCGGGCATGAGCGCGACGTGCGCCACGTCCGGCGCGTTGCGCAGGCGGGCGACGGCGGCGGCGACGTCCGGCGGGAGCGGCCCGGCCCGCCACTCGAAGAGCGGCGCCATCATGGCTCCCCCTCCGGTGCGCCGGGCGCGAAGACGAGGTCCGGCGCGCGTTTGCGACGGATCGCGCCCGCGACCTCGGCGCGCAGATGGCCGCGCCGCTGGTGCAGCCAGGTCAGCGCGTCGGCGCCGCCGGGCAGAACGACCCGCACGCGCAGGCGCGCCGCGTCGGGCGCCGGCGTGACGTCCAGCAGCTGCGCGCCGCCCGGCAGGCCGGTCTCGGGGTCCTCCAGGACCAGGGTGAGAACGCGGAAGACCTCGGCGCACAGCCGGGCGTCCGCGTGGTTCTTGTTTTCGGAACGGGAAGAGTGACGCGGGGGCGGCTGACCGTCTTCGGGGTCCAGCACGGCCACCAGCGCGAGCATCTGCTTCTGCAGACGCCGATCGATCTCCATCGGAGACTCCCAGGATGCGGCGGGCACGCGGGCGCCGTCGCGATCATCGAATCGTTGCCGACCTCGTGCCCGGCGGAATGCGCGGGCGCGAGCGATTCAGATCTGGGAGCCTTGGGCACGCATGGGAGTTCTCCGCGGTACTCGACGAGCATGGCGCGGCCCGCGGGCGGCGTCAACCCGCGGCGCGCGGGGGGGCGGCGGGCGCCGGGGAAACCGCCCGGACACCCGCCGGCTACGCGCCGGCCTTCGGGCTCGGGCTCCGGCCTTCGATGCGCCCCTGAACGGCCTTCAGCAGGTCCACGCCGGCGGCGGCCTTGAGCTGCTCGTTGGCGGCGAGCACCTTGCCGGTGAGGTCGCCGCCCGGGCCGCCAGCGCCGCCGCCGAGGCCCCCGAGCACCGTGAGCTTCTCGACCCGGAGCTCTCCGACCGAGCCCATGACGATGCGCATCAGCCCGTCGACTTTCTGCATCAGGAAGACCTCGCGCGCGCCGGCGCCGACGCTGCGCCAGGTGCCGGCGATCTCCTCCAGCGCCGTGGCGGTGGCGCGGCCCTGCTCCACGATGCGGGAGGCATCGCCCTTGGCCTCGGCCTCGTCCGCCGCGCGGCGGGCCCGCGCCGGCTCGAGGACGTCCGCCGGGAGCCGGCGCCGGGTCTGTTCCACGCGAGCGCGCTGCACCTCGAGATCGGCCTCGGCCCGGGCGATGCGCGCCTCGACTCGGCCGCGGGCCTCGGCCACCACCGCGGCGACGCGGGTCTCGGCGTCGACCCGCCGCCGGCCGATGTCGGCCTCGAGCGCCCCCAACTGCGCCTGGATGCGGCTGATCTCGGTCTCCTCGCGGTTCTGGGCGGCGCGGATGGCGGCCTCGGCCCGGGAGCGCGCCTCGGCGATCACGGCGTTCTTCTGCACCTCGGCGGACTGCTTGCGGCCGATGCCATCGAGGTAACCGACCTCATCGGAGTCGTCCTGGATCTTCAGCGTGTCCAGCTCGAGGCCGAGGCTGCGCAGATCGTCCTCGGCCTCGGACAGCAGGCTCTGGGCGAACTTGATCTTGTCTTCGTTGACCTCCTCGGGGGTCAGCGTCGCCAACACACCGCGCAGGTTGCCCTCGAGCGTCTCCTTGGCCATCTCCATGATGCGTTCGCGCGGCACGCCCAGGAAACGCTCGATCGCGTTGTCCAGCACGGGCTGCTCGCCGGCGATCTTCACGTTGGCGATGCCATGCACGTTGAGCGGGATGCCCCCCTTGGAGTAGGCGCCCGTGACCGCGACCTCGATGGGCATGTTGGTCAGGTCCATGCGATCGACGATCTCGAAGAAGGGCACGCGGACGGCCCGACCGCCCTTGATGATGCGATAGCCGACCTGTTTCTTGCCGGTCGACGTCGCCGAGCGGCCACCGATGAAGATCAGGACCTCGTTGGGCTGACAGATGAAGAGCAGGTTGCGAACGACGGCGTAGAGCACCAGGAAAAAGAGCAGCGCGAGGCCGCCCAGGGTGCCGAGCAGGCTGGCCACGTTCATCGCGCACCTCCGGGGTTCGAGGCGGGGGCGACGGTCGTGGCGCGCGCCCCGGTGAGCACGGCGCCGATGTCCACGCCCGTGGTGGTGAAGAGCGTCCGGAGGACCTCGGCGACGGCCGCGGGGTAAGCCGCGGCGAGCTGGGGCAGGGCCCGCCCGTCCGTGTCGATCAGGTGCGCCGGCCCGACGTGGATCTTCCGCACGCCGTCGACGACGATCTGCGTGATGTCCTCGATCTTGTTGATCAGGAACATGTCCTGCGCCTGCGGCCCGGCCTTGGCCCAGGCGTCCGCCACCAGGCGAAGCGAGGCCGCCGTGGCGCGGCCGTTCTCGGCGATGGCGGCGGCCTGACCCGCGGCGGCCTCGGTGCTGGCCTCGCGCTGGATCTCGAAGGGGATGACGACATCACACTGGAGCCGCAGGGCCTCGAGCTCGCGGCGGACGGCCTCCAGGGTCTGCAGTGCAGTGGCCTCCGCGGCCTGGGCGGCGGCCTCCGAGCGCTCCTCGATGGACTTGGCGCCGGCCTCGAGCTCGGCCTGCACGCGGCGCAGCGCGTTGCGCTCCTGGGCGATGGCCTGCTCCGCCCGGGACTCGGCGACCTTGGCCCGCATCTCGGCGGCGGCGGCCTCCTTCGCGGCCTCGTTGCGCGCGTTGGACTCGGCGATCTCGGCCTCCTGGATGACCTTGGCGATCTGTCCGCGCCCGATGCTGTCCAGGTACTTGGCGTCGTCCGTCACGTGCTGGATCTTCAGGATGTCCAGGTGTAGACCCAGCTTGGAGAGGTCGTCCTCGACCTCCTGGCTGAGCGACTCGGCGAACTTGAGCCGATCCTCGTTGACCTCCTCCGGGGTGAGCGTGGCGAGCACGCCGCGCAGGTTGCCCTCGAGCGTCTCGCGCGCGACCTGCTGGATCTCTTCGCGCCCGCGGCCGAGGAAACGCTCCACGGCGTTCATCACCGTGTCGGGATCGGACGACACCTTGACGAGCGCCACCGCACGCACCTTCAGGGGGATGCCGACGCGGGTGTAGGCGCCGTGGATCGAGATGTCGATGGGCACGGTGCGCATGTCCATGCGCTCGACGCTCTCGATGACCGGCACGCGCCAGGCGCGGCCGCCGAAGACGACCCGGTAGCCCACCTCGGAGCCATCGGGCCGCTGGTAGCGGCGACCGGCGAAGATCAGGATCTCGTTGGGTCTGCAGACGTACAGAAATCCGCGCAACAGCGCGGTGAGCACGAGCAGGCCGACGGCCAGCGCGCCGGCGAGAAAGGGAAGCAGCTCCATGGGTCCTCCTGGGCCTCCTGTGAAGAGTGAGTCACTGCGCAGTCGTGGCGGGGGGCAGATCGGCGGGGGGCACGTCGACGACGGCCGTGGCCCCGCGCATCTCGACAATCCAGACGCGCTCACCCGAAGGGAGCGTCGCGTCCACGGAGGCGGGCAGCTCGGCGACGAAGTCCGCCTCGCCCGTGGGGGTGCGGACGCGGACCTTGCCACGCTGGCCCGGAGCCAGGGGCAGCAGCAGGCGCCCCTCCCGGCCGACATGGCTCTCGGCGTGGGGCAGCGCCCCGGTGGTCTCGGCGGAGAGCGCCCGCAGCACGACCGTGGAGACCAGCCCGCTGGACAGACCGACGACCCCGGCCACGGCCCCCGCGAGGAGCCCGCCGAGCAGCCCCGTGCCCTCGAGGACGAGCCCCGTCAGCCCGAAGAAGGCCGCCCCGAAGGTCCAGAAGCGGAGACTGAACAGCACCGCCAGCGGCCCGGCGGGCGCGTGTTCTTGCTGGTGACCGTCGGCGTCGTGCGCGTCCCCCTGCCAGAAGGACGCTCCGAGCAAGATGGCGCCGAACACGAGGGTGGCCAGATAGATGCTCATGGGCGGCATCAAAACACAGCGCGGCGGCGTTGCGAAGTGCCGCCGGCGTCAGGCCGCGCCGCGCTCCGGGGACCGTGTGACGTAGATGAGTCGCTCGAAGCGATGGGGCTCCACCCGGATGACCTGGTCGATGGTGTAGCCCTCGGCGAGCAGGGCGTCTTCGATGGGGTCCGCCGCGACGAGCGTCACCCGGGGCGCGAGCCGCCCGAGGTTGCGCAGGATGCCCCGGAGCGTCTCCGGCGCCAGGTGGCAGTAGATGCCATACGGCAGATTGGAGACGACACAGTCCGCCCGCTGGGTCGCCTCGAGCGCGTCGACACAGAGGAGCGTGGCCTCGCGGCCGAAGTGCGCCAGGTTGGCGGCGGCGCGGGTGACGCTGGCGGCGCTGATGTCGCTGCCGTAGGCGCGATGCCCGGCCCAGGCCGCGAGCAGGGGGAGCGTGCCCGTGCCGCAGAAGGCGTCGAGCACCGTGTCTCCGGCGCGGAGCGTCACGTTGAGCACCGCCTGGGCGATGCGCACCGGCAAAGACACCACGTAGTTGTGCGGCTTGTGCATCGCCCCGAGCCAGGCGGCCTCGTCGGGCCCGGCCGGCGACACCAGCAACAGTCGATAGCCCCCCGAAGACACCACGAGCAAAAGACGCAACTCCGCGTCGTCGTAGGCGACCAGGCCGCGGATGCACTGGCCGAGGCAGGCCTTGGCCGCCATCGAGCCCTTCTGAGCCCGCGGGACGCACCGAATGCCCACGCTGAACGTGGGCGCGGCGAGGTCGAGCGCCCGAACGCTCTCTTCGAGTCCCTCGAGCGTGGCGGCGAAGGCCAACTGCCGGCCGCCGCCGTTCCCGTACCCGGTCGCCGCCCACCGGATGGGTGTGTCCGAGAGCCAGACGCCCGACTCGGCGGCGTGCCCGCCCCCCAGCGCCCGCAGCTCCGCCTCGGCGAGGTCCGCGAAGCCCGGGTCGCGTTGGTAGAGCGTGCAGTAGACGGACGCGGGGCCGGCAGGGGGAACGTGAAACGGGACGTGTTCGACGGGCGCGGGGATTGCGGATTGCGTGACGCTTGGCCTCCTCGGCCTCGCGGCGACCTTACTCCGCCGGCGGGTCAGCCCGGGGGGCAAACGACGTGGACGACCCGGCTGTCCGAGGCCAGCGCCTCGCCCGCGCCGTCCAGGAGGTCGACCTGCAACCGAACGGCCTGGCCCTGGGGACGCGCGCAGAGCCCCTGGTCGAGCCATGCCGTGAAGGACTGCAGGCCGGCCGGGCCGTTCTCGTCCCGCAGGAACTGGAGCCCCGTCAGCGCGTCGAGGTCGTCGTCGAGGCCGGTGGCACACCAGCGCATCACACCGCGCACGCTGGGATTGGCGGACAGCATCAGGTCCGGCCCCAGCGTGGAGTAGGGCGCGTCCAGGACGGCCGGCTGCACGATGGAGACCAGCGGGCCTGGGTTGGCGGCGACGTCCGCGCCCACCGTGACGCTCGCCTCGGCGCCGAGCTCGTCGGCGACGAAGACCGTGATCGTCACCGGGCCGCTGAAAGCGAACGGAAGGATCGTCGCGAACATACAGACGCCCACGTCGAGATCGACGAGTCGGTGGCCGACCGCTGCCAGCCCCGCCGGCTCGACGGTGTAGCGCAGGTCGCGGCAGTCGAAACGGTCGCCGTTCGCGTCCCGCGCCCGCGTCGTGACGTAGAGGGTCTCGCCGGGGACGGCCAGGCCGCTCAGCTCGCCGTCGATCTCGGGGGGCAGGTTGCGCAGGTCCAGCGTCCGCAACGCCGGGGCGCTGCGGAGCCCGAAGTCGTTGACCGCCACGACCCCGACGGTGCGCATGCCGGGCTGGAGCCGCTGAGTGAACACCGTGCCCGCCGGAAAGGGCGGATCGGCGGGCTCCGTCGACGTCCATTCGAGCCGGCAGCACCCCAGGCCGGCGTGACCGTTCGGCTGGTCGACCTCGACCTCGAAGCGGATGTCGCCGTAGGGCCCCTCGCCCTCCGCGGGTGCGAGGAACCGCACCGTGGGGGTGGCGGCCGTCGGGTCGAAGCGTCGTCGGCCCTCGGCCAGCGCGCGGCGGACGAGCGCCTCCGCATCGATGGAGCGGTTCACGGTGGGCTCCACGCCGGGCACGGCGGTCTGGATCGCGACCGCCGAGACCTGCGCGGCGCTCCAGTCGGGGGCGGCCGCCCGTGCGATGGCCAGGATGCCGGCGACCCAGGGGCTCGCCAGGCTGGTGCCACCGACGAACATCAGGTTGCCCCGACCCCGGCCGTCCGGCGCGGCGTCCCAGTTGATCTGGTCGTCCGGCGCGAAGATGTCCACGCCCATGGGTGAGACGCTCCAGTTGCTGTAGGTCCGGCGCCGCCCGTTCCAGTTCGCTGCGCCGACGCAGAACACGGCCTGGGACTCGCACGGCCAGTGGGTCAGGAGGTCGATCTCCTCGTTCGCCATGCTGGTGGCCACGTCCGTGCCGTCGTTCCCCGCCGCGGCGACGATGATCATGTCGACCGCCGAGACGGCGAGGGCCGCGTCGAACGGGAGCAACCCCCAGTTCAGACCGATGGGCAGGATGACCGACTGGAAGCTCAGGTTGGCGACCCGCTGCCCGTCCCGCGAGGCCTGAGCCAGCGCGGCGACCGTGCCGAAGCCATCGTAGAGGATCTGATAGTAGCTCAGCCGCGCCAGCGTGCCGGCGCTGCCGACCCCGCCGAATCCGTCGTCGAAGGCCGCGCCGACCGTCTGGGCGACCATGGTACCGTGCCAGGGGCACGGGTTCCCACCACAGCCCATCGCGTTGGGCTGCCCGAGGGCGCTCCAGGGGACGGCGTTCCACTCCACCCGGCCCGCCGGCAGGACGCCGGAGGCCACGGCGAAGCCGGCGTCGAGGATGGCCACGTCGACCTGCGTCCCATCGTCGTAGAGCCCCGCCAGCGTGGCCAGGCGCCAGGCTTCGCCGACGCCCGTTCCGACCCAGGGGGAGGCCGGGGCCGGGCGGGTGGGCCCCACGTAAGGCCACTGGTAGGCGTTGGCGGAGTAGGTCCATGCGGGCTCGCCCCCGCTGGTCGCGGGCCGACTGGGGCCCATCGGGTCCTCGCGCGTCTGCCGCTCGGCCACGCCGGCGGGGAGCAGCACCAGGTTCAACCCGACGGGCGTCCCGGCGCTCTGGGCGCGGGCGATGGCGGTGAGCGTCGCCGTACCGGCCTCGGAGCCGAGGGCCAGCTCGCCCTTCGTCTCGGGGCGCAGCGTGCGAATCGCCGCCGCGGCCTCGTCGGGGCTGGCGGCGGGGGGCGCGAAGCGCAAAAGCGCGACCTCGCGCTGGGGGGCCTCCTGCGGCAGGGCGTGGCGGGCCAGCACCTGCCCGCCCACCGCGGCGGCGAAGGCGTCCACCGCCTCGGGCGTGTCCACGAGCACGGCCTCGTTCTCGACGAACGTGGGCCCCTGGCCGTCGATGGTGACCACGGAGGTGGGCCGGTCGACGCCGTCGGGGCCCGGCAGGCCGGCCACGGAGCGGGGCAGCGCGGGGTCCAGCCGCGCGGTCAGGAGCGAGGGCCCCGCGTCGGGCTTCTCGGCGAAGGCGTCGGGTTTGCCGGCGAAGGCGTCGGGCTTCTCCGCGAAGGCATCGGGCTTCTCCGCGAGAGCGTCCGGCTTCTCCACCACCGCGTCGCCGTTTTGCGGCGCGGCGTCCAGAGAGGGCGAGGCGGCGGCGTCCTCGTCCGCCGCCGCGGTGTCCTCGCCGCCGCAGGCGGGCAGAAGGACCGGGAGCGTCAGGAGCGACAGGGCGCGCAGCAGGCGCAGGGGATCGGGCAGATACGAGCGGGCGCGCCCGCGGTGAGACGACATTTCGAGCCTCCGTTTCGTGTGGGGGCTCTAGGCCGGCCGTGGGGGAACTGCGCGGCGGAGGCCGAAGACGCACCGAAAGACGCGTTCGGCGGCCGCGACGGGCCCGCGCAGCGTCAGCCGTCGGTGTCCTCCTGATCCCGACGCCGGCCCGCCCCGCGCACCGCGCGGACGACCATGCCCAGGCCGCCCCCGAAGAGCACGAAGATGACGAGCATCTCCCAGAGGGGCATGGGCTGAAGCACGAGGTTGGTCGACGCGATGACCTCGACGATGCAGAGCCCGACGCCGCCGACGACGAGGAGCCAGCCCGGGATGCTGCGCCCGTTTGCGAAGATCAGCCCGAAGCCGAACAGCACGCCGAGCAGCAAGAGCCCGCCCTTGCCGTTGCCCCAGAGGCGTCCCCAGCCGGACTGCACGTAGATCCGGTTGGTGAGCAGGTAGAAGCCGGCGGCGGCCATGCCCAGGCCGACGAGGAAGCTGCCGAGCCCGCCGGGCGTGCCGCCCGCGTCCCGAAGCCTGCGTTGGGAGCGTTGGTCCATGCGCCGAGCGTAGCGGGCCGCGCGCACCGGCGGTACCGCAGAAGCCCTCTGGCGCGCCACCGGCGGCCCGCGGGAGATCGGCGTCGCCCGCGTCCAGGCCCGAAGCCGCTTCCCCGAGCGTGACCGGCAGGCCCCGCTGGCGCCTGAAGCGACCAGCCCTCTGGGACTACGAGGTCACACAATCGACGTCGCCATTACCTACTTTTGAGTAGTTAAGCGCTGGCACGGGGCCTGCAGAAAGGTGGTCGCCCCAAACGATCCAGGAGCCTCGCCGATGCGCCAATCCGCCCGCCGCCCCCGAACCGGAGACCTGCTCACCTGCTGCGCCGTGGTGCTGGCCGCTTGTGCCACGCCACCCGACGCGGAAGAGCGCCCCCTGGACACGGATGACTTCGTCGAGAAGGCCGGTACGCTGAGCTGCGCCACGCGCGGCGACACGGGCTACGAGGCCGGCAGCGCCTTCGCGATCACGGTGCTCACGGTCGACGGCAAACCCGTCGAGCGGGAGACCGCCGAGGCCTATTGGAAGATGGAGCAAGCCGCCGCCGAGGACGGGGTCCAGTTGCGGGTGGTCAGCGGCTTCCGCACGCAGGGTGAGCAACAGTACCTGTACGGGTGCTCCGTCCACTGCGACTGCAACGGCTGCAATCTGGCGGCGCGGCCGGGCTACAGCAACCACCAGAGCGGCTACGCCCTCGACCTGAACACCGAGGGCGGCGGCGTCTACACCTGGCTCTCCCGAAACGCGGCGCACTTCGGTTTCGCGCGCACCGTCCCCTCCGAGGACTGGCACTGGGAGTACATGGGCGGCGGCGCTGCCGGCGCCTGGCCCTGCGACGGCGGGACGGAGGCCGCGCCGCTGGCAGCGGGCACCTACACCGTCGGCTCGGGCGGGTCCTGCTGGGCGGCCAGCGAGGCCCTCGGGTGTGCCGTGGCCAGCCTCTACAACTGCACGTCTCCCGAGTCCGGCTGCGGCGCCCTCTGGGCGGGCGACAAGCTGGCCTGCCGGGCCGCGGACTGCCGTTGAGACCACACCGCCGAGGAGTTGCCCGATGAACACCCACGCCCTCACCCTCGCGCTCACCCTGAGCGGCCTCGTCGCCTGCGCCGACCCGCCGCCCCCGGCAGACGCGGTCACCGGTACCTCCGCCGGCACGCCCGCGGACCTCGGCGGCGCCAAGCGCCTGGATGCCCGCGTCGACCACCACTGGATCTACACCGGTCTGTTGCCGGCCCTGGACGACTGGCACGCCGTGCTCTCACTGGCCGGCCATACCGTCCGCATCACGGGCCTGCTCCCGGCGGCGTATGACGCGCCGCTGCCCTTCTGGGCCGAGCCGATGCTTCGCAGCGACGGCCGGGTCGAGGTGACGCTGGTCTACCCCGTGGCCACCGCGCGCCTGAAGGACGAGCGCGGCGCTCCGACCGGAAACACCAACCCGCTCCCCGCCGACTACGACTTCGTCAGCGCCTACCCCTACACGCCGAGCGACCCGGTCAAGGGCACGGGTTGGGGCGGGTTCCCCTACCTCGAGTACGACCTCGAGCGTCGCCTCGCCTTCCACGGGCCCATCACCGCCGAGAACGGCACGTGGCGCCTCCTCCGCGGTCCGGTGTCCCACGGCTGCGCCCGCATGCAGGGCGAACACGTGGTCGAGATGGCCCACCTGATGGGGCTCGACATGGCCGACCCCGCGGCGCCCGCCCGGGGCTTCCCCGCGGCCCAGGGCGACTTCCGGGTGCGGGTGGTCGAGGACTTCGACCGCCTCCCGGACGGCCGCATCGTCGACGTGGAATACCCGGGCGCGGCCGGTTTCACCCGGCCCGCCGGCGGACCGGAGCAGGTCGCGGTGTTCGCCACCTGGAGCTCCGACGCGTTCCCGCGTTTCGTCTGCGCCCACGACCCCGCGCGGCCGCTCGGCGACGACCACTGCGACGCGCTCCCGGAGACGGGCGCCATCCCGCTGCGCGCCGCCGACCTGGGCGAGATCGCCTGCCCCGCCGGTTACACGCCGCTGGCGGTGGGCGATGCGGGCGGTCGCCTGTGCACCGACGGCGTGAACGCCTGGGGCCCCTTCACGCAGGCGATGACCTCGCTCTGCGCCCGGTGGGGCGGCGGCCGGAACTGCACGCAGGACCGGTGGTCGCTGGGCCTGGCGAGGAGCGCGCGTGGTCGCGGCGTCTGTCCCCTGGGCGCGACGCTCGATGCGCGCGATACGGGCTACTGCTTCGAGGGCGACGAGGCGTTCGGGCCCTTCCCGGCCGACTACGTGGCCGCCTGCGAGGCCGCGGGGGGCGGCCGGGCGTGTCGCTCCGCCCGCTGGCGCGGGGACTTTCTGCGCCGGACGATCGCCCGCCTGGGTCGCCGGACCGCGGGTGCGGCACAGTGACCGCCCCGGTTTTGCACCGCGTCGCCGCGGGCGGACACCTTTGGGTGTTCGTGGCCCTGATGCTGAGCCTCTCGGGCTGCGCGGACCCGATCCACGCCACCGCGCCGTCGGGCGAGGACGACACGACCGACGTGCGCCTGAAGACGGTCGACGTCCCCGCCGCGTTCTCCCAGAACGAGCTAATGTCGGACGCCTTCTTCGTCGACGTGGACTGGATCGACGCTCCGGGCCTTCGGGCCTTCTTCGCCCGGGTGCCCGGCGCCGGGCGCTCCTGGCTGCTGGGGGCGACGCTGGCCGGTCGGGACGCCGCCGACCTGATCGTCGAGACCGCCCGGGCCGAGGGCCTCAACCCCGCCGTGCTGGTGGTGCGGATGCAGGTCGAGGCCTCGGCCGTGAGTCCGGGCACCCGCCCCTCGGAGAGCCGCCTGGCCGCCCTGATGGGGTGTGGCTGCGCGGACGGTGAGCGTTGCGACCGCCGCTTCGCCGGGGTCCGCAACCAGCTCGTCTGTGCCGCGCAGACATTTCGCGCCCTCTACGAGGACTCGCTCGACGGAGTCGGCGAGTGGCGCAGGGGCCGCACGACCCGCACCCTCGACGGTTACACGGTGACGCCACGCTCCCATGCCACCGCCGCCCACTACGCCTACACACCCTGGGTACTCCCCGGGCAGGGGGGCAACTGGCTGGCGTGGCGCGTGGCGCGGGACTACGCCGAGGCGATGCGCGGCGTCCGGCGGCCGGTCGCCCCCACCTGCGCCACGTTCGCCGACGTCGGCCCGGAGCACCCTGCCTACCGTTCGGTCGAGGCCGGCGCCGCGGCGGGCTTCTGGACCGGCTGTGGCGACGATCGTTTCTGCCCCGGGGATGGGCTGTCGCGCGCGGCGGCGGCGGTCGTCGTCGACCGTGTCCTCCGGCCTCGCCTCGTGCGGCCGACCGGCCGATTCAGTGACGTACACCCCGATCACTGGGCGGCCGGCGCCATCGAGTCCCTCGCCGCCGCCGGGCTGGTCAGCGGCTGCGGCGAGGGCCGCTTCTGCCCCGACCGGCGCGTCACCCGCGCCGAACTGGCGGCGCTGCTCCTGCGCGCCGGCCCCTACTCGACGGTCAGCCCGAACGGTCTGTACGTCGACGTCCCGCCCGCCCACTGGGCCGCCGGCGCGATCGAGGCGTTGGCGCCCACCGGCGCGCTCGGGACCTGCGGCGACGGGCGCTTCTGCCCCGACGCCGCGACGTCCCGCGGACAGATGGCCATCGCGGTGGCGCGGGTCTTCGGCCTCTCGCCGGTCGATCCCTGTCGCTGAGCGACCGGGGCGGCCAAAGACGAGGGGCGCGTGTCGAAGTCGTCCGTTGACACGCGCGCCCCGCGCCTCGATGCTCGTTGGCTTCGCGGGGGCCGGCTCGCGCCCCCCAGGAGTGTCACCGCATGATTCGACCTCGCTTCCTCGCCACGAAGGGCGGCCTGGCCGTGCTCGCCCAGATCGCCCTCGGATGCACCGGACCGAACACCAACCATCCGAATCCCGAGTCGTGCAAGGACGTCCGGTACAACGCCGTCGAATCCACGGGTGAGCATCCCGCGGACGGGACCTACACCGTCTACGGGCTCGGGGAACTGGATGCGCCTTGGCAGGTCTACTGCGACGGCATGAGCGGGACGCCGACGGACTACCTGACCGTGGACCCGGCGCGGAACGTCGGGACGCTGAAGGTCGGCGACGAGATCGTCCTCGAGACCCGGTACGAGCGGCTGCGCATCGACCCCACGATTTTCGCGCTCGACCTCTCGGACACTCGGTTCGCCACCAGCACCGGCACGCGTCGCAACCTGCCCCCGGAGTGGCTTCACATGCCCGCCGGGTTCGCCCACTACGACGCCACGAGCCTGGGGGGCGGGGTGCACGCCGAGGCCGCGCTCGACCTGACGGGCACGCCGTTCCGCTTCCCCCAAGTGCCGGCCGCCGACACTGCGTTCTGTCTGAGCCCGCCGGGAGACGAAACCATCGCGCCCCTCTTCCTCGATGCCGAGCCGGCCGACGGGTGCGACGACAACACATGCTGGTCGGGGACCTGCACCACCGGCCCGCTCACGGACGCGGGCTCCGATGACCCGCGCGCGGACATGGCCGCGGTCTCGCCCCCGGACATGGGGCCGGTCTCGCCCCCGGACGCGGCCGCCACGCCCGATGTGTCCGTGGTCACGCCGCCGGACGCGGCCGCCACGTCCGATGTGTCCGTGGTCCCACCCGCGGATGCCGCGCCGCTCCCGCCCGACGCCGCGCCGCCCCCGCCCGATGCCGCGCCGCTCCCGCCCGACGCCGCGCCGCTCCCGCCCGACGCC
>CAINDO010000385.1 GCA_903847385.1 uncultured Myxococcales bacterium
CGCGTGGCCAGCGACGAGGCCGGCTGCGAGGGCGCCGCCGAAGAGGCCGCCGGGCTGCTCGCCCGCGCCCGGGGGGACGCAGCGCGGTACCTGCGCCTGCGCGCCGCCGTGGAGTTGCTGCGCCGCGCCATCTCGCGCCACCGCCGCGAGGTGCAGGGGCCCGTGCTGCTGCGCGCCGGCGCGCTGTTCTCGCGCCTCACGCTCGGGCGCTTCGCCGGCCTGGATCTGCAGGAGGACGAGAGCGATCCCGAGCGCGCCCGCATCGTGGCCGTGCGCCCCGACGGCGCCGGCGTGCCCGTGACCCGCCTGTCCGACGGCGCGCAGGACCAGCTCTACCTGTCCGTGGTGCTGACCTACCTGGAGCGCCACCTGGACGCGCACGGCCCGATGCCCATCATCCTGGACGACGCCTTCGTGCACTTCGACGACCCGCGGGCCACCGTGGCCTTCGAGGTCCTGGCGGAGTTGGCGACGCGCACGCAGGTCCTGTATTTCACCCACCACGCGCACCTGCTGGACGTGCTGGCGCGCGCCGTCCCGCACGGGCACTCCGTGTACCGACTCACCCCCCCGAAGCCGCACGCCACCGAGGCCAGTCCGCCCGCATGAAAAAGACCGTCATCTCCATCGCCAACCTGGACGTCGACGAGAGCGTCTTCGGCCTGAGCCGGGGCAAACGCTGCGAGCTCGGGACCTGCAAGGGCGGCTGTTGCCGCAACGGCGTGTGGGTGGACTCCGCCCACCGCGACCGCGTGCTCGCCCGCGCCGCCGAGATCGCGCCGCACCTGCCCCCCGTGCGCCGCAACGCCGCCGACTGGTTCGACGACGAGCGCATGGACCATCCGGACTTCCCGACGGGGGTGGGCGTGCCGACGGCCGTCTACCCCGATCCCGAGGACAGCACGCTGGACACCTGCGTGTTCCGGCGCCCGGACGCGCTGTGTGCGCTGCAGGTGGCCGATCCGGAGCTCAAGCCCTTCGACTGCTACACCTACCCGATCCTGCGCTCCGAGGGCGAGCTGACGCTGGACAAGTGGAGCCCGGACGAGCTCGACGGGTCGGACTGTCAGCAGGCGTGCACGCCGCCGCAGCCGATTCTGGACGTGTTCGAGGACGAGTTCGTGCGGATTCTGGGGCGGGAGAACTACGAGCGGCTCAAGGCCGCGGCGGCGGGGCGCGAGGCGGGCGAGGCGGGCGAGGGCTGAGCCGACTCAGTCGTCGTCGTCTTCGCCCTTCTCGCCGCTGCCGCCCTTGTCGCCCTTCTTGTCCGCGTCCCCCCCGCCGTCCCCGGCGCTGGTGTTCTCGGGCAGGTGGGCTTGCGCGGCGTCGTGGATGTACACGAGCCGCCCGCCCTTGTGCCCCGCGTTCATGCCCAGGACGAGCAGCACGAGGCTCAGGGCCGTGAACAGCAGGTGCGCCACGGGGGCGAGCTTCGACGCCGAGGCGAAGGCGGCGGCGATGCCCACCACCAGCGTGCCCGCCGCGACCTGCATGAAGACCTCGGCGGCCTTCTCGTGCTCCTCGATGGGCGCGTCGTCCACGATGCCGCCCACCAGGTCCTTCTCGTGCTCGCCGGTGTTGTAGGCCATGGCGCCGCCCACGACCATCAGGGCCTGCAGGCCCACGATGACCCACCACGTGCGCTTGGGCACCCAACCGCGCCAGATGGCGATCGTGGCCAGCAGGGCCAGGCCCGGCAGCAGGATGCTCACGCCCAGGGGCAGGTGAACCAGCGCCGGGTGGAACGGAACGCCATCTTTGAAGGGATTCAGTGCATCCATCGAAAAGGGTCTCCCGGAGTCTTCAGAGTTCAGCAGCAGACGCGGCGCACGGTAGCGCGTGACGTGCACGCGTGAAAGCAGCAACATCCGGCGCCATGCCCGAGATGCCCGACGTCACGGTTTACCGCGAGAAGATTGTAGAATTCTTCGCCGGCGCCGCCCTGCGCGCCGTGCGGCTGCCGAGCGCGTTCGTCTTGCGGACCGTCGCGCCGCCGCCCGCGGCCTTCGTCGGCCGTGTCCTTCGCGATGTGCGCCGGATGGGCAAGCGGCTGGTCCTGGACTTCGGCGACGCCCACTTCGCGGTGATCCACCTGATGATCGCCGGCCGCCTGCGCCGGTTGAACCCCGGGGCGGCGCTGCCGGGCCGCATCTCGCTGTGCGCCTTCGACTTCGACGCCGCGACGCTCGTGCTCACCGAGGCGGGCACCAAACGCCGCGCGTCGCTGCACCTGGTCGAGGGCGAGGCCGCGCTCGCCGCCCACGATCCCGGCGGGCTCGAGGTCTTCGAGTGCACGCGCGAGGCGTTTCACGCGCTGTTGCGCGCCCACGACCACACGCTGAAGCGCACGCTCACCGATCCGCACCTGCTCAGCGGCATCGGCAACAGCTACTCCGACGAGATCCTGCACGCGGCGCGCCTCTCGCCCATGCGCCGCACCGTGCACCTGGACGCCGCCGAGCTCGACCGCCTGCTGGACGCCACGCGCGCCGTGCTCACCGCCTGGACCGAGCGGCTGCGCGCCGAGTCGGCCGGCGCGTTCCCCGAGAAGGTCACGGCCTTCCGCGAGGGCATGGCCGTGCACGGGCGTTACAACCTGCCGTGCCCCGAATGCGGCGCGCCGGTGCAGCGCGTGGTCTACGCCGAGAACGAGATGAACTACTGTGCGCGCTGCCAGAACGAGGGCCGGCTCCTGGCCGATCGTGCGCTCTCGAAGCTCCTGAAGAAGGACTGGCCGCGAACCCTGGACGCCCTGGAGGCCAAGCGTGGCCGCTGACGAACTGCCCCCCCAACGCAAGACCCTGACCGGCCAGGCCACGAGCGACGTCGTGCGCGTCGGCCTCGAGCGCCAGGTCTCGGGCGATCTGTACCACTCGATCCTGATCATGCCCTGGCGGGCGTTCTTCGGGATGCTCGCCGCCGCCTACGTGGGCATCAACACGGTCTTCGCCTTGCTGTACATGCTCGGCGGCGACGGGGCGCTCCAGAACGCCCGGCCCGGCAACTTCGCCGACGCCTTCTACTTCAGCGTGCACACCATGGCGACGATCGGCTACGGCACGATCGCGCCGAACACGACGTATACCAACGTGATCGTGGCCATCGAGGCCTTCGTGGGCCTGGTCAGCACGGCGGTGGCCACCGGCCTGGTGTTCGCCAAGTTCGCGCGGCCCTCGGCCAACGTGCTCTTCAGCAATGTCGCCACGCTCCAGACGCGCGACGGCGTGCCCCACCTGGTGATCCGGGCCGCCAACAAGCGCAACGCCCGCATCGTGGACGCCCAGTTCAAGATGATGCTCCAGCACGACACGGTCACCGCCGAGGGCGATCGCATCCGCAAGTTCCACGAGGTGAAGCTCCTCAACGGCACGAGCCCGCTGCTCTTCCTGAGCTGGACGCTCCTGCACCGCATCGACGCCGACAGCCCGTTCAAGGGCCACACGGCCGAGAGCTTGCGGGCCGTCAACGCCGAGCTGCTCGTCACCGTGATGGGGCTGGACGAGGTCTTCGTGCAGACCATCCACGCCCGACACAGCTACATCGTCTCCGACCTGCGCTGGGGCGAGCAGTTCGTCGACATGCTCGACCGGCCCCCCGGCGGCCCCATGCGGGTGGACTACACCCGGTTCCACCAGACGCAGCCGCAGACCGTCCCGCCGCCGGTGCTCTGACCGCCTACGCCAGCCAGCCGGCCAGGCCGCCCTGTGGGGCGCCGTCCAGGGCCGCGCCGAAGTGGGCGTCGTCGCCGCCGAAGGCGCGCAGCACCGAGGTCAGGAGCTGCTGCGTGGTCGACTGAAAGGGTGCGTAGTTGCTGCGGGCGATGAACTCGTCCAGACCCACGGTGAAGCGGTTCAGGAACCGCCCGCCGCGGGGCTCGCCGCGCGGGCCGAGCACCACGCCGGACAGACCGTTGGTCCAGTGTCGACCGCTGGCGAACTCGGGCAGATAGAGCACCATCGTCGTCTCGGAGAGCGGGCGCCCGTCGGGCCCCGGGGTCTGCCGCAGGCGCTCCCAGAGCAGCGCCAGGCCCTCCATGTACCAGCGATAGACCCACTCCATGCCCGGCTGGTAGTCGGCGTGCACCAGGGCGTGCCAGTTGTCCCAGACCTGCGTGTCCACGATGGGGCCGCCGTTGCGGGCCCAGAGCCAGGAGAAGTCGTGGTCGTGCCCGTTCTGCAGCTCCAGCGAGGCCACGCGCGTCTGCCCGCAGGCCAGCGAGGTCACCAGCACGTCGATCATCGCCGGCAGCGTGACGTCGTCGTCGTAGCTGAAGTCGTAGCCCTCGGGGGGCGCGAAGGTCGGGGCCACACACGCGCCGGGGCCGTCGAGCAGGCGGCCCTCCAGCTCGCGGATCTTCTGGGCGTGGGCGTCCAGCGCGCGGCGACCCTCGGCGTCCGCCCGCAGGCGGGCCCGGTCGAACAGACCCCGCACGCCGTCCAGCACCGAGGCGCGCCGCGCTCGCAGCGCGAAGGCCTCCGCCACGGACAGACGCTGGTCGCCGAACACGCGCGCCGTGGCCACGAAGGGGTCGTTGAAGGCGTCGATGGGCTCGCCTTGCGCGCGGAAGAAGAACTCGTTGCGGGTGAGGCCGAAGCCGCGCTGACCCCCGACCGCGAAGTCCAGGCGGGGGAACGGCGTGTCGCCCCCGATGCGCTCGGCCAGCACCTGCATCACGTCCGGGCCGCCGGCGGTGATGCGCTCCGCGTCCTGGAAGGGAAACGGCCGGCCCGTATACAGCGTGAAGTTGGCGTTCTGGTGGGCGTTGCCGACGCTGTTCGCGCGCGCCGCCGGGTTGTCCAGGCCGGCGTAGACCAGCATCTCGTCGCGATACGGCGCCAGGGGCTCGAGCAGGAACGGCAGCTCGAAGTCGAGCTCGCCGCCCGTCGGCACGAACATCGGCAGCACCGTGCCCTGCAGGTGATGGAAGACCACCAGCCGCTCGGGCCGCGCGGCGGCCTCCTGTGCGAACGCGGGGCGCAGGCCCGTCAGCGGGGCGAGCAGCGCACCCGCGGTGGCGCCGCCCAGGATTCGCAGGGCGTCGCGGCGGCTCATGTGTCGGGTCATGGCAACGCCCCCCCGTCCGCTTCGCGGATCGGCCCCCCAAGGGGCTTTCGCTCACTTCGTTCGCTCATGGCAACGCCCCCTCGCCCGGCGACGCCGCCGCCGCCGTCACATACAGGAACGCATCCGTGGCGGCGATGTCGGCCAACAGCGCGCGGATGTCGCCGCCGCTCTCCGTGAAGCGCCGTGCCAGCAGCGAGAGCGTGCAGGCGTCCTCGGGCAGCGCCGTGCGACCGACCGCGTACTCGTACCAGCGTCGCACGTAACAGGCCTGCACCCGGGGCTCGTCCGCCAGGCCGCGCAGCAGCTCGCCGGCGTCTCCGAAGGCGATCTCCGGGTCCGAGAGCTCTCCCGTGGGGTCGACGACCTCGCCGTTGGGGTACACATCCCGCCACTCGCCGACGGCGCCGAAGTGTTCGAAGGCGAGCCCGATGGGATCGATGCGCAGATGGCACGTCGCGCAGGTCGGGTCCGTCCAGTGTTGCACCAGCCGGTCGCGCACGCTCTCGGCGGCGGCGGGGCCCTCGGGCAGCGCCATGTTCACGCCCGGGGGCGGGGAGAGCGACTCGCACAGCATCTGTTTCAGCACGAAGGCCCCGCGCCGCACGGGGGACGAGGTCGCCGCGTAGGCGTGGGCGGCCATGAACGCCGACCGCGTCAACACACCGGGGCGCCCGGGGCCGAGGTCCACGCGCTGGAACCCCGGGCCGTTCGTCGGCACGCCGTAGATCGCCGCCAGCTCCGGGTCGACCCAGGCGTGGGTGTCTTGCAGCAGCGTGCGGAACCGGGCGTCGCCGTTCCACACGACCTCGGTCGTGAACAGATCCGTCTCCGTCCGCGCCCGCTCCATCAGATCCGACGCCCACGTGGGGAAACGCACGGGGTCCTTCGCGACGCGGTCGAGCTGGTCGAGGTGCAGCCAGTCGCGGTGGAAACGCGCCACCATCTCGCTCACGCCGGGCGCGTCCAGGCGGGCGACGGCGGCGGCGTGCACGTCCGCCCGCGTCGTCAGCGCGCCGGCGGCCGCCTGCGCACGCAGGGCAGCGTCCGGGGGCGCGTTGGTGAGGAAGTACGACAGCCGCGCGGCCACGGTGGCGGCGGTCGCCGGCCGGCTCTCGCCGGGCGCCAGATCCGCCGCGTCCGGGTCCAGGTACAGGAACTGAGGCGACTGCAGCAGCACCTCGAGGCCGAACCGCGCGGCGTCCTCGCGGGGCAGGCCGGTGTCCGCCAGCGCGGTCACCAGCGCGGCCTCGTCCGCGGTGGGCGCGCGGCGAAACAGCCGCTCGGCGGTGGCGCTCAGGAAGCGTCGCACGCAGGCCGCGTCGGCCTCGCCCGGTGCGCACACCAGGCGCTGGGCCAGGTCGACCTGCGCCCCCACGCCCTCGGCCGCGAACTGGAACGACTCCACGGTCTGCGCCGACACCACGTTCTGGGTCGCCAGCGTGTGAAAACCGTCCCGCGCGGGGCTCGGCGGGCGGTCGGCGAGCGGCACGTCCACGCCCAGGGCGTCGGAGATCGTCCGCGCGTACTGCGTGTCCGTCAGGCGGCGCAGGGGCTCGGCCGCGGCGTGGGGGCCGGCGAGCCGACACACGTCCACGGGCGGCGGCTCCGGCGGCGGCGCCACGCCCGCGTCTGCGCCGGGCTCGGGCGGCGCGTCGCAGGCGTCCGCCGGTGAGGACAGCCGCTCGACGACCTCGCGGAAGACCGCCCCCGCGGCGCTCTGGGGCGCGAAACGCCGGCCGCCGCCGTGCGGCACGGCCCCCGTGGGTTTGTCGATCAGCAACCGCGCGCCGTCGGGCGTGTCCACGACGAGGCGCCGCAGCATGTCGAAGTTGCGGGCCGCGGCCGCCGGGTCGGCGAAGCGCTCGTAGACCATGCGCGTGTCGCCGGCGCGGCCCCCGGCGACGTGGCACAGCATGCACGCGGGGCGCGCCGGATCGGCCGTGTCGACCAGCGGCCCGAGGCGCTGGGTCACGAAGTCCTGGTCCGTCACGCAGCCCGGCCCGGGACCTGCGTCGGCGTCGGCCCCGGCGTCCGGCTCCGGGGCGGGCGCGGCGTCCGGGTCACCGATCAGCGCCGCGTCCGGCGCGGGGGGCAGGGCCGCGTCCGGGGCGGCGCACACGCCGTCCGCCGGGTCGAGCAGGCGCGCGACCAGGCCCCGGAAGGCCGCCTCGTCCGGGCTGCCCGGGGCGAAGCGCCGGCCGCCGCCGTGGGCCACCCGCGCCGTGGGTTTGTCGATCAGCAGCCCCGCGGCGTCCGGGCCCGAGGCGACGAACGCCGCGATGGTCGCGTGGTCGGCCTCGGGCGGCGAGTCGGCGCCGGAGAACACGAGGCGCGTCGCGAACGCCGGGCCCTCGGCCACGTGACACAGCTTGCAGGCCGGCGCGTCGGGTGCGTCCGCGGCGATGCGCGGCGCGATGGCCCGGGCGAAGAAGTCCAGGTCCGACTCGCAGGGCAGGCCGGCGTCGGGCAGGGGGCCGGTCGCGGCGTCCGGCGTCGGCGGTCGCGCGTCGGCGGAGGGCAAGGCGGCGTCGAGCGCCCGGGCGTCCGCGCTCGGGGTCGCGTCCGGGGTCGGGACGGCGGCGTCGCCCTTGGGCTCGATGGCGCCCGCGTCCACGCCCGGCATGGGCCCGGGCGCCGCGTCGAGTGAAATGCCCGCGTCCGGCGCAGTGCCGGTGGTCGACGCCGCGTCGCACGCCGCGAGCGCCATCGCCGAGAGCCACAGGGCGCGCGCGCCGAATCGCTGCGTTCGTCTCAAGGCATCTCTCCCGCCGCCACGCCGCCCAGGAAGCCCGGGCCATCCCCGGCCGGCAGCACCTCGCTCCAGGTCTGGCCCGCGTCCGTCGAGCGCCAGATCGCGTTGCCGCGCACGCCGACCACCAGGCGCCCCGCGCCGGCCACCGGCACCACGCCGGCGGCGCCCTGCAGCGTGAACGCGAACCCGTCCGGGCTCGTGTACAGCTCGGCGCCGTTCCCGATCAGGAATCGACCGCCCACGAACACCACGCGTCCCCCGAAGGCGCCGGCGCCGACCTGCTGATGCAGCCACGTCGCGCCCGCGTCTGCGCTCGTGCCGACCCAGCCGCCCGCCCCGATGGCGACGAACGTGGGCACGCCGGCGCTCGTCGTGGCGAAGCCGATGCGCTCGAGGGTCACGCCCGGAGTCTCGGTGTCGTAGGCCCAGCCCTGGCCGTCGAAGGTCGTGGCCGCGCGGCCCGCGCCCACGGCGACGAACGCGCCGTCGCCGTACGCGACGTCCCGCAGGTGCGTGTCGAAGTCGGTGTGGGTCCGGGCCCAGTTCACGCCGTCCAGGCTCGTCGCGAGCGCGCCCGCGCCCCCGGCGGCGACGTACATCTCCGGGCTGCCGGCGCAGCCGCCGATGAAGCCGTTGCCGTCGCTGCCCGGCGTCCACGCGCGGGCGTCCGCGCTCTGCCACGTGCTGCGCAGCGCGTTGCCGCCGACCGTCACGAAGCCGGCGGGGCCCCAGCATCCGCCGCGCTGGAGCGTGTCGTCGTGGGCCTCCAGGTTCTCCCAGCCGTTCACCGCGAAGCTCTCGGCGCCGTCGAAGGTCACCGTCGTGCGGCGGCCGGCGCCGTACAGGAGCACGGGGCGCGGCGCGTCCACGGTGACCTCGAGCGTGCGGACCAGGGGCCCGCCGGCGCTGTGGGGAATCCGCAGCGTGGCCCGTGCGAGGCCGGTGTCCCCGGGGGTGAAGCCCACCTCGAAGGTCGCCGCCTCGCCCGCGAGCAGGCGCACCGGCGGCAGCGAGGCCACGCGGAAGCCCTCGCCCGTGAGCCAGGTGTCCGGCGCGCCGAGCAGGAACACGTCCTGCGCGCAGTCGTTGCGCAGGGCGAGCGCGTAGGTCTGCGACACCGACCAGGCCGGCGTGCGGCCGAGCGAGCCCGGCGCGTCCGCAGGCAGCGGGGCGTCCGCGAGCGACAAGGCGACGCGGCCCGCGCACGGCGCGTCGGGACCAGCGGGGGGCACCTCGGCGCCGCCCTCGCCG
>CAINDO010000386.1 GCA_903847385.1 uncultured Myxococcales bacterium
CGGGCAGCGGCGGGGGCGGAACCGCGGCGTCCGGCAAGGGCGGGTTCGCGTCCGGCTCGGGCGGTCCTCCATCGGGGATGGGGGCGGCCGCGTCGGGGTCCGGGCGCCGGGCGTCGGCGGGCTGCGCGTCGGCGAGCCGGGCGTCGATCAGGCGGGCGTCCGGGCGTCCTGCGTCCGGCGTGCGGGCATCGGGCGCGTCCGGGCCGGCGTCCGGCAGGGGCGGCCCCGCGTCCTGGTACACGCTGCGCGGAGTGGTCGCGCCGACGCCGCCGACGGCGCCGGTCTCACAGCCGGCGGCCGTGAGCACCAGGGGGACGAACAGGGCGAGGAGTCGCTGAGAACGCATCTCCCCGTTGTCGGCACAAAACGCGGATCACGCAAGCTCGCGCGTCAACCGTGCAGGTCGCGCAGCGCCACCAGCGGCCCCTCGCGGTCGTCCACCCCCCGAAGGTCCACGAGGCCCTCGACCACCCACATGTTGTCGCCCATGTGGTCGCAGATGACCTGTCGCACGCGCCACTGGCGGTCCGGCAGCGTCTCGACGCGGGTGTTGGCGTGGTTGCGCGCCGCGGTGTCGAACACGACGAAGTCGTAGTTCGCGTAGTACGCCCGCATGGTCTCTTCGATGCGCAGGGGCGTCCACGGCGGGTCGCCCGTCGCCTCGCTGTCGTCGCGCAGGGAGAGCGCGGCCTCGTCGTAGTCCATGCGCGCCAGGGCCTTCACGAAGGCGTGCATCTCCGCGCGGATGCGGGCCAGGAAGGCCTTCTTGTCCGTGGTGACGTCCTTCGGCTTGGGCGGGGCGAGATCCGCCACCTCGGGGCCGGGCAGGACCTCGTTGCGACCGCCGTCGACCATGTCCTGCCAGAACTGGAGCAGGCTGTTGTCGGCGCGCTCCAGCGTGGAGCGCAGGTAGCCCTCGATCTCGTAGAGCTCGTCCGTCTTGCAGGCGTCCGGCACGGCCTGGACCAGCGTCTTGTAGACCTGGCTCAGGTGCCGCAGCAGCACGCCCTCGCTGGCCTGCAGGCCGAAGTCCTGCACCCACTCGTTGAACGAGGCGAACTGCAGGTACATGTCCCGCGCCACGGACTTGGGGTGCGGCTCACCGACGCGCACCCAGGGGTTCTCGTCGGCATAGGCCTCGAACTGCGCGCGGATGAGCTCGGCGTCCGGCTGCGGCCAGGTGATCTTCTCCAGGGCCTCCATCCGCTGCTCGTACTCGATGCCCGCCTGCTTCATCTCGGCCAGGGCGTCGCGTTTGGCCTTGTCCTGCTGCTTGAACAGCACGACGTTGGGGTCCTCGAGGATCGCCTCGGCGAAGCTCAGCACCTGCACCGCGAAGTCCGGGTGCGTGGGCGCCAGACGCCCCGCGGTGTCGTACAGGAACAGCGAGAGCGAGTGGTGCAGCGAGAAGTCCCGCTGCAGCTCGCGGCTCACGCGGGCGAACGACGATCGGCCGTTCGCCTTGAGCTTGAGCTCCATGACCTTGGCGTCGAGCAGCAGGCGGAACAGGCGCTTGGCCTCGCGGCGCAGGCGGGCCTTGGTGGTGTCCGTCTCGTGGCAGGCGTCGATGAGCTCGATCAGCGCGCCGTACCCGCCGTGGCGGTCGACGGCCGCACGGGGCCGCTGCAGCAGGTTGAGCACCATGCCGAACTCGACGCGGAACCGCGAAGTCAGCGGCTCCGGCGACTTGGCGATGAGCTCGCGGTAGACCTTCTCGTCCCAGTGCACATAGCCCTTCTCCGGGGCCTTCTTGCGCACCAGTTTCTTCATCTTCTGGGCGTCGCCGGCGGCGCGCCGCTCCATGCGCCGGTTCTCGATGACGTGTTCCGGCGCCTGACACACCACCCACCCCTGATCGTCGAAACCCTTGCGGCCCGCGCGTCCGGCGGTCTGATGAAAATCGCGCACGCTCAACAGGCGCGTCTTCTGGCCGTCGAACTTGCACAGCGCGGTGAACACGACGGTCCGCAGGGGGATGTTGATCCCCACCGCCAGGGTGTCCGTGCCGAAGATCAGCTTGAGCAGGCCCTTCTGGGCCAGCTGCTCGACGATCAGCCGGTACTTGGGCAGCAGCCCCGCATGGTGCAGGCCGATGCCCTGCCGCAGGAACCGCTGGACGTCTTTCCCGTAGGGCGTGTCGAAGCGGAAGCCGCGCAGCGCCTCGGCGATGGTGGCTTTCTCTTCTTTGGTCGTCAGGTTCAGGCTGGTGAAGTTCTGCGCCTGCTCGGCGCACTCCCGCTGGGTGAACGCGACGACGTAGATGGGCGCCCGCTGCCGATGACACAGGTCGAGGACGGTGTCCTGGAGCGGCTCCTCGCTGTATTCGAAGGTCAGCGGCACGGGGCGCTTCACGGCCTTGACCAGGCTCACCGTGCGCCGCGTGCGCTTCTCCAGGCGCGCCGACAGGTCCGCCGTGTCGCCCAGCGTGGCGGACATGAGCATGAAGATCGTGTGCGGCAGCGCCAGCAGCGGGATCTGCCAGGCCATGCCGCGCTCACGGTCGGCGTAGTAGTGGAACTCGTCCAGGATGGCGTAGTCCACGCGCGCCAGGTCACCCTCGCTCAGCGCGATGGTCGCCAGGACCTCGGCGGTGCAACAGATGATCGGCGCGTCGCGGTTGATGGCGGCGTCCCCCGTCATCATGCCGACGTTCTCGGCGCCGAAGTGTTTGCACAGGTCGAAGAACTTCTCGCTGACCAGGGCCTTGATGGGCGAGGTGTAATAGGACTTCTTGCCCAGGGCGTAGGCGCGGAAGTGCATCGCCAGCGCCACCATGGACTTGCCCGAGCCCGTGGGCGTGTTGAGGATCACATGGCGGTCGGCCATGATCTCCAGGATGGCCTCTTCCTGGTGGTCGTAGAGCGTGTAGCCGGTCTCGGCGGCCCAGCCGAGGAACAGTTCGAGCAGCGTGTCCGGATCGCGGGGCGTGTCCGGCGCGAGCTTCTGGTGCAGGGGGGTCTTCACGGGGCGTCGCTCAGCTCTCCGGCTCGTTGAGCCACGCACGTTTGTCGCGCGCCAGGCGTCGCGCGGTGGCCAGCTCCTCGCGCAGGCGGGTGGCGATCTCGGCGGCCTCGCCGCTGAGTTTCTCCAGGGACTCCAGCCGCACGGAGATGCGCTGCACCATGATCTCCAGGGCCTCGGCCTCGTGCATGCGCTCCTGGCGCAGCGTCGTGGCCATCTCGTTCACGTGGTTGTAGAGCGACTGGAACTCGTCCCCCCGGCGCAGGGGGCGGGGGTGCACGGGCTCGCCGTTCTTGATCCGCTGGATGTAGCGGTCGACGACGTAGACCGGACCCACGATGCGGTGCGTGGCCAGGATGCCCACCACCGTGAGCGACGACACCAGCGCCAGCCAGAGGCCCACCAGCTTCATCAGGACCTTGCGATCCTCGGCCTCGAGCTCCTGCTGGAGCTGCGCGGCCATCGCCGGGTCGTCCGTGAGCCCGGCGAGCTCGCTGTTCTCGCGGACCTTGTCGTAGATGGCGTACTCCGTCGCCCCGAAGATCAGCCCGCTCGCCAGCACGATCATGCCCGTGTATTTGAACTGGAACGTGCGATCGAGCACGAAGTTCTTGACGCTCCGCTTGTAGCGGGGCCCCGGCGTGCCTTCGGCCGGAATCGGAGTCTTCACCGGTTCGGTCATCACCTCACGCCTTTCAGGTACTCGCCGAAGCCCTCGTACACCACGGGCACCAGCGCCGACACGCACTCTTGCATCTGCCCGTTGATGGCCTGGTCGGAGACGCTGCCCGAGCCGAGCTCGATGGTGGCGCTCCGCGTGCCGGAACCTTTGAGAATCCGCTCGCCCCGGAGCTGGTACACGGCCTGTCCGAGCTGGCACTGGATGCGCGTATTGCTGGCGCCGCGCTGCACGGCCGTGTCGAGCTTGAGCGTCAGCGCCACGCCCGGCAGGCGCCCCGCGCTGACCTCGGCCCGCGGATCGGCGCCCTGCACACCCGTGGCGGCGTCCAGGTCGCGGCCGATGATGAGCCGGCTGTCCCGCGCGGCCCGCTGCAAGAGCTGATTCTCCACGAACCGGCGCAGGCCCGGATCCGCGCCGTTGACCTCGATCTCGACGAAGATTTTGCTCTCGGTGCAGGCCGAGGCGCCGCCGAAGAGCTCGAGCGTCTCCCGGGCCTTGGCCGCAACGAAGTCGTCCGAGTCGCCGCGCAGCTTGCACAGCTGCGGGGTCGACTCGCGCGCGTCGAGCTGGCCCAGCGAGTTGGCGGCGGCGGCGCGCACCAGCGGCGCTTCGTCCTCCAGGGCCCGCAGCAGGGCCGCCACCCCCTGGGGATCGCGCGTCTTGCCGAGCTCCGTGGCCGCCTTCAGGCGGACCTTGTAGTTCTGGCTGCCCAGCAGGGCATCGACCAGCGGCCCCGCGGACGCCGGGCCGGCCCCCAGCGCCAGCGCGGCGGCGAGGAACCAGGGACGTACGCGGCGAGGGAGCTTCACGGGGAGGACTATCGAACGCTGCGCACCGGCAGTAAAGGCCGAAAGGCCGGCGGGGGTCCGCCCGACCTCAGGCGCGGCGCAGCACGTGGCGGACGGATCCGCCGGGCGCGCGATCGCAGCCGGTGACGTAGGTCTCCAGGGCGGCGTCGCGCACGAGGCCGGCGTCCAGGGGCAGCGCGGCGGTCTCGTTGGCGGTGACCAGCAGGCGCGCGCCGGTGCGGGCGTGGGCGGCCACGCAGGCGCCGAGCCGGGTGAAGGTGTCCGGGGTCATCGCCCCGCGGGCGCGGGACAGGTCGTAGGCGTCGAAGCCCCGGGCCGTCGTCAGGGGCGCGAGGGGGTCCAGCGCCACCTGCAGGGCGTCCAGGTTCCGCTGCAGGGCCGGGTAGCCCAGGGCGCTGAGGTGCCAGGGCAGCGCGCCCTCGACGCCGACGTCGTTGGCGAAGGCGCGCACCCACACGGGGCAGCCGGCCGGGCCGGCCTCGACCAGGCGACGCAGCGCGGCCATGGGCTCCGTGCAGGTCAGCGGGCTGGCCTCGCCCTCGACGCAGATGCGGAACTGACCCCGCACGGCGCACATGCGCAGGGCGTTCTCCCAGAACTTGCGGCCGGCGATGTACTGGTCGAAGGCGGCGATGCGCTCGGGGCGATCGGCGTAGAGCAGCGCCCGGTAGGCCGCCTTGGAGAGGTGCGTGCGGAGCAGGTTGCGCAGCAGGCGGCCCTGGGCGACGTCCGCTTCGTGGGTGAACAGGCCGCGGGCGAGGACGTCCTCGTGGCGGTCCCAGAACAGGCGGTGGGCGGGGGAGAGGGCGGCCCGGATCAGACCGTAGGCGGCCACGCGGCGGGCGCGGGTCCCGCGGCGCAGGCCGATGAACCGCAGGTAGTCCAGGCGGTCCAGGTGGCGGAGCGCGGCGACCTTCAGGCCGAGCACGCAGGCGGCGCCCTCGGGATCGAGCAGCGGCACCACCACCACGGACTCGGCCCCGCGGGAGACCAGGGCCAGGGCCGCCTCGCCCCCGCCGTGGGCGTCCACCGAGTAGAAGCGACCGGCAGGTCCGGTCACCAGGGCGGCCACCGCGACGTCCGGGTCACAGCCGAAGCCGGCGTGCAGGAGCGCGGGGGTGGTCTGCCAGAGCGCCATCTCCGCCGGGGGAGCGCGCAGGCCGACACTCGAATCGAAGCTGGAGTCCATCTCGGAATCCCCGTGGGCCAGGAACGGCCCGACTGAACCATCGACAAAAACGACCAGGACTCAAACGACCCACAGCGGCATTCGGTCCATCGGGCGACCGATGCACAGGGCGGGCCACTTGCGGGGCGCCCTTTTGACGCGGTGCGTCACGCACGTCAAGAGAGAGTTTTCCGAACCCGCGTCCGGGGAGCTCCAGGGGCCCGCGGTCGCCCGGCGGCGCGGCGAAAAAAAAACGCCGCCGCCGTGGGATTCTCCAACCCGCCGAAATGATTGAAGACTGGTTCCCGTGACGCAGGAATCTTGCCGCGGACGTGCATTTATCGGGCCGGGACGCGCGCTCGACGCTTGATCTGTCACAAGCCACGGCTACGCTCAGCGGATGCCCCGACCTCGGGGTTCCTACGGGATTTCCACGCGTCAGCCTAAGGAGAACCGCATGCGCAAAGGGTGGGGAGCACTCTGGGTGCTGGCAGCCGGAGTGGCCGGCTGCGGAGACGAAGGCACCAAAAGCGATGCCGCGAGCTCGGCCGAGACCGCCTGCGTCTCGGACCTGACGTACTTCCAGCAAGAGGTCTCGGGGCCGATCACCGAGAACAAATGCTTCGCCTGCCACAACGCTCAGGGCAGCGCGCGCAATTCCAAGCTCGTGCTGCTGCCCCCGGGGCAGACGGACTACCTGCGGCTGAACTACGAGAAGCTCAAGGACATCGGCTCCTACGAGAAGGACGGTGTCTCCATCCTGCTGCTCAAGCCCACGGCGGGCGTGAGCCACGGCGGCGGTGAGCAGATCGACCCCGACGGCGACGAGTACGCCGCCCTCGAGGGCCTGATCGCCCGCTTCAAGCAGCCGGTGACCTGCAACGCCGACCCCGCCGGCGGCCTGCTGACCAAGGTGCGGCTGCTCGACCTGCCAGCCACCCTGCGCCGGGCCGGACTGCAGCTCGTGGGCACCCTGCCCACGTCCGACGAGCTCGAGAAGGTCAGCGCGGGCGGCGAGGCGGCCTTCGACGCCGTGCTCTCCACCTACATGGAGGGCGACGCCTTCTATTCGACGCTCCTGACCTGGTTCAACGACCAGCTCCTGACGAACAAATACCTGGGCGGCGACAACGCCACCAACCTGCTCGACGAGAACCTGTACCCGCGCCGCCACTACTACCACGACATCGACGGCGAGTCGGAGGCGGGCCGCCTGGCGCGCCGCTGGGCCAACGACAGCGTGGCCCGCGAGCCCCTGGCGCTCATCGAGCACGTCGTCCGCGAGGGCCGCTCCTTCCAGGAGATCCTCACGGCGGACTACATCCTGGTGAATCCTTACAGCGCCCAGGTCTACGGCCTGACGGACGTGAAGTTCGACGACGACACGGACCCGACGGAGTGGCGCGAGGCCAAGCTCCCGAACTACCCGCACGCCGGCATCCTGACCTCGCCGATGTTCCTCAACCGCTACCCGACGACGGACACGAACGTGAACCGCCACCGGTCGCGGATGGTGCAGAAGCTGTTCCTGGCGACGGACGTCCTGAAGCTGGCCGAGCGGCCGGTGGACCCGACGCAGATCAAGGACCACAACCCGACGATGAACAACCCGGCCTGTGCGGTCTGCCACGCCAAGGTCGACCCCATCGCCGGCGCGTTCATGAACTGGGATCCCCAGGGCCGTTACAGCAGTCGCGAGGAGGGCTGGATCGAGAGCATGCGCCCGCCCGGCTACGGCGAGGAGAGCGTGCCCCCGGACCAGTGGCCGACGGCGACGAAGTGGCTCGCCGAGAAGATCGTGAAGGACCGGCTGTTCGCCGTCTCGGCGGTTTCGGCCGTGTACCAGGGCCTGGTGGGCCGCGCGCCCCTGGAGAACCCGACGGACGACACGGCGCCGGGCTACAAGGCGCAGCTCGACTTCGTGAACCTGGAGCAGGCCTTCATCTCGGAGACGACGGACGCCTTCGTGGCCAGCGGCTACAAGCTCAAGTCCATCGTGCCGCTGATCGTACGCAGCCCGTTCTTCCGCGCTTACGGCGCCCAGGATCTGACAGACGACGAGAAGGCCGTGCTGGCCCCCCTGGGCACCATGAAGCTGCTCACGCCCGAGCAGCTCGACGCCAAGCTCCACGCCGTCTTCGGCCGCGGCTGGCAGCGGGCCGAGAACGAGGCCAACCAGCTCCTCGCCCGCGACCAGTACCTGTTCTTCTACGGCGGCATCGACAGCGACCAGGTCACGCGGCGCATCACCGAGCCCAACGGCATCATGGCCAACATCGGCCTGCGCCTGGCCAACGAGATGGCCTGCCTGGTGTCGGCCCCCGACTTCACGCTGCCCATCGCGGATCGGACCCTGTTCCCCCACGTCGAGTACGGCTACGCCCCCGAGGACGCCAACGGCTTCGAGGTCCCCGAGTCCATCGAGGCCATCAAGAAGAACATCCGCTACCTGCACTTCCGCATCCTGGGCGAGGTCCTGTCGCCGGGGGACCCGGAGATCGAGCGCACGTATCAGCTGTTCCTGGAGACGTGGCGCGAGGTCCAGGCCGCCCAGCGCAACAACCAGCTCTCGCTGGACCTGCCCGGGCTCTGCCAGGCCCACAAGGACCCGATCACGGGCATGGACCTGCCGGGGGAGCGCGTGATCAACCGCGACACGCGCTTCACGATCCGGGCCTGGATGGCCGTGATCGCCTACCTCACCGCCGACTGGCGTTTCCTCTACCAGCAGTGACGGGAGCCACCACACCATGAACCGACGCGACTTTATGAAGCTCTGTGGCGGCGCGGGTCTGGCCCTGATGACCCCGGCCGCGCTGCGCAACGCCCGCGCCGAGGCGCCGACGAGCGCCGGCCCGTTCTGGATGTTCTTCCACGCCGGCGGCGGCTGGGATCCGACCTCGCTCTGCGATCCCAAGGGTTCGCGGCGCGAGATGGACCCCGAGGGCCTCAACCACTACCTGGCCTCGGCCATCGAAGAGGCCGGGAACATCCGCTACGCCCCGGTGGCCAACAACGCGGCGTTCTTCCAGAAGCACTACAAGCGCCTGATGGTGGTCAACGGCCTGGACACCCAGACCAACAGCCACGACGCCGGCACGCGCCACGTGTGGAGCGGCAAGCTCGCCGAGGGCTACCCCTCGCTGGCGGCCCTGATCGCCTCGACGGTCGCCGAGGAGCGCCCCATGGCGTTCATCTCCAACGGCGGCTACGACTACACCGCCGGCCTGGTCGCGCCCACGCGCACCGGCAACATCGGCGTGCTCAACCGCATCGCGTTCCCCAACAGCGTCGACGGCGAACCCACGGGCGAGCAGTTCCACACGGACGCGACCTTCAACCGCATCGTCAAGTACCAGTCCGGCCGGCAGCCCTACCTGACCGGCGCCGCCAACCTGCCCAAGGCGCAGAACAGCGTCAGCCAGCTCTTCGTCGCGCGCATGGGCCAGAACGAGGTCAAGCGGCTCTCGGAGTTCCTGCCCCGCGAGTTCGAGCAGGCCGAGCTCAAGCGCCAGGCGCAGGTGGCCATCGCCGGCTTCCGCGCGGGCATCGCCCAGACGGCCAACATGTCCACGGGCGGGTTCGACACCCACGGCGACCACGACAATCAGCACTTCCCGCGCATGCAGTCGCTGATGGAGGGCGTGGACTTCGCCTGGCAGGAGGCCGAGCGACAGGGCGTGGCGGACAACCTGATCATCGCGGTCGGCAGCGACTTCGGCCGCACGCCGGGCTACAACGGCGGCAACGGCAAGGACCACTGGTCCATCAGCAGCATGCTGCTCATGGGCAAGGGCATCCCGGGCAACAAGGTCGTCGGCGTGACGGACGAGCGCCACAGCCCGCTCGAGCTCGACCCGGCCACCCTGAAGCCCAAGGCCGGCGGCGTCCGCATCCAGCCCAAACACATCCACTTCCACCTGCGGCGCCTCGCCGGCCTGACGGGCGACCCCGTGGCCGACCAGAACTTCCCGCTGATGGACACGGAAGACCTGCCGCTCCTGAAGGCCTGAGCGGCGGCCTGAGCGGCCCGCGCGGCTCGTCAGTCCTCGAAGAGCGCGTCGGCGTTCATCGTGGTCGCCGCGCGGGGCAGCAGCGCGGCCAGGCGCGCCCCGTCCGTCGTGGCCTCGATGCGGGCGAGCGTGGCGGGCGAGGGCTCGAGGCCACGCGCGGCCAGGATGCCCCGCAGCGCGGTCCGCAAGGACCCGACGGCGGCCTCGGCCTCCGCGGCGGCGCGCTCGGCCTCGGCGGTGGCGCGC
>CAINDO010000387.1 GCA_903847385.1 uncultured Myxococcales bacterium
CCACGGCCGCGCCGAGCGCGCCGGCCACCGCGCCGGCCTCGGCCGCGGCGTCGGCGCCCCCTTCGGCCCCGGCCTCCCGACCCCCAGAGGACGAGACCTTCGTCGAGGGTGAGCTGGCCAACGTGGGCGCGACGTCGGTGGCGCCCTGGCACAATCGCATCGGCGTGGCCCTGGGCGTCGAGCGCGTGGGCGACATCTACTACGGCGCCGCCACGCCCCAGGCCAACCACAGCACCCGCGTGGACGGCCGCCCCCTGAGCCTGAGTTTCGGTGTGCCGCTCCGGTTCGAGATCGTGGACGCCCGGCCGAACGAGCGCTTCGACCACGCCGGCCAGATCCGCAAAGAGGACTGGGACCGCCCGGGCGACTACACGCGGCTGATCCAGCGCATCACTTACGGCGGCAAGGAGAAGCACACCTACCTGAACATCGACTCCGCCTCGACCACGACCCTCGGTCACGGCGCGCTGATGCGCCGCTACAACCCGCACCTGGACCTGAACGCGAACCACGTGTCCGCCGAGCTGGACGCCTTCGACGACTTCGGCGGCGGCGAGTTCTACCTGGACGACATCGCCGGGCCGAACATCGTGGGCGGGCTGGTGTTCCTCAAGCCGTTGTCCGCCGTCGATCGCAGCAACTCCATGCTCCGGTCCATCTCGCTCGGCTTCACCCTCGTGGCCGACCTGGACGCCCCGGCCCGCATGGGCCTGGACTTCGACGACGTCGACGACGACGGCCGGCGCGAGTCGGAGCTCGAGATCGACCAGGAGACCTTCGAACCCACGGCCCTGGAGACCACGGCGCTGGGCTGGGGGGCGGACCTGGAGATCAAACTCGTCGACCGCCGCATCCTCGACTGGAAGACCTACGTGGACTGGTCGTTCCTGACGGCCGGCCTGCCCGTGGAGCGGTCGCTGGACATCGACCCCACACACGTCGAGACCAAGGAGGCCAGCGCCGAGGGGTTCACCTTCGGCCATCTGTTCCGGCTGAACCTCGGGCATGCGCCGGTCCACGCGCTGCGCATCCGCGTGGAGTACCGAAACACCGCGCCGAACTACCAGCCGGGCTACTTCGACCTGCTCTACGCCGTGCAGCGCGTGCACGCCACGGGCCCCGCCGCCGAGGCGAACAGCGCCGACTCCCTGGCCAACGGCACGCGCCTGCAGCGCATCCTGGGCCGGGACCCCGACGGCGACCGCGTGCACGGCGGCTACCTCGAGGCGAGCTGGCGCATGGCCGATCACCTGGCGCTCGCGCTCGGGCTCGAGGTCAACAGTCGCACCCCGGACGACAGCCTGTTTCTCCACCTCGAGGTGCCCCACCTGGGCGACTGGCAGTTCCTGACCACCTACCACCACCGCCAGCAGGCCTCCCTGGCGGACGCCCTGACGCCGACGCTCGGCGACACGGACTTCCTGGTGGTCACCACGCGCTACGCGGTCTGGAACTGGCTCCACCTGCGCGTGGACGCCGCGACGCCCTTCGGCATCGGCCCCGACAGTCTGTTCCGCAGCAAACTCCAGACGAACCTGGGCGTCGACCTGGGGTGGTCCTACTGATGAAACGCCGACTCCCCCTGCCCCGTTTCGTTCGCCTCGCGCTCTGTGTCATCACACTCGCCGGCTGCGACTTCGTCGACGCCGTCAGCGAGGTCACCGTGGGCGCCGGCAAGATCCCCCGCATCGAGGTCCGCGTGGCGCTGCCCGGCGCGGACGAGGTCCTGAACGCCGACGGCGAGGCCGCGCCGTTCCCCGGCCTGCCGAGCCGCGCGGACGGCGCGACGCTCGCCCACGTCGAGGGTCTGTTGCGCCTGCGCGGCGTATGCGCGTTCTCCCATGACAGCGCGCTGCTCACCCCGCCGCTGGAAGCCGCGGGCGCCAGCCTGGCACGGTGTGATGGCGTGGACACCTGCGGCGACCTGTGCGCCGAGGGTTTCGAGGGTCTGTTCGCCGAGCTGCGCACGACGGTCACGCTGGTCACGGCCGACGACACGGACAACCTGCGTAGCCAACTGAGCCAGCTCTCGCCGGATGCCATCGTGCAGATCCGCCTGCGCGTGCACGCCTTGGGGCTGGTGGACGACGCCGGCCACGACCTGGACGACCACCTGACCGACTACGAGATGCGCGTCGAGACGCCGAGCGCCGGCGACGCCGTGCTGGTGCAGTACCGCCACCTGTCGGCGATCGGCCCGGACACGCCGCAGCGGTTCGAGTTCCCGTCCGGGGCCCGGATCACCGCGGAGCTCAAGGACCGCGTGCTCGCCGCGGAGCCGTTTGCCATCACGCTGGTGCACCGCTTCCAGTTCCCGCCCTGGGCCCTGTACGAGGTCGTGCCGGCGCGAACGAGCCTGGTGTTCGACCTGCAGCCCGAGTTCGTCATCAGCGTGCTCGAGGCGGTGGAGGACCAATGAGCGAGCAGAGCGAGCGAAGCCACCCCGGGGGGGCCGACCCGCGCAGCGGGCGGGGGGGCGGTGCCATGAGCCGCCGGAGCGCTATTCCGGGCGCCGCGTTCGCCGCGCTCGTCGGCCTCGCCGCCTGCAACGCGGACATGGACTACGACTACGTCGACGCCGCCTACGACGCGCAGCCCATCCCGGCCTTCGGCGGCGCGGCCATCGGCGTGCGCTGCGGCGTCGAACAGACCTGTCGCAACGGGCTGGACTGTGTCGGCGGTCACTGCGCCGCGTCCGGCCGGAGCGTCGAGGGCGACGCCTGTCTCACCACCGGCGAGTGCGCCGAGGGCCTGGCCTGCGGGTGGAGCGGGTTGTGTGTGCCCGCCGGCACGCAGCGCCCCGGACAGCCCTGCGCCACGGTGTCGGACTGCGAGGTCGGCCTGACCTGCCTGCTCGTGGGCGGCCTGCAGGGCATCTGTGTGTCGACCGCGCGGGACGCGCAGGACATCGGCGCCGAGTGCACGACCATCGTGGACTGCCTCGCCGGCCTGACCTGCTCCAGCGTCAGCGGCACGTGCCAGCCGGGCAGCCCGCTCCTGAACCCGGACACCTTCGGCGGCGTCGTCTGCCCGAGCGTGGAGGCGCTGCCCTTTGGCGCCCGGCAGGTCGATCCCGACGCGGACGCCGCGGCGCCCTTCGTCGCGACGCCGTTCCCCTCGGACCTGTGGCGCACGGACGACACGCTCGATCTGACCCGCTTCCCCACCCCGGGCCCGGGTCTCATCGGCTTCGACGCCCTGTCGACGACGCTGCGCCTGCTGGAGTCACAGAAGCGCGGCGCATCGCTGACCCCGGCGATCCACTTCAGCTTCACCCGAGCGCTCGATGCCGCCTCGCTGACGGGCCGCGTGCGTTTCGTGGACCTGGACTCCGGGGAGGCCGTCTCGCTCACCTCGCGCGTGATCGAGGCGCGGGGCAAGTACGACTGCGGGCACCGGCTCGTCGTGCGGCCGCGGCCCGGGCTCGTGCTGCGCCCGGGGACCCCCTACGCCGTGTACCTCGTCGAGGGCGTGAAGGCCGCCGACGGCACGCCCGCGGTGGCGCTCGACGCGCTGCCCGGCCTGATGGACGGGACCGGCGATCCGCGGGGTGTGTTCGCGCCGCTGCGCGCGCATCTGTCGAGCGCCGGTGTGTCGGCGTCCAGTGTGGTCGGCGCGACCGTGTTCACCACCGACCGGCCCGCCGCGCTGCGGGACGCCGTTCAGGCCGCGGCGCAGGGCGAGCCGGCGCGGGTGGACGGCGACGCCCTGAAGTGCGCCGCCGGCGTGCGCTCCAACTGCGCCTTCGACGACGACACCACCCGCCAGTGCCCGGAGACCGCACCCGCCGGCGCCACGGAGTACCACCTGCGGCTGGACGTGCCGAAACTCCAGGCCGGCGCGCGGCCTTACACACCGACGGGCGGCGGTCTGGTCTACGTCGGCGAGCGCCTGGAGGCCGTCGCGCGTGAGACCGTCTGCGCCGCGGTGCTGGTCCCGCGCGGTCGCGCCCCCGCCGGGGGGTGGCCGGTGCTCGTCTACGCCCATGGCACCGGCGGTCACTTCCGCAGCTTCGTCGACACGCTGGGCGACCTGGCCGACCGCTTCGTGGTGATGAGCTACGACGCGCCCATGCACGGGCCGCGGCAGGGCGGGGCGCGCGCCATCGACCCCGGCGCGCTGTTCTTCAACCTGCGCAACCCCGAGGCCGCGCTGGGCAACGCCGCGCAGGGCCTGGCCGATCTGTTCGCCCTGGACACGCTGCTCGGGAGCGGCGGACTGCGACTGAACGCCACGACGACCCTGGCCATCGACCCGGCGCGGCGCGTGCTGTGGGGGCACTCCCAGGGGGGCAACGCCGCCGCCGTGGTGCTCGGCGGGCCGACCGGCTTCCGGGGCGGCGTGCTCACGGGCACGGGCGGCTCCATCGTGGACGGTCTGCTCGGCAAGACCTCGCCGGCCGATGTGAGCGTCGCGCTGAAGCTGCTGCTGCAATCCCTCGAGCTCGACCCGGACGACCTGCCCCTCGGCCCGCTGGGCTGGTACTTCGAGCCGGTCGATCCCATCACCCACGCCGCCCGGACGGCGGGGAACGCCCATGTGTTGCACGTGTACGGCCGGCACGACAGCTACTCCCCCGAGTCCACGCAGCGGCTCTACGCGGCGGCCACCGGGGGCACGCTGGCCGTACCGGCGCCCCTGCCCGCGTGGTTCGACCTCCTCTCCGAGCTGGCCATGGACACCGGTCCGCTGCCGATCTCGGGCAACGTGGCCGCCGGCGAGGGCACGCTGGCGACGATCGAGATCCTGGACGACGCCGCCAACACCGACGACGGCAAACCCTACGACGGCCACTTCGTCGCCTTCCGGGACACGGCTGCGCGCGCGCAGGTTCGCGCCTGGCTCGATGCCCTGCGCACCGAGGACGTGCCGACGCTCCGCTGAGCGCGTGAACGGGGGGGCTCTTTTTCGGGAACCCCGCCGCGCGGGCGTGGTCTGAGCCTTCTGCCCGGGCCGTTCCGGGCCGATTTCGCCGGCCCGGGGGACATGGGCCGCAGGAGAGCACAGCCATGTACAGTTTCATGGAGATGGGTGGCATGTTCATGTGGCCGGTCATGATCTTCGGCCTGGCGACGCTCGGCGCGGCCTGTCGGTATGGGTTCCTGCCGGACGCGACGCGGGCGCGACAGACCATTGCGCTGGGCATCCTGACCGTGATGGCCGGGCTCGCCGGCACCTCCCTGGGGTTCGTGATCACGCTGACCTCCATGGGCCGCGTGGCGCCGGACGAACGGTTCATCGCGATGATCGGCGTGGGCGAGTCCCTCTGCAACGCCGCGCTGGCGTTCACGCTGGTGTCGTTCGCCGCCCTGGTGGCCGCCGTGGGCACGTGGCGCCTGCCGCGGGGCGGTGGCGCGCCGGTGCGGGTGCCCGCCCTGAACTGAGCGCGTGTGCCCGAAGCCGAACTCCGATACGGTGGTCGTTCACCGCCCCGGAGTGACCGGTCGATGTCCGCGCCCGAACAGACCCCGCCCGCCTGGCGCCGCACGCTGGGCGCCTTCGACGCCACGGCGGTGGTGGTCGGCGCCATCATCGGCGTGGGCATCTTCTTCACCCCGGCGGATGTCGCCCGGCTCGCGGGCTCCGAGGGACGCGCCCTGGCCGCGTGGGCCCTGGGCGGCCTGGTGGCGCTCCTGGGGGCCTTCACCTTTGCCGAACTCGGGCGCCGCTATCCGCGCGCCGGCGGTCAGTACGACGTCCTGCGCGAGGCCTGGGGCCGGGGGGCGGCGTTCCTGTATTCCTTCTGTGTGTTGACGGCGATCCTGCCGGGGAGCGTGGCGGTCATCGCGCGCATCACCACCGCCAATCTCGCCGTCGCCGTGACGGGCGAGGCGCTCGCGCCGGGCGCCGAGATGGCGCTGTCGCTGGGGCTCGTGATCGCCGTCATCGTGGCCAACGGCGCGGGCGTACGCTTCGGCGCCGGCATCCAGAACTTCACCGTGGTGGTCAAGGTCGCCGTGCTCCTCGCGCTGGCGGCCCTGGCCGCGGTGATGCCGCGCGCGGCGCTCCCGGCGGCGCTCCCCTCGCCCGCGGCCGAGGCCGGCCTGCCGGGTCTGTTCGTGGCGCTGATCCCGGCGCTGTTCTCTTACGGCGGTTGGCAGCAGGCCCTGTGGATGGGCGCCGAGATCAAGGACGCCGAGCGCACCCTGCCGCGGGCGATCCTCTCCGGTGTGTTCGTCGTGGTCGCGGTCTATCTGGCCGCCGCCTGGGCGTTCTTCTCGCTGCTGGGCTACGACGGCGTGGCCTCGAGCCACGCGCTGGCCGCCGAGGCCGTGGGGCGCGTGTGGCCCGGGCTGGCCGACCGCGCCGTCGCCGCCGCGGTGGCCGTCTCGGCGTTCGGTGTGTTGAACGTGCAGTTCCTGACCGGGCCGCGGCTCACTTGGGCCATGGCGGCGGACGGCCGCTTCTTCGCCCCCTTCGCCCGCCTGCACGCCGGCACGGGCACGCCCCTCGCGGCGATCCTGCTGCTCGGTGTGTTGTCCGTGCTCGTGCTCGCCGTGGGCACGGACGCCGTGGGCGCGCTGACCGCCTGGGTGGTGGTGCTCGACGCCCTTTTCTTCGGCCTCACGGGGCTGGCCTTGCTGCGCCTGGGCGCCCGCTCCCCGAAGTGGATCGCGCTGGCCGGCGGCTTCGCGCTGCTCGAGCTCGCCTGCGTGGTGTTCAGCTTCTTCGACCCGGCGGTACAGGGGTCCGCGCTCGCCGGTCTGTCGTGGCTCGCCGTGGCGACGGGTGTGTACCTCTGGCGGTTCCGCGGGGGCGTCAGCGCCGCAGGCAGATGACCAGAGCGTTCGGGTTGACGTCCTGCACGGGCCCGAACCCGGCGTAGTAGTTGTTGCGCAGGCAGTGTTGATTCGCCGCGTACATGCACGGCCCGCCCGCCTGCGCCTGGGCCGAGCTCGTGTTGCAATCCCCGTGCAGCGCCGTGAGCGAGGCCCAGGGGACGAGCAAGCGATCGACCGTGAGCGGGCCGTGAAGGCAGGCGATGTCGACGTTGCCGCCGGCTTCGAAGGCGACGGGGCCGTAGCCGCCGCGGAGATTCTGCGCGCTGCAGAAGTTGTCGATGGCGGCGTTGCAGTAGATGCCCCCGAGCTTGTTGACCCCGTTGCAGTTGGGATGCTGCTGGGCGAGCTGCCCGATCGTCGTGCGGACGATGGTGACGCCGTCGTGGAGACAGACGACATTCGCCGTCGCCGTCGAGCCATCCGCGAACGTCGGCCCGAAGCCGCTGGCCCAGCAGCCGTTCTGAATGGCGCAATACTGATGGATCGCGGCGCTGCAGTATCGACCCGCGAGCTCACCCGCCCGGCCGCCACACCCGAAATTGAGCACCGAGAGGTTCAGATACGGCACACCCGTGGCGAGCTGCGCGTTGGGCACGTCGCGCGTGACGCCGTCACAGTCGTGGTCCGCCTCGTCGCAGCGCTCCTCTTCGGGCGCGCCGGGCTCGGCGCTGCAGACCGGCTCGTCGAAGCCCGCCCGACACATCCAGCGTCCCTCGCGGACACAGACACCGAGGCCGGACGTACACCCCTCGCCGAGGCCCGGGACGTCGTCCACGACGCCGTTGCAGTTCTCGTCCGTCCCATCACAGGTCTCGGCGGCGGACGGGAACGCGTCCACGGAGCATTGAACCCGGCCTTCGCCGGTGCACTGAAAGACTCCGCTTCGTTGGCACGCGCCGACACCCACCGAGCAGGGGTCGCCGACGCCGAAGCCTTCGTCCGCGTGTCCGTCGCAGTTGTCGTCGCGCCCGTTGCAGATCTCGTCGGCCAGGACGCTGTCGTCGACCTGTCCGTTGCAGTCGTCGTCGATGCCATTGCAGACCTCGGGGGTGCCGAACCCGGGCGAAGCATCGCAGACCAGTCGGCCCCGTTCGACCGAACAGGCGAAGACACCCGGGCGCTCGCAGGCGCCCACGCCGGCGGCGCACGGCTGCCCCGAGCCCGCGACGTCGTCGTCGGCGAGTCCATTGCAGTCGTCGTCCAGGCCGTTGCACGTCTCGAGCACCGGCAGGACCTGGTCGGCACAAGGCAGCGGCCGGCCGGCAACACATTGGGTCACGCCGGCGCGACAGAGGCCCCGGCCGAGCGTTGCGGGCTCGCCGTCGTAACACTCGAGCCGCATCGGCGCACCGTCGGCGTCGTCGTCGGCGAGTCCATTGCAGTCGTCGTCCAGGCCGTTGCAGACCTCGGCCGACTCGAAACATGCGTCCGGCGTGGGCACGAAGGCATCGACGGGCGGCGGCGGGAGCGCGTCGGGCGCGGCGTCCGCGGGCGGTCGCCGGGCGTCGGGC
>CAINDO010000388.1 GCA_903847385.1 uncultured Myxococcales bacterium
CGGTACCCAGGCCGACAACCGCGCCGGCGTCGCCGCCGCCTGCTGTCCATCGGACGAGGCGCAGGTGCTCCATCAACGTGAGTGGGGCGCACCACTGGCGGCGATAGACCACTTCGCCGGCTTCCAGCCCGCCCGCGTGAATCAGTACCAACTCGGCGACGGTGATCAGGGGCGACTCCCGTCCCTCGATCCGGTCGTCAACCATGATCGCGCCGGGGTCCGCGCGGGCGATCGTCCTCTCCAGCAACGCGAGAGCGCGCGCCACCGTCGGCACGGGCAGTGCCGGGAGGAGGGCGACGAGGCGGTGGCCGTCTTTGTTCAGGCGCAGGCGCTCGACCCCAAGCTCCGCGAGGTGTCGATCTACGGCAACGTCGCACTCCTCGTCGGTTTCGAAGACCGCCCGATGGAGCTGACACAGGATCCGGAACGACGCCGCGCGCTTGAGGTCCGGGTTCGCCTCGACTTCGACCCGGTTGGGGTCCGAGCCGTCCGGGTAGTCGGTGAGCCGGATCGCCGCGTCGAGTACATCATAGTGATGCGTCCCGCGGATGTGGCGTCTCTCGACGAAGGTGACCCTCGCGGCCAGCGCTTCGGCGAACCGCACAAGATCGTCGAGTAGGCCGCGCGCGAGGAGCAGGTCGACGCATTGGTCGAAGTTGCGGCCGCCGAAGAGCCTACGCGTCTCGGTCGTCGCGGGGCGCCGTGCCGGACGTCGCCTTTGGGCCCCTCTGGCGGGCGAGAGCAGGCGACGGTGATCGGCTCCGCGGCAAGGCCTGCCTTGCGGCGGTCGGCGGCCTCTCTCGGGTTCTCGGCCGCCCTCTCCCCGGAGACGGCGCCGCCTATGTCCCTGGGCTTGGTGGGTGCTGCCGGGTGTTCTTACGCTGACGAATTCATATGTGCCTCCTGGCTGGGAGCCCGTCCGACATGACGGAGCCAATCGGACGATACCCGTCGTCCCCGGGAATACGGGGTCCTACGCAACTGGACGCCGTTGTGGCGTCCCCGCCCTGATGCGGCGACCCCGCGATGGACCACCACACAGACCAAGGCAGCGGCAACGTTCAGCTGATTCTGTCCCGGGACGTCAACTACTGGGGGCGGCTCCAGTACGATACCTTCCGGAGAACGATGATGTTCGCTGGCGGGCCTCTCTCCGATGCCCACGTCACCAAGATTCGAATCGGCATCGGGCACCGGCACGGTTTCGAGCCGGGCAAGGCCCGGTGTGAAGTTCAGAAGGTTTGGCGGGTCGGAATCCGGAAAGTTTGGCGGGTGAAACCCTGCCGATGGACCCCTTGCTTCTCCGCGACCGCGCGGAGCCTCTCGCCGGCGGCGCTCTTCCGCCGGAATGCTTCGCAATTCTCCAACCTGCGCAACGCCTCCACCGCCTCGTCGACCCGTGAGGAGGTCGTCGGTACCCCAGGGTGGGGCCAAATCTCGCGAGCAAAGTGGCCTCAAGTGGGGCCCTTTCTGGTCATCAAACGCAGCTCTCGCACCTTCGTCTACCGGGCCGTGGCCTTCGGGTCCTGGTGGCCGCATCTTCCCGAGGCAGAGCCCGCTCGCGCCCTCGAAGGCGTATGGAGCGCGGGCCGCGCGTCGCTGGCCATGGCTCGTCATCTCCCGCACCCCAGCTTCATCGCAGGCTTGGCGGAGCGCGCGGCCGAGCACGTTGTTGCTGAGCAGTCTCCCCCGTCACCGCCGAACGGCCGTCGACTTCGCTGGAGCCGATGTGAGGGAGTTCGACGTCGCCGGCCTGGATCCCCGGTGCGGCTCGCCCTGACACGCGTACACCACCCCCAGGGGCGACGGGCAGAGTGGCTGTTGCGCTCACCCCCGTTGCGCCGACCCCCAAGGCCCCC
>CAINDO010000389.1 GCA_903847385.1 uncultured Myxococcales bacterium
CGCCGGCCGGCCCGCCCCGCCTGGTCGTGGACTCACTGAAGATCGTCGGGGGGGCCAGCGCCGGCGACATCAAGCGTCGCATGGCGGCCGCCGAGGCCACGATCCGCGCCTGCGTCGCCCGCGATCCGTCGCTGAAGGCCGGCGCCCAGGCCGTCGTGAAGGTCGTCGTGGACGGAGACGGCTTCTTCGGCGAGCCCGAGGTCTCCGGCGACGCCGGCCTCGGCCGGTGTGCGGCGGCGGCGGTCAAGGGCGCCCGGCTCGACCGGCGGCCGGACACCGGCGACATCCGGGTCATCGTTCCCCTGCGATTGGAGGCCCCGTGAACACGCCGCGCGTCTTGCTGTGGGCGCTGCTCGGGCTGGCCTCGACCGCCTGCGCCGAGATCGGCCCGGACGTCGGCGAGGCCCTCGAGGTCGACACCGGCGCCTGCATGCTCGAGGACTCGGACCCCGAGACGGACGTCCGCTGGGCGGACGTGAGGTCCGTCATCTTCGCGAAGCGCTGCGGGTGCCACATGACGCCCGCCGGCTTCGGCGCCACGGTGGGCGGTCTGCTGCTGGCCGACCACGCCTCGGCGTTGAAGGGCGGCCGCCACATGAAGGCCGATCCGGCGGTCGTCGCCATCGCCCCCGGCGACCCCTGCGGCAGCTACATCGTGGCCAAGACGGGCAGCACGCCGCCCTTCGGCGCGCGCATGCCCCTGAGCGCGAAGCCTTTGTCCGGTGAAGAGCGTCGACTGCTGATCGACTGGATCGCGGAAGGAGCCCTGCGTTGAGCCGAACTCCCTGGTTGGCCGCCCTGCTCGGCGCGGGGTTCGTCGCCCTGACCGCCTGCGGCGCGGCGCCCAACAGCATCGATGTCAGCGGCTACCCGCCGGACATGCAGGCGCGCTACGACCTCTTCGAGCGTCGCTGCACCCGCTGCCACGAGCTCGAGCGGCCCTTGAACGCCCGCGTGGGCGAGGGCGGCTGGGGCAAGTACGTGCAGCGCATGGCCCGCCACCCCGCCGCCGGCATCTCGGCGCAGGAGCAGCGCGAGATCGCGATCTTCCTCGAGTACCACGCCGAGCGCCGCCGCGCGCAGGCCGAGGCCCCGGCCAGCGCAGGAGGTGCCCCGTGACCGGAGTCGTCTTCTTTGCGGTGCTCATGCTCGCGGACGTGAACTTCGCCGGCAGCATCTACGTGAACCAGCCCACCCTCGTCACCGAGGCGCAGGGGCAGGACAAACGCGATCTGCTCGGCGACACGAGCTACGGCATGAACGCCGAGGCCGCCTTCAAGGTCGTCGCCGAGGTGCAGGACCACGTGTCGGCCAGCGCCAAGGTCTGCTACGGCTGCCACGGCTTCATGGCCGACATGGCCTACTTCGACTGGACCATCGCCGATCAGTTCAACGTGCGCGCCGGGCGGTTCCCCGTACCCTTCGGCGAGTTCTACCTGCGCCACGACCCGGCCAACCACCGCTCGGCGACGAAGCCTTTGCCCTACGAGATGGGGCGCATGCTGCGGCGCAACCAGTTCAACCTGGCGGTGCTCCCCGAGCCCTACCCGGACAACGGCGTCGAGCTCTTCGGTACGTTCCGCGGCGAGACGGCCGAGCTCTCGTACAACGCCTACGCCGTCTCCGGCCTCAAGGGGGACGCGGCCACCGGCGACCTGGACTTCATCCGCAGCCGCTCCGAGTACATCGCCGACAACAACCGCTCGCCGACCGCCGGCGGCCGCCTCACGCTGGCGTTCCCCAACCTGCCGATCTCCGCCTGGCGCTGGTTCGCCCTGGGCCTGAGCGGCATGTGGGGCCACTACGACGACGACGAGCTGACCTATCTCCTGGGCGGCGTGGACCTCTACACCCGGGTGCAGAAGATCAACCTGCGCGGCGAGGTCATGTTCCGGCGGACCGAGATCCCCAACGCCCAGGCCGCGTTCCGCAACACGCTGCAAGACCTCTACGTCCAGCGCGACGGCTTCTACGTCGAGCTGGACGGGCCGCTCGCCGATCACTTCGAGTGGCTCGTCCGCTTCGACGGCTTCCGCCGCAGCGGCGCGCTGCCGGTGGCCTCGACGCTGGAGAGCACCGACTCGCGCATCTACCGCTACACGGGCGGCTTCAACATCCTGCCCACCACGGGCGTGAAGCTGAAGCTCTCTTACGAGTACTGGCAGTTCTCGGACTTCCCCGCGGCGCAGATCGTCCATTCGGGGCTGGTGGGGACGTTCTGAAGATGACCATGTCCAACTCGATCGTGACACCCCGCCGGGGGTTCCTGAAGCAGCTCGGCCTCGGCCTGACGGCCTTTCCGCTCGCCGCGTGTTTCCCGCGCGCCGGGGAGACCACGCAGGGCGCGGGCGGGAGCGGGGGTGGGGGCGGCGCCGGGGGCGGGCTCTTGCCGCTGGACGAGGCCGAGGCGCAGGTCCTCGCGGCGGAGTTCCTCATGGAGGACTACGCCATCTTCGCCTACACCGCGGCCGCGCCGGCGCTGGACGACGCCACCCGGGCGGTGGCGACGCTCTTCCGCGACCACCACAAGGCCCACCAGGACCACGCCGGCGAGACCCTCATCGCCCGCGGCCTCTCGGCGCCGACGCCGCCGGCCACCTACGACGTCGAGCTGCCGAGCGATCCCATCGCCATCCTGCGGCTCGCGCTCAGCCTGGAGGCCCAGGCGGTCAACGGTTACCACGCCTTCGTGGCCCAGCACGGCGATCCGGCCCTGCGCACGGTGGCCGCCAGCATCCTGGCCTGCGAGGTCACGCACGCCGTGTCGCTCCTGCAGGCCCTCGGCGACGACGCCGCGCTGACCTTCGCCTTCGCGACGGACCTGCCGTCGCACGTCAATGTGTTTCTGACCGGCTATCCTTGACCCGCGCCCATCGGTGCGCAGGATCGTGACTCCATGAGCACCCCCAAGAAGCCCGGCGGCAACGACCGCCGCGACGACGACCTCGGCCGCGAGCGACGCGAAGGCGTCGGCACGCTGACCCGCAAGCAGACGAAGCGTCCGCCGCTTTACAAGGTGCTGCTGCACAACGACGACTACACCACGCGCGACTTCGTGGTGCTGGTCCTGGTCCGGTACTTCCACAAGAACCAGACCGAGGCGACGCACATCATGCTGCACGTCCACCACAACGGCATGGGCGTCGCCGGCATCTACCCCTACGACATCGCCTCGACGAAGAAGCACCAGGTCGAGCAGCTCGCGCGCCAGTACGAGATGCCCCTCAAGCTCAGCCTCGAGCCGGAAGACGGTTGACCCGCCAGGTGAGGATCGAGTTCCCATGAGTCAGGTTCGAATCACGCGCGAGCTGAAGGTCGCCATCGACTTCGCCCACCAGATCGCCCTGGATCGGCGCCACGAGATCGTCGGCACCGAGCACCTGTTCCTCGGCCTGCTCTACGACACGATCTCGGCGCGGGCCCTGCGGCGCTGCGGCGCGGACGTCAACGAGCTGAAGAAGCTCACCGAGCGGTTCCTGGACGAGAGCGTGCCGGCGGTGCCGGACGAGGAGCCCTACGACCTGATCCCCTCCGTGGCGTTCCAGCAGGTCATGTCCATGGCCGCCTTCAACGCCCAGACCTCGGAGCGGGGCGAGGTCGGCGGGCCGCACGTGCTGATCGCCTACTTCAACCTGCGCGACTGCCACGCCGTCTACCTGATGAAGCAGCAGGGGCTCAGCAAGCTCGACCTGATGGACTACGCGTCCCACCAGATGAACGAGCCCGACGACGCCGACGACGACGAGGACGCCGACACCACCGGCGAGGCCGGCGCCGAAGGGGCGGGCGACGCGGACGCCGAGGGAGAGGGCGACGACGACGAGGACGGCCCCCGGGGCGGCGGCAAGGCGCCGAAGAACGCCCTCGGGGCCTTCACGGTGCTGCTCAACGCCGAGGCCGCCGCCGGGCGCATCGACCCGATGATCGGCCGCAAGAAGGAGCTCGAGCGCACGGTCCACATTCTGTGCCGCCGCCGGAAGAACAACCCGGTGTTCGTCGGCGAGGCCGGCGTGGGCAAGACGGCCATCGTCGAGGGCCTGGCCCTGGCGATCCACGAGGGGAACGTCCCCGAGCCGCTGCTCAAGGCCCAGATCTACTCGCTGGACGTGGGCGCGCTCGTGGCCGGCACGCGCTACCGCGGCGACTTCGAGAACCGCCTGAAGGCCGTCATCGGCCAGCTCGAGAAGCTGCCGGACGCCATCCTCTTCGTGGACGAGATCCACCAGCTCATCGGCGCCGGCGCGGCCAGCGGCGGGGCGCTCGACGCCTCGACGATCCTCAAGCCGCTCCTGGCGCGGGGCAAGATCCGCTGCATCGGCGCGACGACCTGGAAGGAGTTCCGCCAGCTCTTCGAGCGGGACCACGCCCTGGCGCGCCGCTTCCAGAAGGTCGAGGTCGGCGAGCCCTCGCCCGAGGAGACGCTCGAGATCCTCAAGGGCCTGAAGAAGCAGTACGAGACCTTCCACGGCGTGACCTTCACGGACGAGTCCCTGCTCGCCGCGGCCACGCTGTCGGCGCGCTACCTGAACGACCGCCACCTGCCGGACAAGGCCATCGACGTCATCGACGAGGCGGCGGCCGGCGTGCGCCTCGCCGGCGGCAAGATCGTGGACGAGACGGCCGTCGAGGCGACCCTCGCCCGAATGGCCAGCATCCCGCCCAAGAAGGTCGGTGAGAGCGATCGCGACCGGCTGGCCAAGCTGGAGCCGCAGCTGCGGGCCAAGGTCTTCGGTCAGGACGAGGCCGTCTCGCAGCTCGCCTCGGCCATCAAGCTCGCGCGTTCGGGCCTTTCGCACCCGGACAAGCCCATCGGCTCGTTCCTGTTCACCGGCCCCACGGGCGTCGGCAAGACGGAGCTCGCCCGCCAGCTCGCGCAGATCATGGGCGTCGAGCTCCTGCGCTTCGACATGAGCGAGTACATGGAGCGCCACACGGTCAGCCGCCTCATCGGCGCGCCGCCGGGGTACGTGGGCTTCGACCAGGGCGGCCTGCTCACGGACGCCGTGGCCAAGAACCCCCACGCGGTGCTCCTGCTCGACGAGATCGAGAAGGCCCACCCCGAGGTCTTCAACCTGCTCCTGCAGGTCATGGACCACGGCACGCTGACGGACAACAACGGCAAGAAGGCCGACTTCCGCAACATCGTTCTCATCATGACCAGCAACGTGGGCGCGCGGGATCTCCAGACGCGGCGCCCCGGCTTCCACGAGGCCGGCGCGGTGGTCGGCAGCCAGACCGGGGACGACGACAAGGCCTTCAAGGACAGCTTCAGCCCCGAGTTCCGCAACCGCCTCGACGCCCGCATCAAGTTCCGGCCCCTGGCGACGGAGGTGATGGTCTCCATCGTCGAGAAGTTCCTGGGGCAGCTCGCCGACCAGCTCCTGGCGCGCGGCGTGCGCATCAAGACCACGCCCGCGGCCAAGGCGCTCATGGCCAGGCTCGGTTACGACCCGCAGAACGGCGCGCGGCCGCTGGACCGCGTCATCCGCGAGAAGGTCAAGCGCGCCATCGCCGACGACCTGCTCTTCGGCAAGCTCGAACACGGCGGGCAGCTCACCATCGACGCCGAGGGCGAGCAGTTCACGTTCAAGATGCGCGGCCAGCGCGTCGCCCCCAAGGCGCCCGTGGAGGCCACGCCGCCGGAGACGCCGCCCGCCGAGCCGGTGTGAACGCGGTCGAGGCCCCGTTCATCGCCGAACGCTTCCGGCTCGAGCGCCCGCTCGGGGCCGGGGGCATGGGCGTCGTTTACGCGGCCTTCGACATCCAGGCGGACGACCACCCGGTCGCGCTGAAGATGCAGCGTCATCCGGACGAGGCGTCCACGCAGCGGTTTCTGCGCGAGGCCGAGATCCTCGCGGGCGTGCGGACGCCGGGCATCGTGGGCTACCGCGGGCACGGGCAGCTCGAGGACGGCCGCGTGTGGATCGCCCTGGAGTGGCTGGTCGGCGAGACCCTGCAGCAGCGGCTCCTGCGCGGCTCGCTCGCGCCCGTCGAGGCCCTGGCGCTCTGCGCCCGCGTGGCGGGCTCGCTGGCGCAATTGCACGCCCGGGGCGTGGTCCACCGCGACATCAAACCGGAGAACCTCTTTCTCCGCGGGGCGGACCCGGCGGACGTGTGCCTGCTGGATCTGGGCATCGCCCGGCTCATGGACCCGGAGCGCCGGACGACGCGGCAGGGCATGGTGGTCGGCACGCCGGCCTACATGGCCCCGGAGCAGGCGCGGGCCGCGCCGGAGCTGGACCACCGCGCCGACCTCTACGCCCTGGGGGTCGTGCTCTACGAGTGCCTGAGCGGCCGCCAGGCCTGGCCCGGGGAGAACCCCCTGGCGGTGATGGTCAAGCTCCTGGTGGAGCCCGCACCCCGCCTGGCCCATGCCCGCCCGGACCTCGCGGGACCGCTGGACGCGCTCGTCGCTCGTTTGATGGCCTTTCGCCCCGCCGAGCGCCCGCCGACGGCCGAGGTCTGCGCCGCCGAGATCGCCGCCCTCGTCGGCCGCCTGGAGGCCCTGCCCGCCGTCGCCCTCGCGGGCACGCAGACCCCACCGCCGGCCCTCGCGCCGGCCCCGAGCGCCCTGGGCGCCGCGGAGCTGCGCATCTGCACCCTGCTGCTGGTCGCCGACGCCGCGGGGGGCGCCCCGGCGGCCTCCGAAGCCGAACGTTGGCAGGCCCACGTGGACACGCTGCTCGCCGAGAACGAGGCCACCTCGGCCATTCTGGCGGATGGCTCGTTGCTGATCGTCTTCGCCGGTCGGGACATGCCCACGGACCAGGCGGCGCGCGCGGCCCGGTGCGCCCTGGCGCTGGCCGCGCACCGGGAGACGGCCTCGGTCGTCGTGGCCACGGGCGCGCTGCGCCTGCCGCCGGACGCCACGGACGCGCCACCCCTGGGGCAGGTCATCGACCGCGCCGTCGACGCGCTCCACGCCACGGCGCCGAGCCGCGTCCGCCTGGACGCCACCACGGCCGGCCTGCTGGACGCCCGCTTCGTCCTGGCCGAGCCGCTGCCCGGCGAGTCGGGCGAGCGCATCCTGCTCGGCGAGATCGAGCCGGCCTCCCGGGCCCGCCTGGTGCGCGGCCGGCCCTCGCCGTTCGTGGGGCGCGAGCGCGAGCTGCTGCTGATGGACGCCTGGCTGCGCGAGACCGTCCAGAGCCGGCGCGCGCGGTCCGTCACGGTCCATGGCGCCGCGGGGCTGGGCAAGACGCGGCTGCGCGACGAGCTGCTGGCCCGCTGGATGACCACCCAGCCCATGGTGCTGGCCATCACTGGGAGCTGCCCCGAGCGCGGCGCGCACGGCGCCGGCATGCGTGACCTGCTGCTCCACGCCGTCGGCACCGCCGCGACGGAGCCGGCGGACCATCGCCGCCATCGCTTGCGGGCCTGGCTCGGCTTGAACCTCGCCGAGGACACCGTGCAGCGGGCGCTGCCCTTCCTGGCCGAGCTCCTGGGCATCTCCGACGCCACCTCGCCCTCACCGCTGCTCGTCGCCGCCCGCGGGGCCCCCGAGGAGATGGCCGAGGCCGTCAATCGGGCGGTCACCGAGGCGCTGCGCGGCCTTTTGGGGCAGGGGCCCGTGGCGCTCGTGCTCGACGACGCCCAGCGGATCGATCCGGGCACCCATGCCATGCTCACGCGGGCGCTGGCGGTGCTCCACGACCAGCCGCTCTTCGTGGTCCGTCTGCAGCGCACGCCGCCGGACGCCGGGCCGGGGCCGGGGCCCCGCGCGGACCTGCCCCTGCCGCCCCTCGCGGACACCGCGGCGGACCGCTTCGTGGCCGCCGTGCTCGGGGGCGCGCCGGAGCTGCGGGCCCGCCTCGTCGCGCGGGCCGCCGGCGTGCCGTACCTGCTCGAGGAGCTCGTGCGCGCCGCCGCCGACGGCGAGGGCGACCGCCTGCCCGAGACCGTGCTGGCCATGGTCCAGGCGCGCATCGCCCTCCAGGGCGCCCTGGAGAAGCGGGTCCTGCGCGCCGCGAGCATCTTCGGCGTGGCCTTCAACGGGGCGGGCGTGGCCCATCTGCTGCCGGACGTGCCCTTCGCCGCCCTGGACGCCGCGTTGGTCACACTCGCCGGCGCCGAGCTGCTGGATGCCCGGGTCGGCGGCTGGCGCTTCGCCCAGGAGACCATTCGTGAAGCCGCCTACGCGATGCTCACGCCCGAGGATCGCCTGGCCGGCCACGCCCGGGCCGCCGACTGGCTGCGCTTGCAGGCCCCCGGGTCGAGCTGGGAGATCGCCGAGCACCTGATCTCCGCGGACCAGGCCGAGGCGGCCGCGCGGTACTTCGTGCAGGCGGCCGACCTGAGCCTGGAGCGAAACGACCTCACGGGCGCGACGGAGCTGGCCAATCGCGGCCTCGCCGCCTGCGCGGGCGTCGCGGGCGCCGACCCGAACGCCGTGGCCGCCGTGGGCGCGCTGCACCAGGTCCTGGCCCACGTCGCCGGCTGGCAGGGCCGTCGTGTCGAGCTGGCCCACCACGCCGAGCAGGCGCTCCAGCGCCTCGCGCCTCCGAGCCTGCACTGGTTCCGCGCCCTGGGCGACTGGATCACGGTTCAGACGGACTTCGACGACCCGCGGGCCCGCACCCGCCTCGACGCGCTGATCGAGGCCGCCGAGCGCGCCGACCGCCCCGAACTGCGCGCGGCGGCGGCGATGTGCCTGTGCCGGGTGGCCGCGCGGGTGTCCGAGCGGGGCGCGAACGCGCAGACGGAGGCCCTGTTCCGGGTGGCCTTCGACCTGGGGCGCGAGGCCGACCTGCTGCCCCCCGCCGGGGCCATGGTGCAACGCACCATCGCCGCGCGCGCATGGCGGCACGGGGACGTCGGCACCGCCCGGGCGGCCCTGCGGCGCGCGCTCTACGAGTTCGAACGTTCGGGCTTCGAGCGGCCCGCCGCGGGCGTGCGCGGCAACCTCGGGGCCATCTGCAATGAGCTCGGCCTCTACGACGAGGCCCTCGCCCTGCTGGACGAGACCGTGCGCGAGGCCGGGCGTCTCGGGCTCGTCCGCGTCGAGGCCGCGGCCTGGCACAACCTCGGGCACACGCTGTTCCGCGTCGGGCGCCTGGAAGAGGCCGAGGAGGCCGAGTTGACCGCGCTCTCGTACTTCGACGCCCAGGCCGACGGCCTGATGGCCGGCGCGGCGCGCTGTTACCTGGCGCGCATCCACACGCACCAGGGGCGCCCGGCCCAGGCCGAGGGCGAGGCCCGGCGGGCCGCGGCCGCCCTCGTCGACGCCGCCGTGCCCCTGTACGTCCTGGCCCAGACGACCCTCACCGAGGCCCTGCTGGCCCAGGACCGCGCGGACGCCGCCTGCCGGGCCGCCGAGGACGCCGCGCGCGCCGCCGACACGCTCGCGGCCCTCGGTGAGGGCGAGATCCTCTTCGCGGTCATGCACGGCGAGGCGCTGGACGCCGCCGGCCGCCCCGCCGAGGCGGCGCTGCGCTTCGAACACGCCCGCCGGGCCGTCCTGCGGCGCGCCGAGGCGCTCGCCGAGCCCGAGGTCCGCGAGGCCTGGACGACCCAGGTCGCCGAGAACGTCCAGGCCATGACCCGCGCTGCGCAGATGGGCGCGCCGTGAATCCGCCGGGCCCGTGGCGCGTCCGTGGGGGAGGGCCCCCTCGCCCCGGAGTGACCATGCCGACCATCGCGCGTTCGCTCGTCCTCGCCGTGCTGGCCCTGTCGGCCTGCGGCGCGCCCGCCTATGTGCAGCCCGTGCCGCCGCCCGCGCCGCCGCCGGTCGTCGTCTACGTTCAGGCGCCCGCCCCGGCCCCGGCGGTCGCGCCGCCGCAGACCCCGGCCCGCGTCGAAGTGGTGGTCCTGCCCGTCAGCCCCCCCGTCTCGCGCCCGGCCCCGCCGGTGCGCCTGCGGCACCCGGTGGTCTTTGTCGGCCGGCCGGGAACTTGGGGCCTGCGTCCCACCCCGCCGGACCACCCGCGGCGCCACGCGAAGCCACCGCGGCGCCACGCCGAGCGGCCGGACCGGCGAGAGCGTGCGCGTGAACCGGAACGCGGGCACGATCGCGACGCCGACCGCCCGGAGCGCCGTGAGCGCGGGCACGACCGCGACGCGGACCGACCGGCCCGACCGGATCGCCGAGAGCGCGACCGCGAAGCCGACCGCCCCGAGCGCCGCGAGCGCGAGAAGCCCCCCGTCCGCGGCCCGGCGATGCGCGTCCGAAAGGTCGTCGGGCGCCCCGTGGTCGCGCCCCGCCCCGCCGCCCCGCCGAGCGCGACCCCCGGCCGCCCGCCGTTCGCCCCGAGAAAGCCCCCGCGCCACCGATGAAGCCCCCCCACCGATGAAGCCCCCCCACCGATGAAGCCCTCGACCCTCGCCCTCGCCCTCGGCGCCCAGCTCGGCGCGATCCTGCTCGCCTTCGGGGTCCAGCGCGCCGTCACCGGCGGCTCGGCCAGCGGCCTGCCCTTCATCGTCGGCGGCATCTTCGGCACGCAGCTCGGCGCGCTCCGGCACGCCCGCCTGCCGGGGAGCGTGAACGACGCCCGCGCCAGGGGCACCCTGAGCGCCGTGCTGTGCGTCGGCGCGCTCGCCTGCGGCCTCGGCCTGCAGGTCGCCTTCGCGCCCTTCGTGGCGCCGGAGATCACGCTGGGCTTCGCCGCCGTCGGCAGCGCGGTCTTCCCCTGGGTGCTGTTCAACCAGATGTGGCGCGCGGTCCGCCCGAAGGGTTGAGCGCGCGAGAACGTGCTATCGTCGGCGCCCCATGACCCCGGACGCCTCTGCCCCGTGTCGCGTGCTGCTCATCGACGACGATGAGGCCTTCCGCATCGCCATGGGCAAGGCGCTGCGCCGCCGCGGGTTCGAGGTCACGCCCATCTCCGGGGGCGAGGCGGCCATCGCCGCGCTGACGGAGACCACGGGCGAGCCGCACCACGTGGCGGTCCTGGATCTTCGCATGCCGGACGTCGGCGGCCTCGAGGTCCTGCGCCGCACCAGCGCACGCACGCTGCCCGTCGTCGTGCTCACGGGGCACGGCTCCGTGCCGGACGCCGTGGAGGCCATGCGCCTCGGCGCCCACACGTTCCTGATGAAGCCGCTGGACGCCGAGGCCCTCGCGCCCATCCTGGCCGACGCCGTCGCGCCCGCCGGGGCCGTGGACGACAGCTTCGTCGGCGAGGCGCCGGCCACCCGCGCCGCCCGCGGCGTGCTCGAGCGCCTCGCGCAGGCGGACGAGCCCATCCTCCTCACGGGCGAGACGGGCACGGGCAAAGAGGTCGCCGCGCGTTTCGTGCATCGTCGGTCGAGGCGCGCCCAGGCGCCCTTCGTGCCGGTCAACATGGCCTGCCTGCCCCGCGAGCTCGTCGAGAGCGAGCTCTTCGGCCATGCCCGGGGTTCGTTCACGGGCGCCGATCGCCGCAAAGTCGGCCTGCTCGAGGAGACGGGGGAGGGGACACTCTTCCTCGACGAGATCGCCGAGCTCCCCATCGAGCACCAGCCCAAGCTGCTCCGCGTCATCGAGAGCCGCATGTACCGGCCCGTCGGCGAGACGCGCGAGCGGCCCTTCCACGGCCGCCTCGTCGCCGCCACCCATCGGGACCTGGCCGAGGAGGTCCGCCGCGGCCGCTTCCGGCAGGATCTCTTCTACCGGCTGCAGGTGCTGCCGCTGTCGTTGCCGGCGCTCCGCGAGCGGCCCGACGACATCCTGCCGATCCTGACGCACTGGCTCGGCGCCGTCGGCCGCCGGCCCCTGGAGCTCTCGCCCGGGGCCTGCGAGGCCCTGCTGCGCCACGACTGGCCGGGCAACGTCCGCGAACTGGTCAACCTGGCCCGCCGGCTCACGCTCTTCGCCGAGAACGGTCGGGTCGACGCCCCCCTGGTGCGCAAGATGCTCGCGGCCAACCCCTTCGCCGGGCCGGCCCACCCGACGACCTTCCCGGTCACTGCGCCGTCGGACGCCGCGGGCGCGGCGCTGGACGCCGAGACGGGCGAGCCCGAGGCCATCACGCTCGAGGATCTGGAGCGCCGCCACATCGAGCGCCTGCTCGGGCACCACCGCAACGTCACCCGCGTCGCCGAGATTCTGGACATCAACCGGCGCACGCTCCAACGCAAACTGCGTGCCTGGGGAATTGACGTAGATGAATCGTGATGCGGCATTTTGCCGCGCCGCTTTTGCCGCCGGTGCGACATTCTGCCGCGGCCCAAGTCGGCGAAATTTATGGACTTGAGCCGCTCCCTTTGCTAGAAGCGCCCCCCAATCTGATGGCATGCGTCTTGCCGGTTCGGGGGTGAACCGGCCGCACGACGGCCAACGGATGCGCGTCCACACGCTCCAATTTCGGAGCGGTTGCCAGACGAGGTTGCGCCGCGATGAGCAACGAGAATCCTGGCCACGACGGGAAGAAACCCCTGTTCGTCTTCCCGGAATTCCACAACCGGATCCCGCTGATGCTGGCCCCCGTGCTGGCCTTGGCGCCGATCGGCCTGATCGGGGCGATCTGGTACTACTTCTCGCCCAGTTTCACGGACGTGGGATACCAGCCCGACCAGCCCGTGCCGTACAGCCACAAGCTGCACGCGGGCGACCTCGGCATCGACTGCCGGTACTGCCACGTGGGGGTCGAGAAGGGCCCCCACGCCGGCGTGCCGCCCACGCAGACGTGCATGAACTGCCACGCCTCCGTGAAGAAGGACAGCCCGCTGCTCACGCCGGTGCGTGAGAGCTGGACGTCCGGCGAGTCGATGCAGTGGGTCCGGATCCACAAGTCCCCGGACTACGTCTACTTCGACCACTCGGCGCACGTGCGCGCCACCATCGGCTGCGAGGCGTGCCACGGCCGCATCGACCAGGCCGTGGTGGTCAAGCAGGAGCAGCCGCTGAGCATGTCGTGGTGCCTGGAGTGCCACAAGGCGCCGGAGAACTACCTCCGGCCGCGCGGCACGGCCACGGTGATGGGCTACAAGCCCGAGGGCGGCGACCAGCTGGCCCAGGGCACGAAGCTCAAGAAGGAAAACAACATCAATCCCCCCATCCATTGCTCGGGGTGCCACCGATGAGCAACGACAAGCGCTATTGGCGGAGCCTCGAGGAGCTCGAGAACACGCCCGCCTTCCAGGAAGCCCTCCTCAAGGAGTTCCCGGAAGAGGTCGAGGCCGACGCGGTCGACACGACCACCCGGCGCCACTTCCTCGGCGTGATGGGCGCGTCCATCGCCATGACCTCCCTCGCCGGCTGCGTCCGCCGCCCCGAGCAGAAGATCCTCCCGTACACGCGGGCTCCCGAGGATCTCATCCCCGGCGTCGCGCAGTACTACGCGACGGGGACCAGCATCGGCGGTCGGGCCATCGGGCTCGTGGTCGAGGCCCATGAGGGCCGCCCGACCAAGATCGAGGGCAACCCGGGCTCCGCGGCGGCGGGCGTCGTCCGCTCCGGCGGCACCACGGCGCTGCACCAGGCCTCGGTGCTCAACCTCTACGATCCCCAGCGGCTGCGCCTCCCCATGGCCGCGGGCAAGCCCTCGGACTGGTCGGCGGCGACCACGGCCCTCAAGGCCAAGGCCGAGGCCCTCAAGGCCGCCAGTGGCGCCGGCCTGGTCATCCTGAGCGAGGCGCTGCCCTCGCCCACGCTGGCCAAGCTCCGGGAGCGCTTCCACACCGCGTACCCCCAGGCCAAGTGGTTCACCTACGAGCCCCTGGCCGAGGACAACGAGCGCACCGGCCTCAAGGCCGCGTGGGGCGAGCCGGTCGTGCCGGTGTTCCGCCTCGCGCAGGCCCGCGTCGTCGTCTCCCTCGACAGCGACTTCCTCGGCACCGAGGGCGACGTCGTCGAGAACGCGGCCGGCTGGGCCCGCAGCCGCAAGGTGAACACCGGCGAGGACCGCATGTCCCGCCTGTACGCCATCGAAGGCCACCTCTCGATCACCGGCACCAACGCCGACCATCGCCTGCGCGTGAAGACCTCGCAGGTCGAGGCCTTCGCCTGGGCGCTCGCCGCCGAGCTGCTGAAGGACAACAAGGTCGTCCTGCCCGCCGACATGGTGCCCCTGGCCAAGGCCGCGCCCGGCATCGACCCCAAGTTCGTCGCCGCCGTCGCCGCCGACCTGCAGGGCAACCGGGGCGGGGCCCTGGTCATCGCCGGCCGCCGTCAGCCGCCCGCCGTGCACGCCCTCGCGGCGGCCATGAACGCCGGCCTCGAGTCCCACGGCAGCACGGTCTACTACTACCCGGACCACCGCCGCCCGGCGACGGAGAACGGCGACCTCGCCAACATCAAGGAGCTCGCGGGCCTCTTGAACGGCGGCGCGGTCGACACGCTGGTGGTGCTCGGCGGCAACCCCGCCTACACGGCCCCGGCCGACCTCGGCTTCACGGCCGCGTTCGCCAAGGCCAAGACGAAGATCTGCCTCTGCGACTTCGTGGACGAGACGAGCAAGGCGGCCGACTGGGCCCTGCCGCGCGCGCACTTCCTCGAGGCCTGGGGCGATGTCGTCTCCACGGACGGCAAGGTCACGCTCCAGCAGCCGGTCATCTCCCCGCTGTGGGGCGGCAAGAGCGAGATCGAGCTGCTCGCCCTCCTCCTCGGCGAGACCGAGACGGACGGTTACAGCCTCGTGCGCAACTACTGGAAGGGCCGCGAAGGCGCGGTCTCCTTCTACAAGAAGTGGCGCAAGTGGCTGGCGGACGGCTTCCGCACCGGCGACGAGTTCGGTGTCGTCCCCACCTACAAGCAGCCCGCCGGCCTCGCCGGCGTGACTTCGAGCCCCGCCCCCGCCGGCGAGGGCTTCGAGGTCACCTTCTACGATGGTTTCCTGCACGACGGCCGCTTCGGCAACAACGCCTGGCTGCTCGAGACGCCGGACATCGTCAGCAAGGTCGTGTGGGACAACCCGGCCCTGGTGAACGTCAAGACGGCGCGGGATCTCGGCCTGGCCGACGAAGACCGCGTCACGATCGAGGTCGGCGGCCGCAAGCTCGAGACGGTCGTTTGCATCGTCCCCGGCCTGGCCGATGGCAACATCAGCCTCCAGCTCGGCTTCGGGCGCGACTTCAACAGCTTCCTGCCCTACCACGAGTCGGGCAAGGTCGGCTTCGACGTCAACGTGCTCCGCACGGTGGACGCCGCCGGTTTCGCCGCGGGCGCCAAGCTCTCCAAGACGGGCGGCACGTACCCCCTCGCCAAGACGCAGGTCTACGCGAAGCAGGACCCCGGCTTCGGCTACGCGGCCCGCCCGATGGTCCGCGAGGCGACGCTCGAGGAGTTCAAGAAGAACCCCAAGTTCGCCAAAGAGGGCATCATCGAAGAGGGCAAGCCCCGGCCGCAGGCCATGGTGGTGCACCCGCCCGAGCAGGCCATCTACCAGGAGCTCACCTACGACGGCGAGTTCCAGTGGGGCATGGCCATCGACCTGACGACCTGCACGGGCTGCGGCTCCTGCATGGTCGCCTGCGTCGCGGAGAACAACCTCTCCATGGTCGGCAAGGACCAGGTCCGCCGCGGCCGTGAGATGCACTGGATCCGCATGGACCGGTACTTCGTCTCCGACGACGAGACCAAGCCGGACGAGATCCAGGTGGTGCACCAGCCCCTCGGCTGCCACCACTGCGAGAACGCGCCCTGCGAGAACGTCTGCCCGGTCCAGGCCACGTCGCACAGCCCCGAGGGCCTCAACGACATGGCCTACAACCGCTGCATCGGCACGCGGTACTGCGCGAACAACTGCCCCTTCAAGGTGCGGCGGTTCAACTTCTATCACTACTCCAAGGACGCCCCCGAGACGGTGCACATGGCCCGCAACCCGAACGTGACCGTCCGGTTCCGCGGTGTCATCGAGAAGTGCACCTACTGCGTGCAGCGCATCAACCTCGGCCGGCAGGCCTCCAAGGCCGCGGAGTCCCCGCAGGCCAAGAAGGCGGCGATCGACGCCATCACGCCGGCCTGCGCGCAGGCCTGCCCGACGACCTCCATCGTCTTCGGCAACATCAAGGACAAGGAGACCAAGGTCTCCAAGGCCAAGGCCGCCGATCGCAACTACCGGCTCCTCACCGAGCTGAACGTCAAGCCGCGCACCTCGTACCTCGCGAAGGTGCGCAATCCCAACCCGGGCCTGGGGGCGTAAGCGACCATGTCGAACGCGAACTACCAGACACAAACGGTCTTTCCGCCGCCCCTGGTCGAGGGCAACCAGACCTTCCACACCATCACCGACGCCATCTGTCGGGTGGTCGAGGCGCCGCCCTCGAAGGGCTGGATCGCCTCGTTCCTCATGGCGCTGCTCGGCCTCGGTGTGCTCGGCGTCTCCGTCGGCTGGCTCATCTGGGAAGGCACCGGCATCTGGGGTCTGAACCAGCCGGTCTCCTGGGGCTTCGCCATCGTGAACTTCGTGTTCTGGGTGGGCATCGGCCACGCCGGGACGCTGATCTCCGCGATCCTCTTCCTGTTCCGCCAGAAGTGGCGCACGTCGATCAACCGCTTCGCCGAAGCGATGACGATCTTCGCCGTCATCTGCGCGTTGCTGTTCCCGACCATCCACGTCGGTCGCGTGTGGCTGCTCTACTGGGCGCTGCCCATCCCCAACCAGATGGGCATGTGGCCGAACTTCCGCAGCCCGCTGCTCTGGGACGTCTTCGCGGTCTCCACGTACTTCACGGTGTCCCTGCTCTTCTGGTACGTCGGCCTCATCCCCGACCTCGCCACGCTGCGCGACCGCGCCAAGAGCAAGCTCGCCTACTACGCGTACGGCATGTTCGCCCTCGGGTGGCGCGGCGCGAACCGTCACTGGCAGAACTACGAGAAGGCCTACCTGATCCTGGCCGGCCTCTCGGCGCCGCTGGTGCTCTCGGTGCACACCATCGTGTCCTTCGACTTCGCCGTGTCGGTCATCCCCGGGTGGCACACGACGATCTTCCCCCCGTACTTCGTCGCCGGCGCCATCTTCTCCGGCTTCGCGATGGTGCTCACGCTGGCCATCCCGGCGCGGAAGATCTTCAAGCTCGAGCAGTTCATCACCGTCCGTCACGTCGAGAACATGAACAAGATCATCCTCGTGACGGGCATGATGGTCGGCTACGCCTACGCGATGGAGTTCTTCATCGCCTGGTACTCGGGCTCCGAGTACGAGAGCTGGACCTTCATCAACCGCGCGTTCGGTCCCTACTGGTGGGCCTACTGGATCATGGTGAGCTGCAACGTGATCACGCCGCAGCTCTTCTGGTTCCAGAAGATCCGCCAGAACATGACCCTCTCGTTCATCCTGTCGATCTTCGTGAACATCGGTATGTGGTTCGAGCGCTTCGTCATCACGATGTCGCTCCACCGCGACTACGTGCCCTCGTCCTGGGACTACTACAAGCCGACCATCTGGGACTTCGGGTGCCTCATCGGCTCCTTCGGTCTGTTCTTCACGCTGTTCCTGCTCTTCCTGAAGTTCCTGCCCGCCATCGCCATCTCCGAGGTGAAGGGTGTGATGCCGCAGGCGGATCCGCATTGGGAGGGCTACGCCGACCACGGCGACGACCACGGTTCTCACGCCGCGGGGGAGAAGCACCATGGCTGAGGCACGCGTCTGGGGGCTCGTCGCCGAGTTCGAGAACCCCGCCAAACTCCTCCATGCCGCCGAGGGCCTGCGTGACGCCGGCTACAAGCGCTACGAGGTCTGGTCTCCGTTTCCGGTTCACGGCATGGACAACGCCATGGGGCTCTCCCGCTCCAAGGTGCCCTGGTTCGTGCTCGGCGGTGGCCTCACCGGCATGACCTGCGCGCTGCTGCTGCAGTGGTGGTCCGGCGCGGTCGAGTACCCCGTCATGATCGGTGGCAAGCCTCTGTTCGCCTTCGAGTTCGCCACGCCGGTGACCTTCGAGGCGTCCGTGCTGCTGTCGGCCTTCGGCGCCGTCTTCAGCATGATCGGCCTGAACCGCCTCCCGAACCCCTATCACCCGCTGGACAAGGTCGCGATGTTCCGCCGCTCCACGGACGACGGCTTCTTCATCTCGATCGAGACCCGCGACGGCAAGTTCGACCTGCACCGGAGCCGCGAGCTGCTCGAGAGCCTCGGTGGCCGGCACGTGACCGTGGTCGAGGAGTGAAGCGATGCGCAGCCTGATCGCAATGCTGGTCGCCGCGGCCGCGTTGGGCGGGTGCCGCGGGGAGCCCTCGAAGCTCCCCCCGGTGCACCTGAACCCCAACATGGACACGCAGGACAAGTACAAGGCCTACGGCGCCAGCCACCTCTTCCAGGACGGCCGCACCATGCGCGAGCCGCCCGCGAACACGGTCCAGTTCGGCCTCTCGAAGGAGAGCGACGAGATCTACCGTGGTCAGGACGAGTTCGGGAACTTCATCAGCAAGTTCCCCGTCACGCTCGACGCGAAGCTGATGAAGCGTGGCCAGGAGCGCTACGACATCTTCTGCGCGCCGTGCCACGACAAGTCCGGCGGCGGCAAGGGCATGGTCGCGCAGCGGCCCGGCCTCGTGCCCCCGCCCAGCTTCGTCGACTCCACGGACGTCAACGGGCGCCGCATCATCAACATGCCGGTCGGTGAGATCTTCAACACGATCACCAACGGCAAGAACACGATGCCGGCCTACCGCACGCAGATCCCCACCGACGACCGGTGGGCCATCATCGCCTATCTCCGGGCGCTCCAGCGTGGCCAGAACGCCCGTTTGAGCGATGTTCCGGCCGACCAGCAGGGGAGCCTCAAATGAGCGCACATGGCCCTGTCTTTCGCGACAACGCGAAGCTCGATCCGGCGCTCGCCGGCAGCCTAATCAAGGGCGGCTACGCCGTCGGCGGTCTCGCGCTGCTCGCCAGCGTCGGCGGCGGGTTCGCCGGCGGGGACGAAGGAAAGAAGCAGTTCTTCTTCTCCTGGCTCGCGGCGTACATGCCCTTCATCACGATCGCCGTCTGCGCGCTCTTCTTCTCCGTGCTGCACCACCTGGTGCGGGCGAGCTGGAGCACCGCGGTCCGGCGCGTGGCCGAGAACCTCGCCGGGAACATCCCGATGATGGCGGTCCTGTTCATCCCGATCCTGCTCGGCATGGGCGACCTCTATCACTGGTCCCACCACGACGCCGTCGAGCACGACGCCGTGTTGAAGGCCAAGTCCGGCTACCTCAACACCGGCTTCTTCATCGGTCGCGCGGTCTTCTTCTTCCTGGTCTGGACGTTCCTGCAGCACTTCTTCCGCACGAACAGCCTGAAGCAGGACGAGACGGGCGACGTCGCGCTGACCTTCAAGATGCGCAAGCTGGCCCCCGTGGCCACGCTGCTCTTCGCCCTGACGATTTCCTTCGCGGCGTTCGACTGGTCGATGAGCACCTCGCCGCACTGGTTCAGCACCATCTACGGCGTGTTCACGTTCGCAGGCGGCATGATGGGCATGTTCGCCTCCATGGCGCTCGCGACCCTCTGGATCACCGGCCGCGGCGCCCTGGGCACCACGCTCACCGTCGACAACTTCCACGACGTCGGCAAGTTGATGTGGGGCTTCATGGTCTTCTGGACCTACACGGGCTTCAGCCAGTACTTCCTGATCTGGTACGGCAACATCCCCGAGGAGACCATCTACTTCACGATCCGTCAGAACAACGGCTGGATGTCGGTCTTCCTCCTGATGGTGATCGGCCACTTCATCGCGCCGTTCTGGATCCTGATGAGCCGCCACATGAAGCGCAGCCGGGCGATGCTCGGCGCCGGCGCCGCCTGGCTGCTCCTGATGCACTACATGGACCACTACTTCATGGTCATGCCGGTGCTCCACGAGCACCTGCACTTCCACTGGCTCGATGCCACCTGCCTGATCTCCATCACCGGCTTCTTTGTCGCCGGCTGGGCGCAGCGCACGGTCAAGCACAACCTGGTGCCCGTGAAGGATCCTCAGCTCCTCGCTTCGATGGGGTACGAGAATGCAGTCTGAATCTCACGCCCACGACGATCACGGCGGCCACGACCAGACGGCGGCCAGCGAAGAAAAGCTCCGCTCCGGCCTCGTCTTCGCCTGGGGCCTGGGCATGTTCATCGCCGTGCTCATCTGCATCGGCTTCCTGACCGGCTACTTCTGGCAGAAGCGCGACGCCCACGTGGCCGAGCAGGTCGGCGGTCACTCCACGTTCGGGGACACCGCGGTCAAGCTCAACAAGGTCGTCGAGGGGCGGCTGACGGGCTACAAGAAGCTCGGCGACGACCGCTACCAGATCCCCGTCGACGTGGCCATGAAGAAGGTCGTCGAGGAAGGTCTCTGAGCGCTTGAAGACGCGTCTGGCCATCCTGCTCGCCCTGCTTTGGGGCGGCTCCGTGTGGGCGAACGAGGACCGCGTGCCTCCCATGCCTCCGGAGCTCAAAGCCGTGGAGATCACCGAGCACCTCGGTGACAAGCTCCCGCTCGGGCTGCCGTTCGTCGACGAGACGGGCCTGGCCGTGACGCTGGGGGACTATTTCAAGGCTGGCCGGCCGGTCCTCCTGACGCTGAACTATTACGAGTGCCCGATGCTCTGCAACCTCGTGCTGACCGGGCTGGTCGATGGGCTGAAGGCCATGGACTGGACCCCGGGCAAGGAGTTCGAGGTCGTCACGGTGAGCATCAACCACCGTGAGGGCCCCGCGCTCGCCCTGGCGAAGAAGAAGTCTCACGTCGAGGCCATCGGCAAGCCCGGGGCCGAGGACGGATGGCACTTCCTCACGGGCAAGACGGAGAGCATCGAGGCCCTGACGAAGACGGTGGGCTTCGGTTATCGGTGGGATCCGGATCAGATGCAGTACGCCCACGGCGCGGCCATCTTCATGGTCAGCCCGGACGGCGTGCTCACCCGGTATCTCTATGGGATCCAGTATCCGGCGAAGGACATTCGCCTCGCCCTGGTGGAAGCCGGGGAGGGGAAGCTGGGCAGCGTGGTCGACAAGTTCCTGCTGTACTGCTTCCACTACGTGCCCTCGTCGCAGAAGTACGAATTTTACATCTGGGGAGCGATGCGGCTCGGTGGGTTGTTGACCGTGCTGGCAGTCGGATCGCTTCTCGGGGTGCTCTGGGCTCGGGAGCGGCGCCTGACGCGCGCCCTCGCCGCGGCCGTGCCGCCCACTGACCACGCAGTGACACGCGCCTGACGGCGCGCGGGAGAACTTATCGATGGAGACCGGAAGCAGCTTCTGGATGCCAGCGCAGGCTTCGACGTTCGCCGGAGACGTCGACGATCTCTACTTCTTCATCTACTGGCTCTGCGTCTTTTTCTTCCTGGTGATTGCGGGCGGCACCGTCCTCTTCGCCTGGAAGTATCGACGCCGACGGCCGGACCAGCTCGCCTCGGCGCAGATCACCCACAACACGCTCATCGAAGCGGCGTGGACGATCATCCCGACGATCATCTGCATCGGGATCTTCGCGTGGTCCTTCAAGGTCTACATGGGCCTGCAGGTCGCCCCCGCGGATGCCGCCGAGTACAAGGTGGTCGGCAAGCAGTGGGCCTGGGAGTTCACCGAGCCCGACGGCTGCCAGACCTACGGCGAGCTGCACGTGCAGGCGGACAAACCCGTCAAGCTGCTGATGCGCTCCGAGGACGTGATCCACTCGTTCTACGTCCCGGACTTCCGCATCAAGCAGGACGTGATCCCGGGCCGTTACACGGGCCTCTGGTTCCAGGCGCCGAAGGCCAACGCCCAGGGCCATCAGGTGTTCTGCACCGAGTACTGCGGCACCAGCCACTCCGACATGCTCGCGAAGGTCATCGTGCATACGGCGGAGGAGATGGAGAAGAAGGCCTGGTGCGAGACCAAGGCCGACGCCGCCACCGGCGAGAAGCTGTACAAGGCGCTGTGCGCGGCCTGCCACACCACCGACGGCAACCGGCTCGTCGGTCCGAGCTTCAAGGCGCTCTTCGGGCGCGATGAGAAGCTGACCGGTGGCGCCACCGTAAAGGTCGACGAGAACTACATCGTCGAGTCGATTCGCAACCCGATGGCCAAGGTGGTCGACACCTACCCGCCGGCGATGCCGCCCTTCCCCCAGCTGAAGGACAAGGAAATCGACGCCATCATCATGTACCTCAAGACGCTGAAGTGACGGGAGCCACGGAAATGCAAGACAACGCTCATCACGACGTGGCCTATCTGCACGACGGCAAGGGCCTGAAGTCCTGGCTCTTCACGCTCGATCACAAGCGGATCGGCGTGATGTACCTCTTCGGTGTCCTGATCGCCTTCGCGCTCGGCGGTACCTTCGCCCTGCTCCTGCGCACCGAGCTGCTCACGCCCGGCAAGACCTTCGTCGAAGCGGACACCTACAACCGCTTCTACACGCTGCACGGCGCGATCATGGTGTTCATCTTCATCATCCCGTCGATCCCGTCGGCGCTCGGCAACTTCGTGTTGCCGCTCCACCTCGGGGCGAAGGACGTCGCGTTCCCGCGGTTGAACCTGTTGAGCTTCTGGATCTGGGGCATCGGCACCATCCTCGCGCTGCTCGCCATCGTGCTCGGCGGCGTGGACACGGGCTGGACCTTCTACACGCCCTACAGCAGCAACGTCGGCGGCGCGGTCACGATGATGACCTTCGCGGCGTTCGTGCTCGGCTTCTCCTCGATCCTCACGGGCCTGAACTTCATCGTCACCGTGCACAAGATGCGGGCGCCGGGCATGGGCTTCTTCCGGATGCCCCTCTTCGTCTGGGCCCTTTACGCCACGGCGATTCTGCAGGTCATGGCGACCCCGGTCCTCGGCATCACCCTGATGCTGCTCATGGCCGAGCGGCTCCTGGGCATCGGCATCTTCGACCCGGCCCTCGGCGGCGACCCGGTCCTGTACCAGCACTTCTTCTGGTTCTACAGCCACCCCGCCGTCTACATCATGATCCTCCCGGGCATGGGCGTGATCAGCGAGCTGGTGACCACGTTCTCGCGGAAGAACATCTTCGGTTACCGCGCCATCGCGTACTCGTCGCTGGGCATCGGCATCATCAGCTTCCTGGTCTGGGGCCACCACATGTTCGTGTCGGGCCAGTCGGCCTACGCCGGCATGGTCTTCAGCTTCCTGACCTACCTGGTGGCGATCCCCACGGCCATCAAGGTCGTGAACTGGGTCCTCACGATGTACAAGGGCTCCATCTCGTTCGACACGCCGATGCTGTGGAACCTCTCGTTCCTCATCCTCTTCACCATTGGCGGCCTGACGGGCATCTTCCTGGGCTCGATGGGCACGGACGTCCACCTCCACGACACCTACTTCGTGGTGGCGCACTTCCACTACGTGATGATGGGCGGCACGGCGATCGCCTTCTTCGGCGGCATCCACTACTGGTGGCCGAAGATGTTCGGCGTCCTCTACAAGGAGGGCCCGGGCAAGCTGTCGGCCATCCTGGTCTTCATCGGCTTCAACATCACGTTCTTCACCCAGTTCATCCTGGGTTCGCGCGGCATGCCTCGGCGCTACTACAACTACGTGCCCGAGTTCCAGACCCTGCACCAGATCTCGACGCTGGGCTCCTACATCCTGGGCGTGGGCTTCCTCATCATGACCTTCAACCTGCTGTCCTCGCTGAAGCGTGGGGGAAGGCCCCCCAGAACCCCTGGGGTGCGCGCACGCTCGAGTGGACGGAGGCGGCCAGCCCCCCCATCACCCACAACTTCCACAACACGCCGACGGTGACCGAGGGACCCTACGAGTTCCCGGTGGAGGGCGGCCCGACGGCCGGCCCTCAGTCGACGGCCCCGAAGGCGGTCTGAGGCGCGCGGCATGAACACCATCGTCAAGCATCATCACGCCCACCACTTCGCCAGCGCCGCCCAGGAGTTCTCGGCGGCGAAGATGGGGATGTGGCTGTTCCTGGTCACCGAAGTGCTGCTCTTCAGCGGTCTCTTCCTCGGCTACGCCGTGATGAAGACGCTGTACCCGGAGATGTGGCACGAGGCCTCCCACCACCTCGACTGGAAGCTCGGCGGTCTGAACACCCTCGTGCTCATCACCAGCTCGTTCACGATGGCGCTCGCGGTGAACGCCGCGCAGACCAACAAGGCGGGCGAGAAGAACGCTCGCCTCGTCGGCCTCCTGACCGCCACGATCCTCCTGGCGGGCTGCTTCCTCGTCGTGAAGTACTTCGAGTACAGCCACAAGTTCCACGATGGCATCCTGCCCGGCGCCCACTACACGTACGGCGGCATCAACGCCCCGAACGCGCACCTGTTCTTCGGCCTGTACTTCCTCATGACCGGCCTGCACGGCTTCCACGTCGTGGTCGGCATGGGCGTGCTCACCTGGGTTCTGCTCCGCGCCAAGAAGGGCCACTTCTATTCGGAGTACTACACCCCGGTCGAGGTCGGCGGCCTCTACTGGCACCTCGTCGACCTCATCTGGATCTATCTTTTCCCGCTTCTCTATCTGGTGGGCTGAGGAGTCCCGCGCCATGAGTCACGACAACACCCATGAGCACGGTGGCGGCGATCACGGCCACCACGTCGTCCCGATGAAGATCTACATCGGCGTCTTCGCGACGCTGCTGTTCCTGACGGTCGTCACCGTCGCCGTCGCCCAGGTGGACCTGGGACCGGCGAACATGCTGGTCGCCATGATCGTCGCCACGATCAAGGCCAGCCTGGTCTGCATGTTCTTCATGCAGCTGAAGTACGACGAGAAGCTCAACGGCATCATCTTCGTCTTCGGCCTGATCTTCGTCGCGCTGTTCTTCCTGTTCACCACGCTGGACGTCTTCAGCCGAGGGTTCATCGACCCCCGTCAGGACAACCTGTACATGCAGCAGGAGAAGATGAAGGCGCTGAAGTACGAGGTCGAGCAGAAGCGGAACAAGGCCTTCCCGGCCGTCGGCCTCGCGGCGGATACGCCCCCGAAGGACGAGCTCGTGCCGCCCCCGCCGCCGCCCTCGGCGCCGGACGGTGGTGTGCTGGCCGATGGTGGCGTGGCGCCGGCCGAGGGCAGCGCCCCTGCCTCCGCCGTCGCCGCTCCGGGCAGCGCCGAGGCGCCCGCCTCCGCGGCCCCGGGCAGCGTGCCCGCCTCCGCCGCCCCCTCCGCGCCCTGACCTGCCCTTCGGCCGACCCGCACGGGTCGGCGCTCGAATTTCCCCCGACTTGACCATCGTAGCCGGCAGGGCGGACAATCCGCCCAGACGGAGGTCCCCTTCGATGGCCGAACCGGCGCCGGAACCCGCCCCGCATCCCCTGATCGTCATTCGCCCGCTCCCGGATGTCGTCTACCTGTACCCGACCGCGATCCTGACGCTGATCTGCGGGCTCGTGGTGCAGTTCGGCGGCGCGTCCGAGAACAACCCCGGTGTCACCGGGATCCTCTTCACGATCTTTTTCTTCACGAACCTGTCCATGCTGGCGTTCGACTACACCCGCATGACGGCCGTGGCGCTCGTGCTCGGTGGTGTGATCCTCGGGCTGCTGGCGGTGCTGTTCCCCGGTCTGCGGACGCTCCTGCACGACGTCCTCGATCAGCCCATGTTCATGAACGCCACGTATTACTGGATATGGTCCGGTGGGTTCGGCGTCTTGCTGTTGGTCGTTCTGGCCCGCACGAAGTTCGACTACTGGGAAATCAACAGCAACGAGATCATCCATCGTCGCGGCATCTTGGGCGACGTGGAGCGCTGGCCGGCACCGAATACGAGAATGTCCAAGGAAATCAAGGATGTGCTGGAGTACCTGCTGTTCCGGTCCGGACGGCTGGTGCTCGTTCCGCCCGGGGAGCAGCGGGCGATCGTCATCGACAACGTGCCGAACATCAACGCCGTGGAGGTCGAGATTCAGCGCGTCCTGAGCACCTTGCGGGTGTCGTCCGATGGCGGGTGAGCGGGGGCCGGCCGTTCTGGTGGTGAGCGGGGACAGCGCGGTGCGCGGGGCGACCAACTCCGTCTTGCCCCTGGCCGGGTGGCGCGTGCAGGACGTGCCCTCGTACACCCTGGCGATGCACAACCTGAAGATCGCCCTGCCCGAGGTTCTGCTGCTCGACCAGAAGTTCCAGGAGGGCGACGCGCTCCAACTCATCAAGGCCGTGCGATACCTGCCCGGACAGGAGGACCTGATCATCGCGCTCATGGTCGAGTCCATCGACCGGACGATGGCGGTTCAGTACGTGCGCGCCGGCATTCAGGTTTTCCTGGCCAAGCCCCTGAACATCGTGGATGTCTGCGAGAAGCTCGCCGAGCAGGTCGCGAACGCTGGGCGCATCGAACCGCCGCCGCCCGAGGAGGATCCGCTCGCGCGGCCGACGGTGGTCCTGGCGACGCCGAACCTGAACTTCAAGGAGATGGCCGAGAAGGCGCTGCTCGACGAGTGCGACCTGCTCTTCTTCGACGGGGTCCGAGGGATCGACGCCGAGCGGCGTGCGGCCTCGATCATCCTGGTGGATGAAGGACTGCCGGGCGGTCTGGACGCGCTGCCCAACTGGCGGGTGCTGTTCGGGCAGGACGCCATCGCGGTCGCGATGACCACGCGTGGCGGCGACGCGCCCGAGGGCTACGCCGCGACGCTGGTGAAACCCGTCCGGGACACCGCGCTGCGAAAGACGGTGCGGCAGTACACCGATCGCGAACGCTACGGCATCTTCCCGATGCAGAACGGCGTGGTCGTGCGCATCCGCGACGGTTGGCAGGCGCTCACGGAGAGCATCTTCGAAGAGTACCTGATGAACATCGACGAGATCGCCGAGCTCACCAAGGAGACCGGCCGCAAGTGGCTCTGCATCGACGGGCCGTACATCGGCGCGCCGGAGCAGATCCCGCGCACCCGGGCGCTCTACGAGGCGGCGGAGCGGCCGGGACTGCACGTCGGCGTCGTGACGCTCCAGTCGGACACGTCGCGGGTGGCGCTGCACTGCAACATTCGACCGATCTATGTGCACAACAAGACGGCGGAGTTCATCAAGGCGGTTCAGGACCTGGCCTGAGCCGCCTCGAGGCCGGGGTCAGGGCAGCTCGATGGGCTCGACCTTGGCCGGCGGCGCGGCGGGGGCCTTCTTGCCGCCTTTGCCCTTCTTCGAGGCCGGCGCGGGGGTCGCCGGCGCGGGCTCGGACGGCGGCGCAGCGCTGGCCGGCGCCTCGGCGGAGGGCGGCGCCGGGGGCGGCGGGTTGGCGGCCGTGGTCGCGGCCTCGTCGAGCTGGTAGCGCTTCTCGCTGTCGCTCCAGGCGAAGATGCGCGACGCGCCGCCCGCCTCGAAGACCACGACGGGTTTGCCCTCGGCCTTCGTCGACTTCCACTGGGCGAAGAGCTCGACGTTCTCGTTCGTCTTGAGCTTCAGCGACTCGCTCAGCAGGTCGCGCGGACCCTCGGGCGAGACCGTGAGGGAGAAGAGCCGCACGCCCTGGTAGGCGTCCGCCCCGAGCCCGGACTCGCGGACCACGACCTCGGGCACGCCGTCGAACGTGATGTCCGCGACCTGGATCTCGAGGTCCACCGAACTGGGGCTTTCCGCCGAGGGATCGATGAGCGTCAGGTTCCAGCGGGTCTTGGGATCCGGGGTCAGGAACGCCAGGCGCTGGTCCGTCCCGCCGATGGCGGCCTCTTCGCCCAGGCCCTCTTCGGCGAGCTCCTCGGCGACCAGCGTGTAGACGATGGCGCAGCCGAGCGGCTCGGCCGGGGTCTCACCGACGGCGGGTTTCGTGACGGGGACGCGTTTGGTGACCGCCTGAAGCTCGGGGCCGAGCTGCTTGCGGAGGCGGGCGTCGGCCTGTTTGCAGGCGGAGGACGTCCCGGAGTCGTCGTTGGTGGGCTTCTCGGGGCTGCTGCCGCAGGCCGCGAGGGCCAGGGCGAGCGTCGGGAGCGAATGGGCGAGGCGGCGGTGCGCGGACATGGCGATTTCCTCCAATGCCGCGGCGTATCGCAAAACCGGGCGGCGCGCAACGCCCGCGGCTCAGGCGGCCGGCTGCACGCTGGCCGGGGGCAGGGGGGGGCGAGCCGCGCCGCGGGCGAAGACCTCGGACCACCTGACGCGGCCGGTGAGCTGCATCAGCACGAAGAGGGTGAGAATCGACAGCACCGTGACGGTGAGGCCCGTGAAGCCCTCCCAGAAGTAGGCCAGCGAGAAGCCGACCAGGTAGACGAGCTGGGCGAGCGCCGCCTCGACGAAGGCGAACCGGCTGCTGACGACGAGCCGCAGGTAGCTGACCACGAGCACCATGCTCATCAGGCTGCTGAGGACGAAGGCCGGCACGATGTGCAGGTGGTCCACCGAGTAGGCGAAGAGCAGGTGGAAGGCGAAGAACGCGCCGGCGACGAACAGATAGTTGATGGGGTGGATGTCGATGCGCCGCAGCGTGCCGAGCACGAACAGAATCAGGAAGTAGAAGAGCAGCGAGATGGGCGCCGAGAAGCTGAGCGCCGCCGCCAGCTCACCGGGCTGCAGGCGGGTCGGCGTCTTCATGCCGATGGCCTGGCCCGTGACGACCTGCTTGAAGTCCCAGGCGAGCTGGTAGCCGCCGTCCGTGGGCGTCTTGAGCGAGGGCGAGATGGTCCCGACGGGAAAGTCGATGGCGTCGAAGTCCGTGCTCATCTGCAGCTTGAAGTTCTCCAGGCTCGACACACCGGTCGAGGGCACGTAGCGCCACTCGTTCGCGCCCCGGCTGCGGTAGGCCACGTTGATGGCCAGCGTGTCGCCGGGTTTCACCTGGACCTCGGTGAAGACCTTGCCGCTCTCGGGCTGCAGCGTCGCGGCGCGGTCCTCGCCGTTCACCACGAACTTGAAGCCGTCGTACAGACCCTCGGCGACGGGGAACTCGAAGACGAGGCGGACCTTGCCGGTCTTGTCTTCGCGGTGTTTGTAGAGCCAGTTCGCGTCGAACGCGACGTTGTAGAGCGAGTACCACATCAGACCCTTCAGGCGCTGGTCGAGGCCGATGTCGACCTGGATGTCCGTGCCCGAGAAGCGCACGGGCATCTCGCGGTGGACCTTCTCGTGTTCGGTCACGTTGACGGTCTGACCATTGTTCACCTCGACGCGCTGAACCTCGCGGTCCTCCTCCCAGATGAAGGTCGACTGCGGGGCGTTCTGCACGTGCTCGCGCCCCCAAAGCTCTTGAACCTCCGGGCCCAGGCGCTCGCCTTGGGACCAGGTGCGTTGAGTCATGACACCGCCGAGCACCATCCAGGCGATGCTGGCCATACCGAAGACGAAACAGATGGCTACGATGCGTCCGATCATGGGGAGAGACCTCCGTCGTTTGGGTGAGGTCAGCATCGCAAGTTCCGATGAAACCCTGACGACGGACCCGTGGAAGTCCCGCGGAGAGAATGTGCAAAACCGGTGCAATCGCGCGGAGCGCGGGCGCTCGAGCCGGTCCGCTCAGATCAGCAGCGTGAAAGTCGTCTCGCCGGGCCGAGACTCGACCTCGACGCGGCCCCCGCGGCTGCGGGCGATGGCGGCCACGATCGCCAGGCCGAGGCCCGTGCCTCCGCGCCCCCGCTCCGTGGTGAAGAAGCGCTCGAACAGCCGGGCGCGGTTCTTCTCGCTGATGCCCGGGCCGTGATCGGTGACGCCGACCTGTATCGTGCCCGGGGCGGCGGCCTGGACGCTCAGGTGAACCGGCGCGTCCCCGCCGTGGCGCAGCGCGTTGTCCACCAGGTTGCCCACGGCGCTCTCCAGGTGCTCCGGGGCGATGGACAGCCGCTCGGGCGTCGAGTCCGCCACGGTGAGCGTGAGGCGCGGCCCGTGGCGCTCGGCGAGCGCGCCGAACCAGGCGCGCAGGTCGATGTGTTCCGCGGGCGGAGGCGTCACGGCGTTCTCGATGCGCGCGAGCTCCAGCAGGCGGAACACCAGGCGCTCCATGCGCTGCGTATCCGTGGAGATGTTGCGCAGGAACCGCGCGCGCTCGTCCGGGGTCATGTCCGTGTCGCTCTCGGCGAGCAGCTCCACCGCGCCACGGATCGAGGTCAGCGGGGTCTTCAGCTCGTGCCCGGCCTGGGCGGCGAACGCGGCGACGTACTCGGCGCGCTCCGTGAGCTGCTGCCGCAGGGCGTCGAGCGACTCGGAGAGCGCGAACAACTCCGCGGGCACGAACCCCCGGGCGCGAAACGTGCGCCGCGGCTCGCCGCGGGTGATGGCGGCGGCGTCCTCCATGAGGGCCTCGACGGGGCGGCTGATGGCCCGGGAGAGCGCGTAGGCGACGGACACCGTGAGGCCGACGCACAAGAGCAGCGCCAGGGCCAGCTCGGCGCGGTAGAGCCACAGCGCCTCGACGACGTCGACCCCCGTGCGCGACAGACGCACGACGGCGATCACTCGGCCGTCGGCGAAGACCGGCATGCCCGTGAACAGACGCACCTGACCGCGCCGCCGGATGCCATCGAGCGGCGGCGTGGGTTCGTCGCTCACGCGTTCCCGCCCGACGACGGTGTAATGGCCGGAGAGCGCGCCCTGGACCTCGGGCAGGTCGTCGAGCACGGCGCCGAGCTCCGCCCCGCTCGAAGCCACGACCACCCCGCGCTCGTCCAGCACCCGCATGCCCGTGAGCGTGACGCGTTTGGCCCGGTCCAGGGGGCCCTTCAGGCGCGCGCCGGCCCGGAAGGCGGGGGTGTCGGCGACGTCGGCGAAGCGGGTGGGCGGGGCGGCCCGCGGCAGAATGCTCTGCGTGGGATCGAACTGCGGCGCGAGCGGGTAGAACGACTCGGTGGTGCCCGGCGGGCGCGCGGAGGCGGCGTCCGTCGAGCGGCCGTTCTCGGCGGCCCAGGCGTCTCGATAGACCTCGCCGATCCACACGGACTCGGCGATCAGCGCGGCCTCCGTCTGATGCAGAAGATGGGTCTGATAGATGCGCAGCAGGAGCAGCGCGATGATCGGCGCGAGCAGGATCAGCGCGTTGACGGCGAGGATGAGCAGCCGGATGGGCGGGCGCCGGCGTTGGGGCTGGCTCGCTTCGGCGGTCTCGGTCATGGCACCGCCCCCCCGCCCCGCTGAGCGGGGACGGCCCCCCGAAGGGGGCTTCGCTCCCTGCGGTCGCTCATGGCACCGACAGTCGATAGCCCACGCCGTACACGGTCTCGACGGGGTCGGCGCCCAGCTCGGCGAACTTGCGCCGCAGGCGACGGATGTGACTGTCGATGGTGCGATCGGTGATGTGATGGTCCGGGCCGAAGGCCTGGTCGGTGAGGGCGTCCCGGCTGAACACACGGCCGGGCGAGGCCAGCAGCACGCGCAGCAGCTCGAACTCGGAGACGGTCAGCACCAGCTCGCGCTCCCGCCAGTAACACCGGTGGGTCTCGGGCTCCAGGCGCAGGTGACCGCTGTGGATCGCTGCGGGCACGGGCGCCGGCGGGGTGGACGCGCCGCGCTGCGTGCGCCGCAGGACGACCTTCAGGCGCGTGACGACCTCGCGCGGCGAGAACGGCTTGGTCACATAGTCGTCCGCGCCCATCTCCAGGCCCAGGATGCGGTCCAGCTCGTCGTCCCGGCTGCTCAGGAACAGAATCGGCGTGTCATGAGTGGCGCGCAGGCGCCGACACACCTCGAGGCCGTCCTCCTCGGGCATCACGATGTCCAGCAGCAGACAGTCGAACGGCGGCTGCGCGGCGTGGAAACAGGCGATCGCCTCACGGCCGTCGGCGGCCTCGACGACGGTGTGTCCCGCCCGCACCAGCGCGAACCGCAGGACCTCGCGGATGTGCGGGTCGTCGTCGGCGATGAGCACGTGCGCCATGGGGCGTCAGAGCTGGCTCGTGTCGGTCTCGAGGCCCAGCAGCACGCGGCCCACCAGGGCCTGCACCTGGGGGGTGACCATCATGTGTTGCGTGGCCACGTGGACATCGCGGAAGTGTCGCTGCAACGGGTTGTGATCGTACACGCTGGCGCCGCCGCCGGCCTCGTACATCAGATCCACCGCGTCCGCCGACTCGCGGACGGCATGGCAGGCGGCATTGCGCAGGCGCGCCCGCATGGGCACCGGCGCGGGCGTGTCTTCTTCGGCGGCGGTGAGCATGGCGGTCTCGGCCGTCTCGAAGAGCCAGGCGCGGGCGGCGCAGCGTTTGGCCTCGGCGCGGGCCACGGCGAGCTGCACCAGCTCGCGTTGCGCCAGGCCGCGGCGGCCGTTCAGGGTGGCCTTGCTGTTGGCCAGCGTGTTCAGGGCCCCGATGGCCGAGTGGGCGATGCCCAGCGACACCGCCGCGATGCCGGCGGCGAGCACGCCGAAGACGGGCACGCCGAGCAGGGGGGCGATGCGGCGCGGCGGGTCGTCCACCAGGGAGAACGTGCGGTTGTTCGGCACGAACGCCTCGTCGATGAGCAGATCGTGGCTGCCCGTGCCGCGCAGGCCGCTGACGTCCCACGTGTCGACGATGGTCGTCTGCTCGGCCTTGAAGACGAAACACCGCATCTCGGGCATGCCGCCGGTGCGCACGAGCGCGCCGACCATGCGGTGCTGCGCGTGCTCGCACCCGCTGGCGTAGGGCCACTGACCGCTGACGCGGTAGCCGTGCGTGACCGGGTGGGCCTCGCCCATGGGCGCGAAGACGCCGCTGGCGACCGAGTCCTCCGGGCCGAAGATCTCTTCGTTCGTCGCGTCGTCCATCCAGCCGCACATGAGCGACGAGGTGATGGCGATCATCACCGTCCAGCCGGCGGAGGCGTCCGCCCGGGCGATGGCCTCGATGGCGGCGAGCACCGTGGGCAGGCCGGCGGCGGAGCCGCCGAGCGCCTGGGGCAGGGCGAGCTTGAACGCGCCGGCGGCGATCAGAGCCTCGAGGACCTCGGGCGGCATGCGCCGTTCGGCCTCGATGGCGGGGGCGTACGGCGCGATCTGCTGCGTGGCGCGGTAGATGCGTCGGAGCGCTTCGGTATCCAGACGGGCGGCTTCGTCCATGACCCCGCAATAAACAGACCCCGCGGTGCAGGCGCAAGCGCGATGTTCTCGGGCGCCCGTCGGGCCGCGTGACGCGCGCGGGGCGCCGTGCGAGCATTGCGCCATGCACGAAGCGCTCATCGACCCCGCCCGCCCCCCGCGCAGCCGCGAGACGCTCGACGCCGCCGCGGTCCACGACTGGCTCCGCCGGCGCGTGCCCGCCCTGGCCGAGGTCGCCGCGCCGCCGGAGATCCTGCAGTTCCCCGGGGGCGCCTCGAACCTGACCTACCTGCTGCGGTACACCACCCCTGCGCTCGAGCTGGTGTTGCGGAGCCCGCCCTTCGGCCACAAGGCCAAGAGCGCGCACGACATGGTGCGCGAGGCCCGCCTGATGACCGCGCTCGCGCCGGTCTTCCCGGAGGTGCCGGCGGTGGTCGCCGTGTGCGACGCCGCCGCCGACGGGCCGCTCGACTGCGAGTTCTACGTGATGGCGCGCATCCGCGGCATCATCCCGCGCACGGACCTGCCGGCGGCGCTGGGCCTGGACGCGGCCCGCACCCGCCAGCTCTGCCTGAACGTGCTCTGCCGACTCGTGGCGCTCCACGCCGTGGACTGGCAGGCCGCGGGCCTGGGGCACCTGGGCCGTGGCGAGGGCTACGTGCAGCGGCAGATCGAGGGCTGGTCCCGGCGCTACCGCGACGCCCGCACCCCGGACGTGCCCGACTTCGAGGGCGTGATGGCCTGGCTGGCGGCGAACAGGCCGCCCGAATCGGGTATCTGCTTGATCCACAACGACTTTCGCTTCGACAACGTGGTGCTCGACCCGGCGGATCCGCTGCGGGTGATCGGCGTGCTCGACTGGGAGATGGCCACGCTCGGCGACCCCCTGATGGACCTGGGCAACAGCCTGGCCTACTGGGTGCGCGACGACGACGAGCCGATGTTTCAGGTGATGCGTCGGCAGCCCACCAACGCGCCGGGCATGCTCAGCCGCGAGGAGGTCGTGGCCTACTATTGCGCGCAGACCGGGCGGCCGGTCGGGGACTTCACGTTCTACTCGATCTACGGCCTGTTCCGGCTCGCCGGCATCCTGCAGCAGATCTATCAGCGGTTCGTGCAGGGCAACGCCCAGAACCCGCAGTTCGGCATGTTCGGGAGCCTGGTGACGGTGCTGGAGGCGCGTTGCCTGCGGATCATCGGCGGCGCGGCGGGGTAGCGCACGGGCCCCCTCGACGCCGCGGCCCGTGTCGGTCTACGGTGCAGCGGCACTGACCGCGGAGTCCCCATGTCCCTGCAGAACCTCTTCGATCTCACCGGCAAGATCGCCCTGGTGACCGGCGCGAGCCGGGGGCATCGGCGAGTCCATCGCGCGCCTGCTGGCCGCGCAGGGCGCGCACGTGATCGTGGCCAGCCGCAAGGCCGCGAGCTGCGAGGCCGTGGCGGAGAGCATCCGCGCGGCGGGCGGCTCCGCCGAGGCGGCGGGCGTGCACATCGGCGAGATGGCCCAGATCGAGGCCCTGTGGGCCGATCTGAAGGCCCGCCACGGTCGCGTGGACATCGTGGTCAACAACGCCGCCGCCAACCCCTACTTCGGGCCCATCGCGGACACGGACCTCGGCGCTTTCCAGAAGACCCTGGACGTGAACGTGCGCGGCTACTTCTACATGAGCGCCCACGCGGTCAAGCTCATGGCGGCCAACGGCGGCGGGGCCATCGTCAACGTGGCGTCCGTCAACGGTGTGATCCCCGGCGCGTTCCAGGGCATCTATTCGATCACCAAGGCGGCCGTGATCTCGATGACGCAGGCGTTCGCCAAAGAGCACGCCAAGGATGCCATCCGCGTGAACGCGCTGCTGCCCGGCGCCACGGACACGAAGTTCGCCGCCGCCATCGTGCACAACCCGGACATCCTGCAGATGGTGCTCGGGCACGTGCCGATGAACCGCGTCGCGCAGCCGGACGAGATGGCCGGGGCCGTACTGTATCTCGTGTCCGCGGCGGGCAGTTACACCACGGGCGCTTGCCTCAATGTCGACGGCGGGTATCTGATCGCCTGATGCGAAACCGCCTCGCCATCGCCCTGCCGCTCACCCTCGCGGCCCTCGCGACGCCCGCGCCCGCCGCGGGGCAGGGCGTCGAGCGCCACTACATCGCCAACGACGATCACACGGACTACTACTGGTCCGGGGACGCCGCGCAGTATCGCCGGGCGTTCCTGGACACGCTCGACTATTACATGGACCAGGCGGAGTCGACGGCCGACCGGCCCGTAGACGGCCGGGGTCGCTACAACGTCGACGGCTCGCTGTGGATCTGGGAGTACGAACACGCCCGGACCCCGGCGGAGTTCGCGCGGCTGATCGACCACGTGCGCGCCGGCAACATCAGCGTGCCGTTCCAGTCGCTGGTGCTGCTCCCGGGGGCGATGCCCACGGAGGCCGTGCTCCGGGACATGTATTACGCCGGCAGTCTGGAGCGCCGCTTCGGGCTGGATCTCGACCTCGTCGTGAACATGGAGAACCAGACGCTCCCGGCGGGGCTGGCGTCGCTGTGGGCCGGCGCCGGGGCGCGCTACTCCTGGCGCGGCGTGTGCGCCTGCGCCACGAACGTGCCGTTGCCCGAGCTGATCGACCGGCCGCGGGAGATCTACCGCTACACCGGGCCGGACGGCGCCTCCGTGCTGCTCAAGTGGAACTCGATGGTCGGGGACAACCGGGGGCTCGGCGGGTACGCCGAGGCGCGCGACCCCGCCGCCATCGTGCAGTACATGAGCGGGGACGCCCTTTTCCATGCCCGCTGGCCCTGGAACATCTACGCCGCGTTCGGATACGGCTGGGACGACCTGGAGTCGCGCACGACGGCCTTCATCGACGCTTCGGAGGCGCTCTCGAACCGCAACCGGCGCGTCATCGTGTCCAACGAGGTCGACTTCTTCCGCGACTTCGAGGCGAGCCATGGCGACGAGCTCGAGCACTTCGGCGGGGCCTTCGGGAACGAGTGGGATCTGTACGTGGCCTCGATGCAGAGCGTCGCGGCGCCATTCCGGCGGGCCATCGCGAAGCTGCGGACGGCCGAGACGCTGGCGGCGGTGGTGCTCTCGACGGACCCGGCGTCCATCGACCCGCGGGATGCCGCGCGGGCCCAGGCGTTCATCAACCTGGGCTTGTTCTACGAGCACGACTGGGTGGCCAACGGCGAGGTGCCCCGTGAGCGGCGCGTGCAGTTCCAGCGCGACACGCTCTCGCAGGTTCAGGGGTACGTGAACGACCTGCAGGACTCCGCTCTGGCCGCGCTCGGGCGGCAGGTGCGGGTCGATGCCGGCGCGTCGCCCCGCTACGCCGTCTTCAACGCGTTGGGGTTCGTGCGCACGGGAGCCGTGGACCTGCCGCACGCGGGCGCGGGGCCATTCTCGGTGTTCGACGTGGCGACGGGCGCCGAGGTCCCCGCGCAGGTCGTCGAGGGCGGGCTGCGGATTCTGGCCGCCGACGTGCCGGCCGTGGGTTACCGCGTGTTCGAGGTGCGGCCGGGGGCGGGGCGCGACTTCGGCCCGGCGGCGAGCCTGGCCGGCGGGGACACCGTGGACAACGGCATCGTGCGCCTGCGGCTCCGCGGGGACGGCGCGCTGGACACGGTCACGGAGGTCGCCTCCGGGCGGGCGCTGGTGGGCGCCGGCGGCGCCTGGAACCTGCAGGGGCCCGGCCGTGCGGGCGCGCCCGGGGCGGTGCGTGTGGCCGAGTCCGGGCCCGTGTCCGTCACGCTCGAGGTGGACGTGGCGAGCGCGCCGCGGCATCGCACGCGCGTGACGCTGCACCGCGGCCTGGACCGCGTGGAGATCCACAACGTCATCGACGAGGGTTTCTCGGACACGGTCGGCTACGGCTTCGACTTCGCGCTGCGGGATCAAATCATGCGGCATGAAGAGGTCGGCGCGGTGCTGCGCGTCGGGCGGCAGCGCGACGGGGGCGACTATGTCGACGTCGGCACGCGCACGGACTTCCTCACGCTGAATCACTTCGTCGACCTGAGCGAGGCCCGCTTCGGCGTGACGCTCAGCTCGCGGGACAGCCAGTTCTTCCGCGCGGGGCGCAGCGACGTCTCGACGCTGGACACCGCGACGCCGAGCGTGTTCGCGGTCGTCGGCATGCAGGTGGACGGCCGGCACCTGGGCATCCCGGACCAGGGCTACGACACGCGTTTCGTCGCCGACTTCGCGCTGCGCGCCCACCCGGCCTACGACGCCGCCGAGGCCATGCGCTTCGGGCTCGACGACCACACGCCCCTGCTGGCGACGCAGGTCTCGGGGGACGCCGCCGCGCCGCTCCCCGCCGATCGCTGGGGCCTCTTGCACGTGGAGTCGCCGGACGCCGTGCTGTTCGCGCTGAAGCCGGCGGAGACGGGCATCGCCGACGGGGTGATGGCGCGGGTCTGGCACCTGGGCGAGGCCGAGGGCCGCGTGACGCTCCGCCCGGATGCGCAGGAGCTCGGCGGTGCGCGGCGCGTGTCGCACGTCGAGGTCGACGGTGAGGCTTTGCCGCTGGTCGGGGGCGCGCTGGTGGACACGCTGCCGCGGCAGGCGCTGCGCAGCTATCGTCTGACCTTCGGCGACGGCCC